>JANMLV010000271.1:0-22463 GCA_031372705.1 Bacteroidota bacterium | reverse complement strand
AGGTTTTGATACAAGAACATTCAATGAAATGATAGCGATAGTAGGTAAAAGCACTTGGGAGGTAATGAATGCTCGGAAGAAATTAAAGGTAATTTGGGAGCCAACTACTTTGGGTTATAATAGTTCACCGGTTTTGCTGTATCCACCTATCGACTATGCCAACATTGGCGAATGGTTTATTCATAATCCGGGTGCTTACGATGCCGATGGCGATTCACTTTCATACGAATTGGTTGTGCCATTGCAATATCCGGGAGTTGTGGTTCCGGGGTATTTATATCCTGACGACAGAACATTTTGCACCGATACCGATTTGTTTACAATTGATGTATATAGTGGAGATGTGGTCTGGGATGTACCCTCATGCCTGGAAGGCATCTATAATATTGCCATTTTAATAACGGAATACAGAAATGGGATAGAGCTTGGCAGTATTTTGCGAGACATGCAGATTTTCGTCGAAAAAACGAATAATCACGCACCGGTTATTGCTGCTTTAAATGATACTTGTGTGTATGCAGGTGAAGAATTAAATATATTAGTAACTGCTACTGACCCCGATGTTACGCAAACAATAACGTTATCTGCTATTGGTGGCCCTTTGTATATTGATGAAAGTCCCGCCGAATTTTTCAGCACGCCAAACGAAGCTTTGGTAGAGGGAACATTTACATGGCAAACGGTATGCAACCATGTTAGGGCTGAAGTATATTCAGTGGTGTTTAGAGCGGAAGATGATTTTCAAGAGGGATTTGTAGATAAAACGTTGGTTGACTTGGAAACATGGTTAATAACGGTTGTTGCTCCACCACCTATAATTTTGGACGCGGTTCCAACTGCTAACCAAATTACGGTTAGCTGGCAAGATCCGTATACATGCGCCGACGCAGAAAATTTTCTCGGTTTTTCAATTTGGCGAAAAATTGGTTGCGATTCCACAATTTTCGATAAATGCCAAAAAGGTTTATCCGGAACCGGTTACGATTCATTAACTTTTGTGGAAGATACTTATGAGTATATCGATTTAGCTGTTGATTATGGTCAGGAATACGCTTATCGCATTGTAGCAGAATTTGGCGAACGCAGCGAAATTGCACCTACGTTTATTTATAATCGCGTGCAAGGCGCTCCGTCCGGCTCAGTATGTGCAGAATTAGAACGCGATTTGCCGATTATTAATCACGCAAGTGTTAGAACAACATCTACAACTAATGGCAGTGTTTATGTTGGATGGTATAATCCGCTTGCTGAAGTATTAGATACCACAATTTTTACGCCGCCTTATAAATATGAGATTGTGCGCAACGAAGGATTCACGCCTGCCGGGACGGAAACATTAATAGCAACAATTAATGCACCAACCTTTGCAGCTATTACAGATACAAGTTACATAGATACATTAATTAATACTGAAGATTTAGCATTTAATTACCGCATTAAATTTTATTTTACTGATGGCGGCGCTTTCGAATTGTTAGGAACTACAAATCCGGCATCAACAGTTTATTTAACTTCAACGCCTGCCGATAATAAATTAAATTTATCGTGGAATTTTGATGTGCCTTGGGATAATGTGCACTACGATTTGTATAAAGAAACACCAACAGGTTCCGATAATTTTGAATTATTAATCACCACTATCGAAACGAATTTTATTGATACAGGTTTGGTAAACGGAAGTCAATATTGCTACTATGTGAAGGCTTACGGTGTTTATACCATTGCAACTTTACCGGATACTTTAATTAATTTTTCGCAAATACAATGCGGTGTGCCTGCTGACAATGAACCACCTTGTGCTCCGGAATTAATTGTGCATAATATTTGTCAGCAAGATGGCTCTGTGGTAGTAGATGAATCTGATTTAATTAATGAATTAATTTGGACTAATCCGAATAACAGTTGTGCCGATGATGTAGTGCAATATATTATTTATTATGCTTCACAACAAGGTCAGGATTTAACAGTATTAAATGCCATTAGCGACCCGAACGATACCACTTATGTGCATGAAGGATTGCTTTCACTTGCAGGCTGCTATGCTGTTGTGGCTGTTGATTCATTTGGTAATGAAAGCGAATTGAGTAATGTGGTATGCGTTGATAATTGTTCTGATTACAATTTGCCGAATGTGTTTACACCAAACGGCGATGGTTTCAACGATTTATTTATCCCGCGCATGCCAATTCGATTTATTGATCATATAGATATTAAAATATTTGATAGCTGGGGCAATCTGGTATTTACATCTACCGACCCAATGATTAATTGGAATGGAAAGGATATTAAAACAGGGTTGGATGTAAGCGAAGGCACTTATTTCTACAGCTGCATGGTGTATGAAATAACTGTTGCCGGAATCTCACCGTTCCCTGAGCCTAAAGAAGGATATATTCATTTATTTAGACAGGATTTATCAGAATAATAGTTAACGCCTGCGTATTTTTACATCATGTTTACGGGAATAATAGAAACATTAGGTGAAGTTGTTGCATTGGAAACCGCAGGGGCCAATTTGCAAATTACTGTTCGCTCCGCTATTGGCAATGAATTAAAAATTGATCAAAGTGTTGCGCATAACGGTGTTTGTTTAACAGTAGTTAATGTAGTTGACAATGTGCATACCGTAACTGCTATTGCAGAAACATTATTAAAATCTAACCTCGGCAATTTAAAAACAGGTGATTTAATTAATTTAGAAAGATGCCTTAAAATAGGCGACAGGCTTGATGGACACATGGTGCAAGGGCATGTTGACGGTAAAGCAATTTTAACTTCGGTTACTGCAGCGGATGGCAGTTATGTGATGTCATTTAGTATTGATATTGCCTTCGGTAAATTGATTGTAGAAAAAGGAAGTATATGTTTAAACGGAATAAGTTTAACGCTGGTAGGAGTAGGAGAGAACACCTTTTCGGTTGCTATTATACCATATACTTGGGAGCATACCAATTTACAAATGTTGCAAATAGGTGATGCCGTGAATATTGAGTTTGATGTAATTGGCAAGTATGTTGCAAGAATATTATTTGCTTGAGACAAGATTGTTTACAACGCTCTTCCTTTCATGGCTGCTGCAATAGCCATATCCATAACCCGTTCTGCAAATGGTTTAGTAAATTCATTTAAATCTTCAATAAAGTGATGAATTTCATCTTTATCGTTTGAAGTAAGTTTTGTTTTTAGTGTTTCAATTTTTGCTTGTGTGCCTGAAATTTCATCTGCAGTAAGCAATGTTACATTTTTAGTAATAAATCGTTCGCAGGTGTCAATCATATTTTGAGCTTCAACACGGGCTTCAATTATTGAGCGTTGCGCCATGTCTTCCTTAGCGTTTTTAATTGATTCGAGGAGCATGGCACCCATTTCTGCTTCGGTTAGTCCGTATTGTGGTTTTACTTCAATTTGTTGCTCAACACCGCTGCGTAATTCTTTTGCTTTAACTTGTAAAATACCATCAGCATTTAATTGAAAAACAATTTCAATTTTCGGTAAACCTGCGGGCATTCCCGGAATATTTGAAAATGTAAATTCCGCAAGTTTTCGATTATGTATAACTAAATCGCGTTCACCTTGATAAACCGAAATCAACAATTTGCTTTGGCCATCAACACTCGTTGTATATTGCCTTCCTGCGCCTGTAGGGATTTTTGTATTGCGCGGTATAATTACATCCATTAATCCGCCCATGGTTTCAATTCCAAGGCTTAACGGTGTAATATCTAATAACAGCATGTCCTTTTGATTGCCCGCCAGGATATCGGCTTGTATAGCGGCGCCTAACGCAACCACTTCATCAGGGTCAAGTGTATCGTTGATAGGTTTTTGAAAGAAAGCTGAAATTGTATTTTTAATATATGGAGTTCGTGTGCTGCCGCCAACCATAACAACGGCATCAATTTGATTGCTTGATAAACCCGCATCGTGCAGCGCATTAATACAACATTGCACAGTTGCCGTTACCAATGGTTGAATTAAGTTTTCGAAAGTTAGTTTGTCGATATGACAATTAATTGCATCTATATTTCCTTCAAAAACATCGTAATTGGTTAAATGTTTTTTTGCTGCTTCGGCTTTTAATCTGATAGCTTGCGATAATTGTTTACTCAAACTTTCACTATTAATATTATTTGCTTTTAACCAATAATCTACAATTAACCTATCAAAATCATCTCCCCCCAAAAAAGTATTGCCATTTGTTGAAAGCACTTCAAAGTAACCACCATCATTTTCGGCAGGAGTGATGTGTAAAATGGATATATCGAAAGTGCCGCCGCCTAAATCGTAAACAGCAATTGTTTGTTCTTTATTTATTTTTCCCAAACCGTAGGCTAAACTGGCAGCGGTTGGTTCATTCACAATTCTCAATACATCGAGCCCGGCCAATTTTCCGGCATCTCTGGTTGCTTGTCGCTGCGCATCATTAAAATACGCCGGGACAGTAATTACTGCTTTTGTTATAGTTTGTTTTAATACATTTTCTGCTCTGATTTTTAATTCCTTTAATATAAAAGATGATAATTCGATTGGCGAATAAAATTTATCACCCACTTTAATTTTCACGAGGCTTTCAGTATTATCGTCAATAATTTTATATCCGAGATGTGATTGAATAGTAGCAATATCATTATAAGATTTGCCCATTAATCTTTTTACTGAATAAATAGTGTGCTCAGGGTCGTCGATAAGATGGGTTCGGGCATCATCACCAACTGTAATAGTACCATTTTCGGAAAAGTGAATAATAGAAGGAACAATTGCAGATTTTGCCGCATCTTTTAACGCTTCCGGAATGCCGGATTTGTTAATTATTGCAACTAAACTATTGGTGGTACCAAGGTCTATTCCCACAATAACCTCTTGTTTGGAGATGGTGCCTTGTTTTATATTGATAGAAATTTGAGCCATGTTATAATTTACACTAAGTTGAAAAATGCCAAACAAAAAGGGTTTGGGCGTGTAAAATTACAATATGACTTTGTTGTATTTGAGTTTAGCTGCGTAAAAAAGACATTGATGCAGTAAAGTTGTGGAAAAATCAACCGGTAGGCCCCATATTTTTGAATCTTACTTTAGTTTTAATGCAGTATCAATTATTTCACTTAACACATTTAGGTCAATTTCGTCTAATTTATTGATGTAAAGACAACCAACACCTGTTTTGTGCTTTCCTAGCTTTTTAAGCGCGGTAGCATGCTTTTGGATGCCACTTGTAAGATACAATGAAAAATTAGCTTTGCGTGGCGAGAAACCAATCAACAACCAGTCAACTTCTCTCCCTGTATTGGGACTTTTGTACCGTTTATTACCAAATCCAATAATAGCACTGCTCCATAAAACAGGTTCTTCACCGCTTAACTTTTTCATGAGCGCTAACAATACAAAAGCATCTTTTCGCTTTTGCTCATCGGCAACTTTGTTTATAAAATCTACTACACTATCAGTAGTAGGTTTTGTTTTTATTTCAACGAGTTTCGATTTTTTTGCAGGCATTGTATTCAATTTTTAAAAGTTGTGCCATAGCTAAAAAAGTGTATCGCTACAACTTGGTTATTATGATAACAATTCGAAGTTAAAAATAAATACTGTTAAATTAAAATTTGGTGTGTTACGCGGCGTTTTTTGTTTTAAACTCCTGTTGATATTGCTTGAGATGTAATTTCTTTATCCAATTAAATATCACCACTTGAAATATGAATCATGTTAAAATCTATTTTTTTATTAGTAATTAAATTAAATCCAAAATGGAGTCTCATTTACTTGTTATTATTCCCGTAAAATTTTCTCCATTTTACGACCTTTAGCCAACTCATCAACAAGTTTATCTAAGTATCGCACTTGTTGAGTTTAGGGATTAGTG
Source organism: Bacteroidota bacterium (assembly GCA_031372705.1). Taxonomy (GTDB): domain Bacteria; phylum Bacteroidota; class Bacteroidia; order Chitinophagales; family BACL12; genus UBA7236. The sequence goes on along the minus strand of JANMLV010000271.1, from coordinate 16,603 downwards.
ATTTCTTCAACTCTATAGCCACAAATCAAGCCTGTAATAAGATGCGCATTTGGATTTATTGTTGCCGCTTGAAAGAATTTTTCAAAAGTAATGTTTTCATTTATCAATGCTAGCATTTTGCTGTCATCATATCCTGTAAGCCACTTAATTATTTGGTGCAATTCCTCCTTTGTTCGGCCCTTCCTCTCTATTTTAGCTAAATACAGTAGATAAACAGTGCTAAATGTCATCTTCGCTATCCGTTCATCCTGATTCTTGGAATTATTCATGTGATGTATTTTGTATTATGCTGCTTTTAAATGTTGAACTTCGTTGAAATAGATATTAAAATATTCAAATTTCGATTCGTGTGCAATGGGACATAATTTTATGCAGCAACTTTAATAATCGAGTTTTAATTTCATCATTATGTCGGTTTGTTCATCATCTCCCAATTTGAAAATGTGTTTATCGAACTCGACAAAACCATTTTTTTTGTAAAATTGAATTGCTCTAGGATTTTCTTCCCAAACGCCTAACCATACATATGTTGCTAGTTGCTCGCTTGCAATCTGAATGGCTTTTTCGTATAATAATTGCCCGACATTTTTGCCATGGTATTCTTTAAGTACATAAATGCGTTCAATTTCAAGAGCGGCTTCATCTTGCATTTCAGTTTGCGATTTGCCAAAGTTTATTTTAAGATAGCCAATTGGTGCGTTATTAATTTCAGCAAAGTAAAATGCAGCATTGGTATCGGTGAGTTCGGTTGTTAATTTTTCGATTGCAAATCCTTCTGCTAAATATTTCGTCATATTTTCCTCGCTGTTTCCTGCTGAAAAGGTTTCGTAAAAAGTTTGTCTGCCAATTGTTTGCAGTTGGTTAATATCGCTGAGTCCTACTTGTTTTATTTCAATATCTGACATGTTATTTATGGTGTTTTTATTTTGAAGTGGCTTCAAACCCTTGTTTTATGGCGTCTTCTAAAACGTCAATATTAATATCGTTAACCGATTTAAATTTAATACAATATCTTGTCACACTTGCCTTGCCAATTTTATCTGCAAATGTTTTGGATAGATATTGTTTAACCTTTATTCCCATAATATATATTGATATACCTGTTGTATTAGCACTGATACCAATTTGATAAAATGGCCGGTTACTTCCATCAGCATAAGCAATAGTTTGATGTCCATATCCTATATTGGGATTGGCAACAATTTTATTTTCACTGTTTTTACCGTCTAAAAACCATAATTTACACTCCGGCATAATTTGCAGTATGGTGTTACGGAGCAATTGCATATCATTGCGTTTTGCCTGAGGTTGGCTGCTGATATAAGCTGCTATTGCATCTTGTATATTCATTTGATTTTAATATTCAATGGTACACAGGGCTATTCGCTGAGGTTTATTGCTTCATTTTTTTGGTATTCTAATATATCACCCGGTTGACAATCCAATGCATTGCAGATGGCTTCTAACGTAGAAAATCTGATTGCTTTTGCTTTTCCGGTTTTCAAAATAGAAAGATTAGATAAAGTTAATTCAACTTTTTCAGATAGCTCGTTTAACGACATCTTTCGCTTTGCCATCATTACATCTAAGTTTACAATAATTGGCATAATTTAAACAGTTAAGTCGTTTTCGTTTTGAATTTCAACACCTCTTGAAAAGATAGTTGCAATGATATAAATAACAGCAGCCATAAATATGAATGCTTCACCATCGGTCCAAAATTCGTTTAATTTGTCGATATCAAATCCGCTTTTCTCTAATTCTTTAGCTATTTCGTTAGCTATGAAGCTTATAATTCCTATTGCAAGGGTAAAGTAGCTGATTTTTGAAATGTGATTGGCAACGGTGGTGTTAAATGGCGACTTCAAGTTAAGACTGCTCATCAGTTCAATAACAATATAAAATAGGTAAGCTTTCAAGATGGCAACCGCCAATATAAAGCAATACATTACAAAAAAAGTAGGTTTGCTTCGATTATGCATTTCAGTTAAATCCAATTTTTGATATAGATTCCCAATTACGTTTGGATTGAAAATACTGAAAACAAAATTGACAATTAAAGCTCCTGCTTCGATGCAAAGGCCCACAAAGATGATCCAGGCAAATATTTGTAAGCCTTTGAAAATGAGGTTGTTTCGTTTTGACATGTTGTTTTTTGTTTATGTTGGCACAAAGATAATAAATATTTATTGAAAAACAATAAAAAAACATTAAAAAACGAGAAATTTGTCTTTTTGCATGACTTCGGGGTGATTTCCCATCTTGCCATTTTTGGAATGCCCTTGTATGAATATAACTTGTAGATTAATCTTAGGAATTTGGTTTGTCGTAAGCGTAAAATCGCCACCTTGTTCACCAAACTATGTTTGGAAATTGAATCGTAGAATAATTGTAATGTAAAGTAAATGGGCAGCTGTTTCTATTTCTTTATCAATTTGTACCTTAAATGTGTTGTCAAGTCTGAAGGAATTACTGCTTGAATTTGAATATCATATTTGTCCTTATCAATACCATCAAATAGTCGGATGCCGCTTCCTAAAAAAACAGGCGCAATATGAATAAAAAATTCATCTATAAGTCCCGCATTTAAAAATTGTTGAATGGTGTTTGCACCACCTTGTATTCCTATATCCTTTCCTTTTGCGGATTGTTTTGCTTTGTCCAAGGCACTTTCTATTCCATCATTTATGAAGTGAAAAGTTGTTGTGCCTTCTTGAACCCATGGTTCTCGCTTTTCGTGAGTTAATACATAAACGTCAGCTTTATAAAGGTCGTTTGGCCAACTGGCTTCGCCTTCTTCAAACATACGTTTTCCCATAATAAATGCGTATGTTCGGTTAATAGTTTCTCTAATAAATTTCCCGTCGGGTCCATCTTCTTTGCCACCCTCTAATCCTAAATATTCCCAAAAAGCTTTTTGATTAAACATCCAAGAATGAATTTGACCGGATACACCACCCATTGGATTTTTAGGACCTCTGTTATCTCCTGCGAAAAAACCATCGAGTGATATTGCACTGTCGAAAATTATTTTGCTCATATTTTAGCTTTTTATTTATTGAATTTATCTAGGATTTTTCATAGATAAATTTAAGCCACCTCATTACCAAACCGATATTACTTGCGTACATTGTTCGTCAATTACAAAATTAAAATTATTCTAATGGATATTTAAACTTTTCAGAATAGTCATCTAATACCATTCCAATTTTCAGCAGTTTGAAATCTGAATAACGTTTACCAATTACTTGAATACCGATAGGTAAGGAATCTTTACTGATTGAAATTGGCATAGACAAAACAGGATTTTCAGTAAGTGTAAATGGTGTAGTATATGCTTGGGTTGCCATATAATAATGGATGGACTCGTTGTTTACTGCTATTGGATTGTTGTAAATATTAAAATTTCCTAAATTTTTAGTCGGTTTATGATGTGGAAATGCCTTTACTGAGCTTACAGGACAAATAAACACATCAAAACTATCTAAGAAATTGTCCATCTGAGTAATTAATGAATCCTGTATGTTTAAGGCTTCCATATATTTTTCCACTGAAGTTGGTTTTACGATATTTTGATGCATTGGCACATCTTTCAGAACTCCTTTTATAAATGGATTCCCTATCCACTTTGCAAAATTTGAAGTCTTGTAACCACCTTGCATACCCACAAAACTTCCCCAGGTTTTCCATGCAAGATGAAAGTCAATTGGCGGAGTAATTTTTACAACAGTAGCACCCGATTGCTCTAACTTTGAAACGAATTCTTGAATCGCCTTTTTGATTTCATTATCAACAGGTACACCACCGAACTCATCAGTCCATGCAATTTTCAAGTGCTTTATGTCTATAGTATCCATACATCTGTTTAGGGGAATTAAGTTTTTATCGGTGTTGGTGTTATTTGCAATTATATCCATAGCAAGTTGTAAATCTTCAATAGTTCTCGCTAATGGTCCTGCAACTGCAAGTGATTTTAATCCGTTTGTTTTCTCTTTCGGATCAGTTTGAATTCCCTGTAATGATACCCCTCCAAATGTGGGCTTAAAACCATATACACCGCAATAGGCTGATGGAATCCGAATAGACCCTGCCAAATCGTTTCCGAATGATAAAGAAGTCATTCCGGTTGCAAGTGCAACAGCACAACCACCGCTGCTACCTCCGCTGGTTCTGGTAATATCCCAGGCATTATTCGTTTTACCGAAAATAGCATTATCAGTCTGCATATCCATGGCTAAAGCCGATAAATTGGTTTTACCAATAATAATGGCGCCTTCCGATTTCAGCAGTTTTACAAGTTCGGCATCTATTGTTGGGATATTGTTTCGCAATGGTTCATATCCCGATGTAGTTGTAAGTCCTTTTGTCAAATAATTATCCTTGATTGTAATTGGGACGCCATGCAATTTCCCTGAATTATCACCATTTTTAATCGCTTTGTCCGCTAATTGAGCTTGACGTAAAGCATTTTCTTTGTCGACTAAAACTACCGCATTAAAGATGTCGTTTTGGGCATCTATTTGCTGTAAATAAGCAGATACTACTTCATAGGAAGTAACTTCCTTGTTCCTGATTTTAGCTGCTATTTCTGTAGCAGACATAAATAAAATATTGTTTTGTGCCATAAGTTGAATAGGTAATAAAGTAAAGAATATTGTTTTGATAATAAGTCTCATGTTCATTGTTTGCCCAATCGTAAAAAATTATTTCGTCCCAAACACAGCGCCAATAAGTAAACTAATAAATCCGGTTATGCTGGCAATTTGCCTGTATTTAAAAATAGTAAACCATTTGTCCCTGAAAGCTGTCCAGTTTGCAGGAACATTATCTGACGACCATGTATTGATAACATCATTGATAGGTAAATTACCTTTTAATGTAAGCACTATTTCAGCTACCAATGCAAGCAACGCAATTGTTGCAGTAATAAATACAAGGCTTGAGGGAGTTTTGGCGGCTAAGATTACAAGTAATACATTTGCAAATAATGCTACGTAAATAACATATTTAAAGCTGGCTCTCATGCTAATGTCTATCAGCTTTCTTATTTCGGTATAAGAATTAGCAACCAAATTAAGCTGTACCTGTTTCAATGAAAGCATGTACATGAAAGCTTGGCTTGCAATCATTGCGTATGCCAGTAGCGTAATTGCAAAAATTATTTTGGTTATCATAACTAAATTATTTTTTTGATTAAATATTTTGATTTCTTTTTTTAATAAACATAACACCCACTATGATAAGCCAAACCAGCCAGAGTGTACTTCCAATAAAGCCGGCCATATCCCATACAGGAAAACCTTTTATTACCGTTGCAAATAATTCAGCTTGTGCCATCAGGTAAATAGCAGCACTGATAATACCCAGCCAGTTTACCCATTTTGGTAACAGTTTTAAATTGGCAAATGAAATGGTCATCATCACTGTCCACGCAATGGTAAAAAGTTGCCCTAAATGTTCGCCTAGTATTACACCGCCGAACTGGTGAATAGTTTTAAAAGAAACGATAGCAGCAGCTTTCGTTGCTTCATCTGTTGCATTTACAAACGTATCAGCAAGCACCGGTACAACAAATGTCCATCTTAATAAGCCAATCATCTGAACAATTAATCCAATCACTCCGATGGTTGTAGCCATGCGCACCAATGGCGCTTTGTTTTCAAACTTTTGCCCAATCATAATATAAGCAGGGATTAAAGGAAGCCCAATAAGAGCAAAGGAAAACCATGTCCATATTAATTCGTTGCCGCCTTCATGAAATTTTGTAAGAATTATAGAAGTATTTTGCCTCAAAATATCAGGATAGTCAAAGATAATTGTGAGAATACTGTAAGGTATTAAAACCCCAACGGCTCCAGCTATTAATAACCATCCTATTGTTTTTTCTTTTCTCATAAACCTATTTTTAAAAATTTGTATGAATTGTAATGTCATCTAATTTATATTTTCCAATATATGGCACCACATCACCACCAAGATATAAGAAACCGTTTTGCTCTTTTACTGCACCTGCTTCGGGCATGATAATTCCTTTTGTATCAAAAAGGGACTGAAGAATTTTCCCTTCTGTAGAAATATTTATAACCATACCAAACTTATCTGCTTTGGGCTGAAGAAAACCGGGGAGCGCATACACTAATTTTTTAGTTCCGGTTTTGGTATGCATTTTATCCAAAGCATCATTGCGCTTAGTAGTAAAGCCAAGCCAGTAGCTGCCATCTTCTCTGATAGAAATTCCATTAGGAAAGCCGGGAAGATTGTCAATAAATGTTTCTGTTTGCCCGGCCTTGTTCCCTTTTAACCAATAACGTAACACCCGGTATTTGGTGGTTTCAACCAACAGCACATAGTCTTCGGTTTTTGATAGCACTACACCATTGCCAAAATAGGTGCCATCAATTAAAGTGGTTACTTTCCTTTGTGCAGGGTCGTAGCAATAAAGCCCGCCTAATGGCTTCATTTCTAAAATTATTTTACGGCCATACTTAATATTGTAAGCTGATTTTTCGGAAGTGTTAGAGAAATAGATCTTCCCATCAGACGCAATATCCAATCCGTTTGGAATTAAAAATGCTTTCCCGTTTTCATCTTTAGTTGCCAGCACCGTTACTTTTTTATCTTTACTTATACTGATTAATCCTTCTTTATGACTAAGGGCAACCAGGTTTTCGTTTGAATCAAAATGCAAACCAGCTACCCATGAACCAGCGTTGTAATAAATTTCAATCTTACCTGAAGTATCTATTCTCAGAATCTTCCCATCGCTGAAATCAGTTGCTTTACTATGCACGCCACAATACATATTTCCTGCCTTGTCAAAAACAATGTCTTCTGGACCGTACCAGCCATCAATTTCAATTTTTTGAGCAGCAGTTAATTTTTCATTGAGTTCTGTGGTGCCTGCAAATACCGGTTTTGGCTCAGGTTTCCAAGCAAGTGGACGTAATGCACAAGAGTTAAATACTATTGGAATAATAAGTGCAGCTGCAATTTGTAAGATTCCTATTGTTTTGTTGTTGCTTTTCATTTTGTTTTAATTATTTTGTTTGATAATGCAAAGGTGTTTCAAGAAAAATTTCCGTTCAAGGACATTTGTCCATAAATGCATCAAAGCTTATTTTATTAATTATTTTTTTGGATTGATAAATACCATTCAACCGTTTCTTTTACAATGTCTGATGGATAGGTAATATGGTTACCGAAGCGGTTTAAATATTTGTCATGGTTTACCAGGTATGGATATTCAAACTGGTAAGCCATTTCATATGGTTCTTTGATAAATGAATTAAAAAGGCCAGCGACTCTGATTATAAACTTAGGCGTAACAGATTTTTTTATTTTTTTGTTAGTAACCACTTCAAACAAATGTACCCATTTATCCAAGCTTAATGCTGGTGCATTGGGTACATGCCATATCTGACCAAATGTGTCACTGGCGGCACCAACATTTATCATCGCTGCTGCAAAGTCATTTATATAAGTGAATGTGTCCGGTAAGTTTATATTTCCAAACAGCCTTACTGTTTTTCCATGGTAAACACTATGCAGAAAATCAGTTCCGAAAATGCCTTTGTGAATGCGCGGACCAATAAAATCTGCAGCCTTTACAAAAGCCACCCTTTGGTTAAATGGTTCGCGGGAGTAGAGCAGTGTATTTATAACCCCGGCTCTTATTTTGCCTTTTTTTGTTTTGGCTGAAAGCGGCATTTGTTCATACATTTCTTTCCCTAAAACATTACCGTAAGCGTATAGGTTATCTGCAAAAACCAGCTTTGTATTAGTTTCGGTTAATGCATACGCTAGTGCATTGGCCGTTGCAGGATAAAAATCCGCCCATTTATTATAAGGCATATCTGTACAACTAAAAATTAAATCAGACCTTCCGGCAATAGCTGCCATATCTGTTTTGGATGTTACATCTGCGGCAGTAACCTGAACGTTTTGCGGAATTGTTATGTCCAATTTTCCTGTTCTGTTTACCAACAAAATATTTTCGTTCGGGTTTTCTTCCAGCAGCAATTGCATAATGGTAAGACCCAATTGTCCGGTTCCTAATATTGTTTTCATATATTTTTTTTAAAAGAAGAATGAATAACTGATACCCGGTGTTGGATTAATTTTTAAATCATGTTCTTTGGCGGCAACACCAATTGCACCAATCCTTAAATTAAGCCCTTTCCAAACCATCCAACGAAAACCGGCTTCCATTGCCAAAGCATTTTCATTTTCGTAATCAAGGTTCAAGCCTCTTAAATAAGATGCTCCCGCATAAAATGAAGAAGGGTTTTGCTTTTTGCCAACGGGCAGAAACCAAAGCGTGGCAACTGTTTTAATAAACTTGGTGGTTACGCCACTTTCAAATGCGGTAATGTAATAACCTGCGTGAACAGAAACGTTTTGATGGCGATACTCTAAACCGATGGAAGGATTGCGAAATCCATTAATGCTGAATTCGTTTGTTGAAAATTTGTTTTGAGAAAAAGCAGAAGTTGATACGAGGACAATTAGTACAATAATTAAATGTTTCATAATGTTTTGCATTTTTATAGTTAAATAATAATGCAAAGTTCAAAACAGTGTGATGCTTTATACCGGACAAATGTCTAAAAAAGAAAATCAACGTATTTTACTGCGTATCCTGCTCAAGTGGCGTGGGGTAACGCCAAGCATAGATGCTAAATGTTGTAGCGGTATTTGCTGTAAAAAGTGTGGTTCATTAATAAGCATTTTTTCGTAACGCTGTTCTGCTGTTAATACAATCAGGTCATAGCGACTGGCATCAATTCCACAAAGAGTGGCTTCCAGTAACCCAATATAAAAGTCGTTGAAAGCAGGAATTTCATTCAACAACATTTTTAGATTTGTTTTACTAATCATACTTATGCTGCCATCTACCAATGCTTTTACATTCTCTAATGAAGGTTTTTCGCTAATAAAACTTAACACAGAAGCAAAGAAAGTGTTTTCGATAGATACATAGCTGGTTCTTTCTTCTCCATCTTTAATAACATAGTATTGAAACATGCCTGTTTCTACAAAGCCAATGTGCCTGCTTGTTTTACCCTCTTCAACAATAAAATCATTTTTTTTGAATGACTGTAACTCAAAAACATTTAATATTTTTTCCAGGTCATCGCCTGCAAAACCAATCGTTTTAAAATATTGTGTAACTTTCAACATGCCTTTTATCTTAAATTATATGAGGTCATTTTATGTTTGCATAAAACGTTTTGCATATTTGTGATGACGGGGAAGGCAACCGAAAATCTTTAATAAAAATACGAAGTTTTAGGTTATCGAAAATTATTCTGAGGTGGTCGTCGCCCCGCTGGTGCAAATGTGCTAGTTATAGGCAGCTTTTTATTTTATAAGTTTTCTGTCTGTCCATAAAGTTTGAAACAGGAAACGTCTTAAACGTCAGTGTATCAAATTCGAATTCACCTAAATAATAAGAATCCAGCCAATTTCGATACTCACTTTCCGGTAAGGATTTTCTTTCATTAAAAAATAATTCGTCTTTATAGTTTGCATATTTTTTGTCCGAGAAAAATGAAATATACGAATTGTTGTCGAGCGGATAAGATTTTTTTAATTCACAAATTATCTGCCTGATTATTGTGGTGTCATTTACTAGTGCTGAATTAATTACAACGAAAATTCTTATCAGTTCGTCCTCGAGATAGTCAATGTTTGCGATTTCAAATAAATTCGATTTGATAAATTCTACCTTTGGAACAATCCTATTGCTTGTGTCCTGTGGTGTCTGAGCTTTGCTGACTATACAGGCAGACAAAATTAAAATCGTTATTAGTATGTACCGTATCATTTTAAGAGTTGCCTATTATGTCAGCGTGTGAAAAAACTCACCCCACCATCACAGCCCACTCAAAACTACCAAATAATTTGAAAAAGATGTACTACCTTTCCAAAAATAACCACAATGGATTTCATCACCCCTCAAAATCGCCACCAAATTAAGTTCGCCAGCATGGAAGATAAAATAACTGCCGACAACCGGGTTCGACTCGTAGCAGCATTTGTGGAGTACGTGGAATTAGTTAAGTTGCATTTTGTTGTTCCAACATTAAAATCCGAAGGACGACCAAGCGTGATCATAGTGATCTATAGTAATTTGTTGAAATATGCAAAACCCTATCGCACCTGCATGGCCTGTTTTATACATTTCAACAAATATCACGACCACGATGAATTGATTTTAAAATAAAATATTACTTTTTGGCGGTAGTTTACTGCTTTACATAGGAGGTGCTGTTACCGTCTGCCAGTCTTGTCTTTCAGCTTTGGGGAATCGGAGAATATTGAACTGTATTCCTTAAGTCGTTGCTAATATATTCTCATTTTATGTGAATCATGCAATATATTTAAATAATTCTGTAACCGGTTAATATTAAAGCCCCTCCACCTTTGTAGTGAGTTTGGACTTTAAACCAAATAATTTTTACAAATAAATAAATAGCTGAATGTAGGAATATTACAGCAGCGGTATTCTTTTAATAGAAATAAAAAATAGTAATAATGAACAATTTATTTAGAGGACTTCTGGCCGGCTATGGGGCTAAAAAACTTGGAGGTGGATGCATTGGTACCATCGTCATTTTTATCATTATTTACATGGTTTTGGGCCATTGTTAATATTTCAATTTAACCGCAAGAAGCAATGAAATTTCCGGGAAATTCATTTTTCCAGGCAACAAAGCAGCCATCATTTTATTTTTACGGTTTGTAACAGTTCTGTTTTCCTAGAGCAAGGGCAGTTTAAATAAAGGAACGGTACAATATAGACAATGACTATTCATAATTCTCATGCGATCTGAATGGGATTAAATCGCGACAATTTGAAATTTGGATTTATTGACTAAGCTGATGTACTAGTAAAAATATTATTGAAATTGTCCAAAGTTTTTTTGGTGTCATAGGTGTCGTCTTAAAATGGCTTATAACTAAATTATTGGAGAAGTTTTCCCCAAAAAAACTTCTCCAATCCCGCTTCAGCAGGATAAATCGAGTAGGTTCGCTTTTCAAAACTACCTTTTATTTTTTAGATATTCAAATCATCAATCGGACCGGGAATTGATTGTATGGCGGTGGATGTTACATGGGTGTAAATTACTGTTGTTTTAACATTACTATGACCCAATTATTAATTATAACAATTTGACCGAAATCATAATTCTTCCATCAATGCGATTTATCAAAACCGAACGGATTAACTTCATGCATGGCCTTTGTTGTCTATTAAACCATAGTTCAATCACGCTCAATAAAAAAATACAGAAATTGTTATTCGGAGCATAAATTTCAACCTTACTTAAATCCCTAAATTTTGTTCACTTTTGCTCAATTCTTTTCAATCAATAAATTTTTGCACCTCTTGGGAACAGCAGTTGAATGGATATAGGATGTTGCTGCTCCAAAATATTATTTTTAAGTTTACCTTTGCCAACACATGTATAAGTCGCTGCTCAAACCTATATTTTTTAAATTTCAACCGGAAAAAGCGCATGAGTTGGCGCTGTCGTTGTTTAAACTGGCGCTGTTAATTCCGGGTTACGGGTATTTTCATGATAAAAAATATTTAAAAAATTATCCCAATTTGGAGCGAAAAGCGTTTGGTCTCACATTCAAAAATCCTATAGGTTTAGCTGCGGGTTTCGATAAAAATGCATCATACATTCCACTTATGGCGAGGTTGGGGTTCGGACATATTGAAGTTGGAACTGTTACACCGCTCGCTCAACCCGGAAACGATAAACCGAGATTGTTCCGCCTGCCTAAAGATGAAGCGCTTATAAACAGAATGGGCTTTAATAACGACGGGGTGGATGCAATGGTGAGTAACCTGCGCAAAAAGTCGGTTATTGCTGCTCGTAAAAAATATAATGTGGTTATTGGCGGCAACATCGGGAAAAATAAAGTTACGCCTAATGAAGATGCCTGGAAAGATTATGTTGTTTGCTTCGAAAAACTTTTCGATTGGGTCGATTATTTTGTTGTAAATGTATCATCGCCAAACACACCGGGGTTGCGCGAATTGCAAGAGAAAGCACCGCTTACGAACATTATAAATAAGCTGCAAGCAATAAATGGCACAAAACCAACGCCAAAACCAATATTATTGAAGATTGCACCCGACTTAACCGATACGCAACTACTTGATATTGTGGCAATTGCGAAAGAAACGGGACTTGCAGGTATAATTGCTACCAACACTACTTTAGAAAGAAGTATGCTGACTTCTGACCCGAAACAGCTGGAAACTATTGGTGCAGGCGGATTAAGCGGTAAACCTGTTACAAAAATATCGAATGAGGTGCTGTGGTTTTTGCGCAGAGAATTGGGTAACAATATGCCTATTATTGGGGTTGGCGGAATAATGAACCATCATGATGTTACAGAGAAAATAAATAGGGGCGCCAACTTGGTGCAGATTTACTCTGGCATGGTTTACGAAGGGCAGGGGATGGTGAAAGATATACTCAAAAAGTTGTAGGTTTAACTTCGCGGATTTGGTTCCGGTTGCTGCTAAACCAATCCCAACGGCTGAACATAGCCCCAAAATGAACTTTCCAGCCCTCAAAATTGTAACTTTGCAAAGGAATTATGTCTAAACACGGAAAAATATTAGTTGCCATGAGTGGTGGCATCGACAGCACGGTTACTGCAATCTTATTGCATGAGCAAGGCTATGAAGTAGTTGGTATTACCATGAAAACATGGGATTATGCCTCTAGCGGTGGCAGTAAAAAGGAAACCGGATGCTGCAGTCTCGACTCCATTAACGATGCCAGAACAATTGCCGTTGAAAAACAATTTCACCATTTTATAATTGATATTCGCGAAGAATTTGGCGATTATGTTATCGATAATTTTGTAGATGAATATTTAGCCGGACGAACACCAAACCCTTGTGTGCTCTGCAATACGCATATTAAATGGGAGGCACTGCTAAAACGCGCCGATCAAATGGATTGCGAATTTATTGCTACCGGACATTACGCACAAATAAATCAAAATAAGGATAACGAACGCTATTATATTTCGAAAGGCCTGGATGAACACAAAGACCAAAGCTATGTGCTCTGGGGCTTAAGTCAAGATTGCTTGGCGCGCACAAAATTTCCTGTGGGCAATATTCGCAAAACCGAAATTCGTGAAATGGCGAAACAAATGGGCTATTTTGAATTGGCGAATAAAGCGGAAAGCTATGAAATTTGCTTTGTGCCGGACAACGATTACCGCGGATTTTTAAAGCGCAGAGTGGATGGCTTGGAGGAGCGTGTTGATGGCGGCTTGTTTGTAGATGAAGTGGGGAATATTTTAGGAACACATAAAGGATATCCTTTTTATACGATTGGGCAACGCAAAGGTTTGGGCATTGCATTGGGTGAACCCTATTTTGTTACGGAAATTAAACCAAGCGAAAATGTGGTGGTTTTAGGCAAACAAGATGCTTTGTTGCGCAACGGAATGTTTGTGCACCACCTCAACATGCAGAAATATGCCGGTGTTGAAAATGGTCATAGTTCTGTAACAAAAATCAGATATAAAAATGCAGGCACGGAAAGTGTGCTATATTTGGAAGATAAAGAATTGATGCGTGTAGAATTTAGTGAACAAGTGAGTGCTATTACGCCGGGTCAAAGTGCCGTTTTTTATGAGGGCAACGACTTAATTGGCGGAGGACATATACTTAGTTCATTTAAGATTGATTCGTAATAATTACAGCATAAATTTTTCAGATAGCACACTTTGCAATGAATATAAAAGCTATACTTCCAATTGTTACATTAACCTTTTTATTAGGGATAGGATTTTATGCTTGCAACCCCAGTGTTCCGGAGGACATTTATTATCCGCTTTATAAATACTATCCTATAAAAATTGGCTCATCTATAACTTATGAAGTCGATTCCATTAATTATAATGAAATTATTCCTAACGATACCAGCTATTGGTTAGTTAAAGAAACATTAGCCGATACTTTTTATGACCTCAATAATAATCGCAATTATATTATCGAGCGTTATCAAAAAAAAACCGATACTGCTGAATGGCAACTGGCAAATATTTGGCATGTTTTAATGGTAGATGGTCAGATACAAAAGGTGGAAAATAACTTGCGATTTATTAAAATGACGACACCAGTCAGCGAAAATTCCGAATGGGATGGCAATATTTATTTAGGAGGATTAGATGATATTCCTGTTGCGCAAGATTGCAATAATTTATCTTTTTATGAGGACTGGAACTATAGTTATACAAATGTTGATGAGCCATATAGTATAAATGGATTTGATTTTGATGAATCAGTAACGGTTATTCAGGAAGGCGACTCTAATTTAATTTGGTTTGATTATGCACGCGAAGTATATGGTGAAAATGTCGGATTAATTGAAAAAGAATTTTATCATTTTTATACACAAGATTTATCTTGTCCCGATTGCCCTTGGACGGAACGCGTGGAATGTGGTTATAGTGTAAAAATGCGATTAATAGATTATACAAAATAATTAAGCGATATTAAATAGTAAGGATGAAAAAAATTTACACATTTATTTTATTTATTACAGCAACAGTTTTTTCAACTACAGGGCAGGTGAGCCTCAACCCGGTATTAGGTGAACAGGCTGAAATGCTCATCAACAAAAATGAAAATAGCGATAAATATTGGATTTATTTTGATACTAAAGATGAAGCCGATTTTTACAAACAACATCCGAACTTATATTTGTCGCCCCGCGCAATTCAACGACGCACCAATTTTAATATTCCAATCAGCTATTCCGACCTGCCTGTTAGCAATAAAAACATTGCTGCTTTACAAGCAATTGGCGTAGATATAATTGTTACTTCAAAATGGTTAAATGCGGTTAGTGCCTATTTATCTCCCCACCAAAAAAAGCAAATCGAATTAATGGATGGTGTTGAGGCTTTGCATAAAGTAAAAAAATATAGAAGTATAGACGAATCAACATTGCCATATAATAATAATGTTTTTTATAAAACAGCTTCACCTGAAGAAGTTACCGGGCTTTACGGTTATGCAACTGCTCAAATTGATCAAATTAATTTAGATACCATTCTCGACCTCGGTTACACCGGAACGGATATGATTATTGCGGTGCTGGATGCCGGATTTTATGGTGTTGATACGGCAACATTATTTCAAAGTTTTTGGGATAAAGACCAAATTTTAGGTGTGCGCAATTTTCCTGACCATAATAATCAAGTGTTTAATATTGCTTCGGGTTATCATGGTAGTTGGGTAATGAGTGTAATTGGTGGTGATATTGTTGATACTTATTCAGGCTCGGCTCCTGATGCCGATTTTTATTTATATCGCACCGAAGTTGCCGACAGTGAATATGTTGTAGAAGAAGATTATTGGGTGGTGGCTGCCGAAAAAGCAGATAGTGTTGGGGCCGATTTAATTAATTCATCATTAGGTTATACCACCTTTGACGATCCATTGGAAAATCATACTTATGAAGATTTAGATGGTAATACTTCTGTAATTTCTATCGGTGCAGATATGGCTGCGGAAAAAGGAATTTTAGTTTGCAATAGTGCAGGAAATGAAGGAGCAAATACGTGGCATTATGTATCAATGCCTTCGGATGGAGATAGTGTGTTTTCAATTGGTGGTGTTGATACTAATGGTATTCACGTTGCCTTTAGCGGCTATGGCCCAACTTTCGACGGGCGACTGAAGCCCAACGTGGTTGCGCTAGCATCGGGTTCTGCTGTGTTGGATCCAAATGGGTATGTGAATTATTTGAGTGGAACATCGTTTTCATCACCATTAATTGCGGGAGCATGTGCTAGTTTATGGCAAGCATTTCCGACAAAAAATAATATGGATATTATTGATGCTGTGCAACGAAGTGCCCATTTATATTTAACACCAAATGACTCAATGGGTTATGGTATTCCGAATTTCGGATTGGCTTACGAAATATTATTATCGGAATTAGATACCGTTGTTATTGATACTACGGTAGAAGATACAACTGTTATTGATACCACTATTGAAGACACTACCATTGTATCTATTCTCGATATTTTACCGAACCCGGCAACCGATTTTTTTGAAGTCATGTTGCAATTAAATGAAAACGGCCCGGCTACATTGCAGTTTCACAACCTCGCCGGCGCATTGGTTTACGAAGAAAAAATTTATTTGAATAAGGATATCCCGGTTGCGGTAAATATTAATCTGAAAAATAGATTTACGCCGGGTATTTATTTGTTTTCGGTCACCGCAGGGCGATTTAAACAAAGTCGCACAGTTTTTGTTGAATAGTTTAAGCAATAGGGCATAACATATGAATAAGATTTTATTAATTGGTTTATTGGTGTTGAGTGGGCTCGGTGTAAAAGCACAGGAAGTTTTATCAACAAGGTATTGGATTTATTTTACCGATAAAAGTAATACACCATTTACTATTGATAATCCGGATGCCTATTTATCGAAAGCCTCGATTGAGCGTCGCCAAAAAATGGATATTAAAATAACTACATCCGATTTACCGGTTGATCCGGAATATGTTGATGCAATTGTTGAAACCGGCGCGGCGGTTGT
>JANMLV010000269.1:0-20499 GCA_031372705.1 Bacteroidota bacterium | reverse complement strand
TTCCCTCATTATTATTGATGAAGGAAGCAATACCACAGTTGGTGCTGCAATGATTATTGAATAAGATTTTTGGACCAAATCAATATTAACCCGATAGTGAGGAGCTATCGGGTTTTTTTATTGCGATTTTTCATCGTTATGTCATTTTCATTGCATTAGCTTGATTTGTGATTTTATATTTAATAGGTTTGTTAAGTAATTTCATTTGTTAAGTGATTATTAAATGTTATTACTGAATTACTTTTTAAAACTAAAGTGATTGTTGCTGTTTTTAAATTGGATTAATTTAACTCCAAGTAGTGGGAATAAATTTTTAAATAAAATTTTTTAGTATTCGGCCTACATTAATTATGATTATTACGCCTGATTTACATTTTAAAATTGAATCGAATAGCGATTTATTAGCAAGTATTGATGTATGGGAAAAGGCTTTGCCCGGAATTTTCGAGAAGGCGCATTCGCACGCTTACTATGAATTGCTAATTTTTAATCAGGGCGGCGGCACACACCGAATTGGCAATGATGAGTTTGCAGTTGATTCGAGATCAATACATTTGGTTCCTTCAAATACTATTCATGAGTTAAAGAGAACTGTTGAAACGGATGGATATGAAATAATATTTTCATCAGTTTTTTTAAATAAATTGCAAGAATTTGATATTAAAACCAACTATTTGCTATTTGCTTCAAAGGCAAGCGTGTCGGTGTTTTCAAGCGATGAATTTGAAATATTTATTAATTACTTTAATAAATTAGTATCCTCTGGGACAAGCCCTTCGATGTTCTACAATATTGTTGCTCAGTTTATGCTGGAGTTAATATCAAAGAATAAAATAATTTCTACGCAACAAACAGATATCGCTTTCGAGAAAAGAATTAGAGATCTCATTAGTTTGCACTTTAAAGAAAAACGTAGTTTAAACTTTTATGCAACTCAATTAAATATGAGTATAGTTACATTGCAGCGTAAAACGAAAGTGTGTTTTGGAAAAACGGTAACTGAAATGCAAAATGAAAAAATTCTTCAAGAAATTAAATACTTGCTTTCTAAAAGAGAAACATCGATTAAAGATTTGGTTTATGATTTTAACTTTTATGATGAATCACATTTTAATCGTTTCTTTAAAAGTCAAGTCGGAGTTACACCAAGTAATTACCGAAAGCAAATATTGAATTGAAATTACTAAAATTAGTTGTTTTTATACAAGGACGGGTTTAAATATAGTTGCAATTTTGTTCAAAATTATTTACTATGAAGAAAATTGTTACATTATTATCATTTTTGCTTTTCGGCTTGTTTACAGCTAAAGCAATCACTTTTACGGAAGATTTATTATTTGTTGCAGCTATGCAGAGTAGTTCTGTTGTGCCTGAAACAACAGGTGAGGGCAAGGGCGTTGCCAGCTTCTTATTAAATGGCACTAGAGATACATTGGCTGTAAATATTGGTTTAATTAGTATGAGTGGCAATGCAACTTCAGTAGGTATATATAGTGGCGAAATCGGTGAACTTGGAATCCAAGTTGTTGATTTGTCGGCATTTATTAGTAATAACAAAGTTACAACCTATATAACCGGTACTCAGTTAGATGAAATTTTAATTAACTTATTTAATGAAACATTATATGTTCAAGTTACTAGTGATGCCAATCCGCTAGGGGAAATAAGAGGACAGATTAATCTTGAACGGGATTTGAATTATGTTGCAAGCTTAACCGGTTTAGAAGTTGTGCCTGAACTGATTGGTTTTTCATATGGTTTAGGCTCCTTTTCGTTAAACCATGAAGCGAAAAACTTAAATTTTAATATTGTTTTGCAAGAGTTATCAAGTCCGTTGTTGAGTGTTAAATTGTATAGCGGTGCAAAGGGTGAAAACGGCTCTGAAGTCGCTGACTTAACAGCCTTTGCAGCAGGTAACTTAGTAAGTGGTCAAATAATTCCGGCGCCCGAAATGTTGGACGAATTGTATAATAAGCATATTTATTTATTAATATCGACAGATGCCCATCCTGAAGGCGAATTAAGGGCTCAATTGGAAAACTTTAAAGGGCTTTCATTTGATGCTGTTGTTGATGGAGCGCAAATGGTTCCGGCAATTGTTACTCCGGCAAAAGGTGTATGTGTTATTAGGTTGAGTCCGGCAATGGATACTTTGTTTTATGATATTGTTTTGGATAATATTAATTCTGCAATTGATTATGCCCACTTGCATATAGGTGAATATGGTTTGGCATATGGCGCATTGCAAGTAGACTTTTCAAGTGCTATAAATGGTAACAGCATTAAGGGTATAAAAACAAGTCTTGGAGTTAGTGAATCAACTATTACAAAATTATTAACTAGTAACCTCACATTGATTGTGCACACCGGTGATTATCCGGGTGGTGAAATTCGAGGACAAATTGTGCGCTACGCGAGGAAAGGATTTGTTGTAAACTTAGAAGGTAGCCAAGTAGTTTCGCCTGTTGCTACAAGCGCTTATGGCAACGGTATAGTTTCAATAAGTAGAAACGAAGATAATCTACATTATAACTTTGTTGCAGGCGGATTAGAAAGCGAAGCAACAGGAAGTTATTTAAGCAATAACATTTTTGGACAAAATGGCCCTATTATTTATGATGCATCAACTAATTTGCTAAATAATGGATTTAGTGTTTCAGCAAATGGATATTGGCGGAATACCGATTTGCCATCATTTTTACCCAACAATTCCAATCAAATTATAAATGATAGTGTTTATTTGTGGATAGCCAATATTAATTATCCCGAAGGAGAATTAAGAGGTCAAATTGGTGATTGTGTATCGTGCTTGGAAACAACATCAATTGATTTTGCGGCCGATTATTTGAGCAGTCCTATCTGCATATCACCAAACCCATCGGATGCTTATATCCATGTTTCATTTCAATTGGACCATATAGAGGTGGTAGAAGTAATGGTGGTGAATTTGTTGGGCGAGATAATCAGTAAGCAAAGCATGACCAATTCAGGTGGTAATTTTTCAGTCTTAATTAATACAGCTGACTATGCACCCGGGACCTACTTTGTGCAGATTGAATATAACGGTTTACAAACATCGAAGCCTTTTATTAAATATTAAGCACAAAGGAAACAAGATTTTGATTTAACCCAATTACTTTCATAGTAATTGGGTTTTTTTATGACGAAAAATTGTGCTATCCATTGTTTTCGCATTGTCATATTAATGTTAAAATACTAAATATTTAGTTGTATAACTAAAACTTTAGTTATATGTTTGCAATATGAAAGAACTTACCAAAGCTGAAGAGCAGGTTATGCAAATATTGTGGGACTTAGAAAAAGCCTTTGTTAAGGATGTGATTGGGGAATTGCCTGAACCGAAACCGGCGTATACCACTGTGTCTACCATTATTAGAATTTTAGAACAAAAGGAGTTTGTAGGATATAAGGCATACGGTAAAACGCATGAGTATTTTCCAATTGTATCGAAAGATGCATATAAAAAATATAGGACAAAAGGGTTGCTGAAAGATTATTTTTCAGGAAGCTTTAAAAATTTGGTTTCTCATTTTGCCGAAAAGGAAAAATTGGATGTGAAAGAGCTGGATGAGATTTTAAAAATTATTGAAAAAACTAAAAAGAAAAAATAACGATATGATGATTTTTCTTATCAAATTTAATTTGACACTTGCAATTGGATTTTTGTTGTATAAAACAATCTTTCAGCATGGCACAACCTTAACGGCGAAGCGATATTTTTTAATGACATTAATTTTATTTGCTGCTGCAACACCACTTTTGTCGGGTCTGATTAGCAGCCCTGAAATTGTTGGTTATACTTCGATGTTAAATACATTAACTACCATAAATGCAAGTAGTGAAGCCAATGCTATAAATTACTTTGAACGATTTTCACCCATTACTATCATTTATTTGTTGGGTGTTTTAATAATGATTTTATTTGCTTTGTTTAAGTTAATTCAACTTGCCATATTAATTGCCAAATCGAAAATTACCGATGAACAGGAATATAAACTGGTAACACATACTTCAATTCAAACTCCGGCTTCGTTTTTTAATTTAATTTTTATGCCGTTAGATTTAAATGCTAATGCACGCGAACTTATATTATGCCACGAAAAATTGCATGCACGCGAATGGCATTCACTCGATGTATTAATACTTGAGTTGGTTAAAGTGTTGTGTTGGTTTAATCCATTTATTTATTTAATTCAGCGCGAATTGCGATTTGTACACGAGTGCATTGCCGATAGGGAAGCCGGACAATCGGAAAAGGTTATGTATCAGGAGTTGTTAGTGCAATTTCATTTATCTGCATCTATTAATAATTTAACTAATCATTTTAATAATTCATCAAATTTAAAAAGGAGGATCATCATGTTTAATGCAACATTTACAACAAATGCTAATTTTAAGAAATTGGTATTAGTATTGCCATTTTTTATTTTAATTGGAATTTTACAGTCAACTGCTCAGAGTTCAACTGAACCAAAAGTATTTCAATATACGGAGAGAATGCCGGAGTTTCCCGGCGGCAAAACTGAGCTGTTTGCTTATCTTGTGGAAAATATAAAATACCCTGATGCTGCTAAAGCAGGAGGTATTGAAGGAACTGCATACGTAGAATTTATTGTTACTAAAAGAGGTAAGATAGAATCTGCAACTATTAAAAAAGGTGCCTCACCTGATTTAGATAAAGAAGCTTTGCGTGTTGTTAATGCAATGCCAAAATGGATTCCCGGTGAACAGGGCGGAAAAAAGGTTGCCGTTGCCTATTTGTTGCCAATTAAATTTGCGTTAAACTAATTGCTTTTAATAGCAAGCATGACTAAGTACTATGAAGCTTAAAATTTTGACAATAAAAAACCCGACAAAATTTGTCGGGTTTTTTTGTGCTTGATTTACTCCCTAATAAAATTTCCGATATAGGTATTTTTGGAATCTGTTATAACTACAAAGTAGTTTGCTGATGGCAATTGTTTGACATTAATAGTTATGTTATTTGAATTTATAATAATATTGGCAGCATCAATAATTACTTCCTGCCCGTTTACATTTACAATTTTAATTATTGCATCGGCAACATTTGTATTTAATTCGATTTGAATAAATTGATTTGTTGGATTTGGGAATACTTGAATATTGCTTATTGTGAAATTATTAATTCCACTGTTTAAATCAACTATATCGCAGTAGGTATCTGACGACACGGCATTTGTTGCAGTTAAACAAACATTATATGCTCCAACGGTTGCATAGCCATGTGTCGGATTTTGCAAACCTGAAATAGTGCCATCACCAAAGTCCCAAGCCCAATCGGTTGGCGTATTGGTGCTTAGATCGGTGAATGCAACTGTTAATGCGCCGCTAATTGTCGACGAGAAATTTGCAACAGGAGCTGCTAAACCATTGGTGATTGTTACTTCCTGGCAACCTTCATCTACACCACCCGGACTCGATACTGTTAAGCAAACATTGTATACACCATTTTCTGAATAGGTATGAACAGGGTTTTCAACTGAACTAAAAGTGCCGTCGCCAAAATCCCAGAACCATGAGTTTGGAAAATTGGTACTTAAATCGGTAAATGTTACAATTGGGTCGCCGGTGTAATCAAAAATTGCTTCAGGAGTTAAATACCCATCTATAATTACTACTTTACATTCTGTATTTGAACCAACTGCATTAGTTGCAGTTAAGCAAACATCAAAGCTGCCGTTTGTTGTATATGTATGCACCGGATTTTGCAATGTTGATGTTGTTGCATCTCCGAAATCCCAAAACCATTCGAAAGGATCTTCTGTCGATAAATCGGTAAAAGTTACAGTTGGATCACCTGTGTAAGAGAAATCTGTAACGGGTGTTGCATATGAATCGATGGTAACATTTTGGCAAAAAGTTGATGATCCGATTCCATTTGTTGCTGTTAAACAAACATTGTAAACACCATTTTCTAAAAAGGTATAAACCGGATTTTGCAGTGTAGAAGACCCACCGTCATCAAAATCCCAATACCAAGAAGTTGGACCGCCAAGCGACAAGTCAGTAAATGTAACTGTTGGTTCACCAGTATAAACAAAATAGGCAGTTGGCGACAAGTAAGAATCAATTATAACATTTTCGCAATGTGTATCGCTTCCTGCAAGATTTGAAACGGTTAGGCAAACATTAAAAGTGCCATTCGTTAAGAAGGTATGAACAGGGTCCGATTCGGTAGATGTAAATCCATCGCCAAAATTCCAGAACCATGTAGTTGGGCCACCGGTTGACAAATCGATAAATGCAACTTCGGGATCACCAATTGAAGTAAAATCTGCAACAGGTTCATTAACTGCAACTACCATTTGGCAAACGGTTGCTTCGCCATAAACATTATAACCTGTTAAGCATACTTCATATTCGCCTGCCGCATAAGTATGTGTTGGATTAACTAATGTTGAAGTTCCACCGTCGCCAAATTCCCAGAAATAATCTTCTGCATCAACTGATAAATTGGTAAATGTTGCTAAATACGATGCACCAACCGGAGCTAATGTAAATGTAAAATCAACTGTTGGATTATAAGGTTCAAATCTGGTTTCATCCCACGCTGCGTATAAAATATTATTTACAACAATATCATCACTTGGTGAATCTTGTGATGTGCCGGGCTCGTTATCTTGTTGCCATTGCACGTGTACTTTTCCATCAATAACTCTTGGGTAAGCACTTGCATAAACATTTTCTTGATCAAGATGGGTTGTATAGGTTAAATTAATTGGATCGGTCCAAGTTGCACCATCGTCGTCGGAATAAATTCCGAATAAATCATAAAATGATTGATTGCCATCTGAAATATTATATTCAACCGGCATGATGTACATCATATAAACTCTGTCTAAATCTGCATCCCAAGCGGCAGTTGGCATTGTTGTTATTCCTTCGGCATAATATGCTGTGAAATCTGTTCCAATTCCTGCGTAAGGGTCGTTTAATCCGTCGGTATTATCCCAATCAATAAATACATCTAATAAAACTGCTGAGGGCATTCCGGTAGTCCAGTACCATACGCCATCGGTTTTAGGGATATAAAAATATCCTGCAGCAGCAGTTGGGTCATAAATGCGCATGTGCCCGCTAAAAACATGAACAGTTCCATCGTCTTCAATAATCATTTCTACCATTCCATCACTTACTGAAATAGTGTCTTTATCGCCATCGCCATCATAGTCGGTAGTTTGACCTGCAGCACCGGTAAAATTATCGATAGGAAAATCAATCAGCACTTGCGATGTCCAAGTTCCTGCAGCGCCGTTAGAAGGTGAATGCATTAAAATCATATCGCAAAAATTGGCACCATATAAAACATAAACATCATTGCCATCAACTACAATTTGATAGCAATCGGGATTTACCAATTCAATGCCATATGCTTCTTCTGTAAAAGGTAAAACATATTCATTAACGGCCCACGTTTGTCCGCCATCGTCAGAGCGAGAAAATAATAAAGATTCGTAAGTAATTTTTTTGGTATTTACTACATAAATATCATCAGTTCCGGAAGGGCAAAATGCCATTGGATTATATCCATCAATCACATTTGATCCATCTGTTTCATTCCAATCGTTTGCACCAATGGTACTATTTTCATGAACTAACAAACGGGTTGCTTCATCCGAAATAATTACTTCGTGATTGAGCACTTGAATTAATTCGCCGAAATAGGTTTTTTCACCTTCAATGCGTCCGCTTGGAAATGCGCCCCAAGCTGCACCATTAAAGTGATTAAAAAACATACCTCTATCTGAAAAAGATGCACCAAAACCATCTGAGCCAATCCATGCTGCCGAAACTTTATTATCGGGATAGGCTATAATGCGATTGTGATTTCCCCAATAGGATTGAAAATCGAAAGTTGTATTGCCGATTGCGATTGGCTGTGCAAAGGAGTAAATGGCAATTAAACTGAATAATAGGAAGGTAGATATTTTTTTCATGTTGTATTGATTTAAACTATATCAACTCAACTATAATATTACCGCTTTTTGAGGCCGAATGCTCAAGTAAATAAAAGAAACCGGTATGTTGCCATGTCACAAATCACTAAAAAACATAAAAAAAGCGGAACTAAAAGTTCCGCTTTCATATTTATTTTAAAATAATTTATAGTTTAACCAATTTGCCGATATATAATTTATCGGCTTTTGTAATGTTAATGGTATAATTACCTGCCGGAAGTTGAGCAGTATTAATTCTTAAAGTTCCGTTTTCGTTAGTTATTAAACCGTTTGTATTAACAGATTGGCCAAGCATATTTGTAATTGAAATATTATCATAACCATTGTTTACGGCATCTCCGGTAATTACAGTATAGCTTTCTGCAGGGTTTGGATACATGGTAATAATATTAATATTACTTTGTGCTATGCCACTTTGGAGGTCAATTACTTTGCAATTTGTGTTTGCCCCGAATGCATTGGTAGTGGTAAGGCACACATTATAAAGCCCAACTACAGCATAAGCATGCGTTGGATTTTGCAATCCTGAAATTGCGCCATCAGCAAAATCCCAGAACCAATCATCCGGTTCATTTGTAGATAAGTCGGTAAATATTGCAGTAAGTCCTACAATTTCAAAACTGAAATCTGTGGCTGGTGCAGTTCCGTTTGCGGCAATAGTTACATCTTCGCAATGGGTATCTGATCCACCCGGGCCCGTAACCGATAAACACACATTGTAAACTCCATTTACAGTGTAGGTATGGGTTGGATTTTGGTCAGTGCTAACACCGCCATCATCAAAGTTCCATAGCCATGTAGCAGGGTCGTTTGTAGACAAGTCGGTGAAAATTACCAATGGATCACCCGCAAAGCTGAAGTCTGCAGCAGGAGGTGCGTAATCATCAACAACAATATTTGCGCATTCGGAATCAGAACCTGCAACGTTTGCAGCGGTTAAGCAAACCGTATACGTTCCGTTAGTTGCATATAAATGAACAGGATTCTGCAGTGTAGAAGTTCCGCCATCGCCAAAGTCCCACGACCATGATGTTGGAACATTTGTACTTAAGTCAGTAAATACCACCGTCGGTCCACCGGCATCACTAAATGCAGCAACAGGAGTAACCGGATAAGTAGCAATAGTAACGGCCTGGCAAGAAGAGCTTGACCCCATAATGTTAGTTACGGTAAGGCAAACGTCATAAGTGCCATTAGCGGCGTAAGTATAGGTTGGGTTTTCTAAAGTTGAAGAGCCGCCATCACCAAAATTCCAGCTCCATGATGTTGGTTCATTTAACGATAGGTCGGTAAATGAAACTGTAGGGTCGCCGGTAAAAGTAAAATCTGCAATTGGGGCTATCGGATTATCTGATATGGTTACAAATTCGCAATACGTATTTGAGCCTACAGCATTAGTTGCAGTAAGACAAACATAAAAAGAACCGTTTGTTAAATAATTATGAGTTGGATTTTCTAATGTGGAAGTTCCGCCATCGCCAAAGCTCCAGTTCCAAGAAGTAGGACTATTTGCGCTTAAGTCGACAAATGCCACAATTGGGTCGCCGGTATAGCTAAAGCTGGCAACCGGTGCCACATAACTGTCGATAGTAACGTTTTGGCAACTTGTATTTGAGCCTAGTGGACTGGTAGCAGTGAGGCAAACGTTGTAAACGCCATTCAGCAGATAAGTGTGATTTGGGTTTTCTAAAGTTGAAGTTCCGCCATCACCAAAGTTCCAACTCCACGATGTAGGTTCACCTGTAGAAAGATCAGTAAATGAAACAGTTGGGTCGCCTGTATAGCTGAAAGCAGCAACAGGTGGAACGCCCAAAACAATATTCACATTATAATCTTCAGTTTCGCCGAATCCGTATTCTAAGCAAGGGTCAATGCTTACAGTATTCCAAACTTCGCGAACGCGCAATCTGGTTACACCTTCGGTAGCTGTGGCAGGAACAGTAAATGTTACATTACCTGTAGCCGCTGCAAGCAAACCTGTTACTTCGCCCAACTTTTCAGAAGCAACAAATACACCATCTTGATTATAATCGATCCAAGCAGCAAAACCGTTGTTACTAACATAGGTTCCCACTTTGACACTTATAGTATTACTGGTTCCGATAGTTAAATCGGTTGAAAGCAAATTATAAAAGTAATAATAGGGAGCGGGCAACGCGCCGGTTACATTAACAATATCACCAAGTTCTACTCTGCTGAGGTAATCGCCTGATCCACTGCCTGTTATATAAGTAGGTATGCACATGCAAGTTGCAGGAACGTTCATACCCACAAAAACAGTCCCGGAGTTTGAATTATCACCACTCAAGGAGCACGTTACGGTGCATCTATAATAAGATGCTACAGCTTGAGAAGCAGTATAAGCAGCTGTTGTAGCCCCGGGGATAACAGTCCATGTAGCTCCATCAGGAGATGACGACCATGCATATTCGATACCGAATTCGGCAATTGGTTCAACTGAAACTGTAAATGGCTCATAAGCACATACACTAGATTCTGAAGCGGTTGAAGCGCCAATAATTGGAAGATCTGCACAATCGGTTGCGGGAGTCGTATTGAATATTATTTGTGGCCTGTAACTTGGACCACCAGGTGTATAATCACTATATTCAGTTCCTGTATATGAACAAGGGTCGAGTTCCACGTCACTAACTCGAGTTCTGGAACCATTAAATCCTAATGGCCCTGACCATGTTACTCTTGCATTTTTGGTGTAATCGACTAATGTTGAACCACCGCAAATTTCAACTATAACATTCGAGGTCCCGTCCCAAAGGAATGGGACATCTAAAATAAAAGTATTTACGCCTAACACCGGCAAATAATCAATTGGCCCCCATACCTGAGTTGCCCCCGGTTGCCACGTGGTTGTGCCTAATGAACTTACGCCGGTTTGCAAAAGTTTAATAATATAGCCTTCAGTAGGCCCTGTGGTTGGTGGTAAAGTTTCAACTGTAAAACTAATTTCTGTGATGAAACCGGCCGACATGCCGGCAGTTATCAGTTCTGAGCTGCGATACAAGTATTGTGCACGCATTGTTTTGAAGTAGTCGCCAAAAGGTGTTGGATATGAGGTAGCGGCATTTATGCCATTATCAATGCCTATTGTATATTGGCCTGAAACGCTAACAGTCAACAGCGCAAAGGTTATTACGCTAACAAGTAATTTTAATTTCATTTGTGTATGTATAAGCTTTTAAATTATTATAGCGGGTCAAAAGTAATAATTTTTTAATGTAATGTTAAAATCATGTGGATTTTTTCTGAAACCCTTGCTATATAAACCTTCGAGCTGAGCTAAAATGTGTCAAAATGCCTTGTGGAGCTCTAAATTTTGCCAGTCACAATTCAATAGTATTTGTAATAAGTTGTTTCTTGGTCGGTTTGGGTTATACAACCTGCTTTTAGGGTTAATTTCAGATAAGCAATTCACAAATCGCTAAATCTCACAAATTGTGGAATGTATTACTTGCGAATTCGCCAAGCAGTTGGATAGTAGTTATTGATTCGACCCGGAACAACTTTTGCCCAACCAAGATTAATATTTTTAAATTTAATGAGGCACCAGCCTGTCAATGTATGTTCCGGTTGGATAGTGTTTTTACGGAGATATTCAATAGCCATTTTTTCATCCAAAAGGATGGATGGAATCGCCGTGCTTACAAGTGTGCTCATAGCTAATTCATGGTCAGGTATTAAATTGCCATTTTTAATTGTGCCAATTGCAACACCTGATTTAATTAATCGCAAACTTCCAACCGAGGTAACTTGTTGTTTAATGGCTTCAGGTAAGCAATAAATCACATCTTTATGCTTAAAAAAAAATAATTCGTCCGGATCTTTTAAGAAAGGCGATATCATTTCTTTTTCTGATATTGAAATGGTTTCATATTTGCGCAGATAATAATTTGCATCTGCAATTGCACCATCTTTTTTTTGTAAAATGCTCACAAAAAAACCTTCTCCGCGAATTTTGTCTGGGTAAAAACGATATCCCCATTTATTTTGAATTACATGTTTAAATTGAATAGGTAAGTTGCTGTCTAATATAATTTCAAACCCTTTGTCAGTAAGCGTTTGAATAACTGCTTCATCTTCATCATATGAATAAGAACAGGTTGCATAAATTAAAATACCGGTTGGTTTTAATGTAGGAATAATATCATCTAATATTCGGCTTTGTCGCTTGCTGCAATGATTAACATTTTCTAAACTCCATTCATTCATTGATTCAGGTTCCTTGCGAAATAATCCCGAGCCACTGCATGGAGCGTCTACAATAATCACATCAAAAAAATTAGTTAATCCGGAAAAATCGCTTGGGTCATTATTGCTTACTATAACATTTGGGTTGCCCCATTTATCTATATTTTCTTTTAATATGCGTGATCTGGCATTTATTACTTCATTGCTAACCAATAACGATTTGGCATTCATTAATCCGGCAATTAATGTTGATTTGCCTCCCGGTGCTGCACATAAATCTAAAATATTTAATGCACTGTTTGCATTGGTGTATTTTGAAAATAAATATCCGGTAAACATACTACTTGCTTCTTGCACATAATATGCACCTGCATGATGCAGCGGGTCAAAAACAAATTGAGGCCGTTCTTGCAAGTAAAAAGCATTTGCGCACCATGGAACAGCATCTGTGTAGTTATGATCAAATAATTTTTCCGGATTTAACCGCACTGATACTTGTGCATTTGTTTGATGTGCTTCATTAAAGGCAATTTCATCAAATCCATCACAATCTGCTATATGTTTAATAAAACCTTCCGGGAATTGCATTTAATAATTTTAACTTGTATGCAAAAGTAAGTTTATAGGCATGAACTATGTAAGGAATGTTAAATTATTTGTTGAACATGTTACGGGCAGCCGGGTTTAGATTATTCGGCCTGATTATATTGGTTTAGTGGAAGTTATTTTTTGATTAACTTTATGTTATTATTTCGATTTAAATGAAATTACACACGGTATACATAGCGATAGTACTTGCGATAGCTCAATCGGTAAATGCACAAATAGTAATAAATGAAGTTACCTCAAGAGGTGCGTTAATTGATGCAAGCGGCGAGCAAGTTGATTGGATAGAAATTTACAATGCGGGGCCGTCGGCAGTTAATTTGCAAGATTATGGGTTGAGCGATGATGCGCTTTTTCCTCAAAAATGGCAGTTCCCAAATCTGGTTTTAGAACCGGCGGCGCATGTGTTAGTATTAGCAAATGGGTTAAATACTTTGGCAAATGTTAACCATTGGGAATCTGCAGTTTATAACAATGATACCTGGAAATACAAACTTGGGGTTTCTGCACCGCCTGCCGATTGGAATACCATTGGATTTGTGGATGCAGCCTGGAGCAACGGTGTTGGCGGGATAGGATATGGCGATGGTGATGACGGTACCACTATCGCAGCAACTATAAGTGTTTTTATGCGAAAAGGTTTTACGGTTGATGATTTAACAGTTATTGAAAATGCGAAATTGCATGCCGATTATGACGACGCATTTGTTGCTTATTTAAATGGTGTTGAAATTGCGAGGTCAGGAAATATTTTAGGTTCTCCTCCCGCTTATAATGCAGCTGCAAGTGTCGACCATGAAGCCGGTTTATATGCAGGATACGATCCGGAAGAATGGAATATATCTGCAGATATAATAAATAGTTTATTGGTTACAGGAACAAATTATTTTTGTGTGCAAACACATAATACTTCCGCTGCTTCATCAGATTTATCGTCAAACTATTGGCTGTCGTTCGGAATTAATACAACAGATAATTATTTTTATACTGTTCCGGTTTGGTTTAATGCTTCTGTAGAGTATAATCAAACAAGTTTCAAAATTAGCAATACCGGAGAAACCATTTATTTGTCTGATGCATCGGGCGTAATAATTGATTCAAAATACACGGGCGATATTGCACTCGGACAAAGCTTAATGCGCAAACCTGACGGCGCGGCATCGTGGTGTATTGCAGATGCACCAACGCCGGGATATACCAATAATTCAGCTGCATGTTTTTCAGGCTATGAACCTGATCCGATTTTTTCGGTGGCATCAGGATTTTATACAGGAACTGAATTATTATACATCTCATCTCCATCACCAACATCGGTAATTCATTATACTTTAGATGGTTCAGCTGTTACAGCATCATCTCCAATTTATACAAGCGCAATTTTAATTAGTGAAAATAAAGTTGTTTCGGCAAAATGCTACAGCTCCGGGGGATTATTGCCCGGTAAACAAATAAAACAATCGTATTTTATAAATGAAGATGAATATACTTTGCCAATTTTGTCCATATCAATTGATCCGGGAAGTTTGTACGATTACGATACGGGTATATATGAATTAGGCTGCTGTTACGATGTGAATTACCCTTATTTTGGAGCTAATTTTTGGCAACCTTGGGAGCGATTTGGACATATTGAATATTTCACTGTTGAAGGTGTTGCTCAATGGGAAAAAGATATGAACCTCGAAATACATGGCGGATGGAGCAGGGCAGAAGCGCAAAAGGGTTTTAGAGTGGATTTTAAAAATGAATTTGATGGTTCTTTAGAATATCCATTATGGGGTGCAAAATCGGATATGGGACCAATTAATAATTTTAATTTACGAAGTGGTGGGCAACACGTGTGGACATATAAAATTCAAGATGCATTTTTGGCTAAGGTGATGAAAGATACCTATATTGATTATGAAGAATGGCAGCCTTGTATGTTATTTATAAACGGTGAACCTTTTGGACTTTATGAAATCCGAGAAAAAGCAGATGAACATTTTGTAGAAAGTAATTACGGAATCGATAATAATAAAGTTGATTTATTAAATTCATGGACTGTGCTAAATGGCAGTGATACAGGTTATTACAACATGTATTATAGTTTAATGGCTACAGCTCCAGCTACCGATGCGTATTATAATAAATTCGCTCAATACAACGATATAGAAAATTATGTTGATTATTACATAGGTCAAATATATTATCAGAATGTTGATTTTGGTGGATATTATTGGGGTGTCAACAATACTAAATTATGGAGAGCACAAGATGGTGGTAAATGGCGATTTATTATGTACGACCTCGATGGTGCAATGGGTTATTTCGGTTCCGTGCCAAGCGACAATTATATAAATTTAACGCGTAGCCCTTACTACCCAAATGTGTTTTCTCAGGTATTCGACCGCAGTTTGTACAATATTCAATTGCGCGATTATTTCGTAAATAGATTTGCCGATTTAATAAATACAATTTATCGTCAAGAAAACATGGAAGCAATAGTGTACGCCATGCGTGATTCTATAATTACTGAAATTCCGCATCAGGTTGAAGTTTGGGGTGCACCAAATGAAGCAACTGTTGATGCATATGTAAATAGTGTGCTCAGTTACAATAATACCAGACGCAGCACCGCAAGGTCGCATATTAATACTTCGTTTGCATTGCAAGGCCAACGCACTGTTACTTTATCTGTAGAACCTGCCGGTGCAGGATATATTAAAATAAATACAATTACGCCAACAACTTTACCTTGGAGCGGTATTTATTTTGACGGGGTACCGGTTACCATTACGGCGATTGCAAATCCCGGATATACATTTTCGAGTTGGGATGATAATGATTTAATTCCCACGGGTTCATTTGATGTTGCGCTTACCATAAATATGGAAGAATCGGAAGCCTTTAATGCGGTTTTTACCGGTGCACCAATTACGCCTGATTTAGTTGTTACCGAAATCAATTATAATAGCAATAACGACTTTGAATCCGGCGATTGGTTTGAGATTTATAACAATGGAACTGCTGAAATAGAATTGAGTGAATGGAAAATTAAGGATAGAGATAATGAGAATAGTTACACTATTCCGCTAGGTACAAAATTGGGCGTAAGTGAAAGATTAGTAGTTGCACAAAAGCCGATATTATTTTCAGCTATACATCCTGATGTAACAAATGTTATTGGAGGATTTGATTTTGAATTAGATAATTCTGGGGATGCTATTCGCCTGATTGATCTCTCAGAAAATACAGTTTTAAATATGTCGTTTGCCGATTCTTCAGCATGGCCCGAAGGCGCCGATGGAACCGGCAGAACACTCGAGCTGACAACGCCTGCAGCTGCTATGAATAATCCCGCAAGTTGGTTCGATGGATGTTTACTCGGGTCGCCGGGAACCGACTATCTGCCTTGTAACGACGCTATTGTTTTTTCTGAAATAAATTACAATAGTTCCATTGCTTCCGATGCCGGTGATTGGATTGAATTATTAAATGCAAGTCCATCGGTTATGGATATTTCAGGATGGCGATTTGTTGATGATAAAGACACTTTATTATTTACAATTGCCGAGGGAACAATTTTGGCACCTAACGAAAGATTAGTTGTAGCAAGTGATATTGCCAAGCTAAATAGTTTATTTCCAACCGTAACTGATTACACCGGACCGTTTTTATTCGGATTAAACGGCAGCAATGAAGAATTGCGTTTGTTTGATGCAAATGGCATACTCCAATTAACTGTAATTTATAATAATGATTATCCTTGGCCTTTATCGCCTGATGGAGGTGGTTATACTTTAGAGTTGCTCGATGCAAATGGAAAAATGAACAATGCCGAAAACTGGTTCGATGGTTGCTTACTCGGTTCGCCGTCTTATGCATACAATCCTGATTGTCAATTAGACATTAATAATTTATTTGGCAGTGATATTACTATTTATCCAAATCCTACAAATAACTTTTTTACAATTGAATTAATTGGAGCTGATAATTTTCAATCTACCATTCAGCTTATTGACGCAATGGGAAAAATTGTAATGGAGTTAGAAAATGTGCAGGATAATATCATCACGGTTTCAACCGCACAATTAATTTCAGGTATGTATTGGGTGAAATTTTATACCGGCAATGGTACTGTAACAAAGGCGTTGGTGAAATATTAAAGCAAAGAAAAGAATAACATTATTTTTTGCGCTCGGTAGTAAACGTAACTAATTCAACAAGCGATTTTTTACTATCGCTTTCCGCGAATTGATTAAGTAACTCAAATGCTTCGTTTTGAAATTCATGCATTTTTTGCTGAGCATATTGAATACCACCATTCTGTTTTACAAAATTGATAACCCAATCAACTTTTTCTTTGTTTTTATTTTCGTTTTTAACGATATTAATTATCTTACGTTTATCGGCACTTGAAGCATGCATTAATGTATAAATTATTGGCAGTGTCAATTTCCTTTCTTTGATATCAATACCTAATGGTTTGCCAATATCATCATCACCATAATCCAATAAATCGTCTTTAATTTGAAATGCAATGCCAATTTTCTCACCAAATAAACGCAAGGTTTCAATTATTGATTCATCTTTTGTTGTACTGGCAGCACCCGCACTGCATGCACTTGCAATTAGCGAAGCCGTTTTTTTACGAATTATTTCGTAATAAATAGATTCTTTAATATCTAATCGTCTGGCTTTTTCAATTTGCAATAATTCACCTTCGCTCATTTCCTTTACTGCCGTTGAAGTTATTTTTAATAAACGGTGTTCATTATTGTCGAGCGAAACTAATAACCCTTTAGCCAATAAATAATCGCCAATTAAAACAGCGATTTTATTTTTCCATAAGGCATTTATCGAAAAAAAACCTCTGCGCTCATAAGCATCATCCACAACATCGTCATGCACTAAAGTAGCAGTATGCAACAACTCTATCAGCGATGCAGCTGTATAAGTTGATTCAGTAATACCACCGCATACCTTCGCGCTCAACATTACAAACATGGGTCGCATTTGCTTGCCCTTGCGTTTAAGGATGTAATACATAACCCTGTCGAGCAACGGGATATTGCTTTTCATCGACTCTTTAAACTTCTCTTCAAATTGAGCGAGTTCGGTGGCTATGGGCTGCTGAATTTTGTCTAGTACCGACATTAGACCGCAAGTTAAGGCACATTTTTTATTTATAACAAATAACTTTATGGCCGATTCGTTTGTTTAGTCTATTTTAATCGGATTGTATATGAAGTTAAACAAATTGTTATTTATAACCGGAATTATACTTATAGCCCTTGTTACAAATTCTTGTTCTGAGGGTGGTGGCGTTAATATGTTTAGTATTGAAGATGATATTGCTTTAGGAGCGCAAATGGCAGCTGAAATTGAAGGAGATCCTGCTACATACCCGATTTTGGACAGTACAACTTATACCGAAGCCTACAAGTATATTTATGAAATAAGGAATACCATTTTAGCTTCCGGCGCAGTATATCATCGCGATGCCTTTTCCTGGCAAATACGAATAATTGAAAACGATGAAGTTCAAAATGCATTTTGTACGCCCGGCGGATATATCTATGTGTACACAGGTTTAATTAAATATCTTGAAGATGAGTCGCAGCTTGCCGGTGTAATTGGACACGAAATGGCACATGCCGATTTGCGACATTCAACCGATCAATTGACTAAAGCATACGGCATTTCGCTGTTACTTGGTATTATTTTGGGCAACAAAGAAAATTTGGTTGCCGATGTTGTAGCAAGTTTAACCCAGCTTGCTTTTAGCCGAAGCGATGAGGAGCAAGCAGATGAATATGCTGTTAATTATTTGTGCCCTACACATTATGTTGCTTCGGGTTCGGCCGGTTTTTTTGAGAAAATTGAATCGGAAGATGAATCTGACCTTTTGGAGTTTTTAAGCACACATCCTAATCCTAAAAATAGAGTAGCAAACATTAAAGAAATGACTGCCACGTTGCTATGTGAAGGTGATAAAGTGTTTGAAACAAGATATAAAGCACTTGTTATGAGCTTGCCTGCATCTAAGTAACATTTAATCCAGGCCTAAACGAGCAATTTTTAATCGGGACATTGCTTAGAAAATAAGCCCGAGGTTATGGGTATTGATTTTTATGAACTGTTAAGTTGTTAAAAATACTTGGTTAGTCAAGCTATTTTGTTTGTTTGAACAATAGGTAAACTAAATCCTAACTCACTAATTTGTAGCGTTTTTTTGGATTGTGATATGTAACTTTATCCAAAATTTAGGTGTAATATGAAGAAAATAGTATCTCCATTCGTACTGCTTTTTGCGATTTGGACTTGTCAGGCACAAACAATTCCTGTGCAACCGAAATTAATTGTTGGAATTGTAGTTGACCAAATGAGCTATGAGTTTTTGTATCGCTACGCGGATGTTTATACCGAAAATGGCTTTAAGCGACTGCTTCGTGAGGGATACAGTTGTGAAAATACGCATTACAGCTATATTCCCACTTATACAGGACCGGGGCATGCGAGTATTTATACGGGTTCGGTTCCTGCCATAAATGGTGTGGTATCAAACGATTGGTATAGCGAAACGCTTGGCAGGTCGATTTATGTTACGGAAGATTTAAATACGAAGCCGGTTGGCACTTTAACAGGTAATCAAATGTCGCCAAAAAACATGCTGACTACAACCATTACAGATATGCTGCAACTGAGCAATCAGCAAGCTTCAAAAGTTATTGGTGTGGCGCTAAAAGATAGAGGAGCAATTTTACCCGCAGGCCACACTGCCGATGGTGCCTATTGGTACGACGGTAGCGCAAATGCCTGGGTAACCAGCGATTTTTATATGGCAACACTCCCAGCTTGGGTTGATGCACTAAATGCTGAAAAGCAAGCCGAAAAAATGATGAATAAAAATTGGAATTTATTATTGCCCGCCGAAGTATATAAAAATGCAACTGCCGATAGTGTAAGTTGGGAAACTGTTTATATTGGAGAAGCTTCACCAATGTTTCCACACTATTTGCCATATAATGGAAATAGCGAATCAATTAAAGGAACGCCTTTTGGCAATACATTAACTGCAAATTTTGCAAAGGCAGCTATCGCAAACGAGGAATTAGGAAAAGATGCAATAACCGATTTTTTATGTGTTAGTTTTTCTTCTACCGATTATGTTGGGCATGCTTACGGTCCGCATTCAGTAGAAATTATGGATACTTATTTGCGATTAGATAGAGACATTGCCGATTTATTAACTTATCTAGATACAAAAATTGGCAAAGGTAATTTCATGATTTTTTTAACGGCCGATCATGGTGTTTCGCCAACTCCGCAATATATGGAATCATTAAAAATTCCTGCTGGAACTACCACCGAAATAGAAATGACTGCTGCAATGACTACAATTATTCGAGATAAATTAGGTGAAGGCGAATGGATAAAAGCGTATTCTAATCAGCAAGTTTATTTAAACGATAGTTTATTAGTTGCCCAAAAGAAAACCAAAAAGGAATTATTTGACATTTTATATGAACCACTTTTAAAGATGGAAGGTGTTGCTTATGTGCTTCAAATAGATGCACTTGCCGGTTCAACAATTAATGAAAGTATTAAAGAGTTGGTAATAAATGGTATTTACCCAAAACGTTGCGGCGATATCCAAATTTTATACGAGCCATATTGGTTTGAAGCTTATCGTGCAACAGGC
>JANMLV010000263.1:0-3726 GCA_031372705.1 Bacteroidota bacterium | reverse complement strand
ATACAAATAAACCATTTTTTTTAACACCAAAAACAAAACATAAACCTAAAAACTTCGCCAGCAAAATTGGTGGTCAATTTGCTTCGGCCTGATGTGGTCAATTTGACCGGCGTGTGCATCCTTATATCTAATTACAACACCAAAAAAAATACTACCGGTTTTAGCTGCGGTTAAAGCCTCGTAACTTGCGGTTCTTCCTGTATATGGATCAATTGGCCGTAAAGTGTCCGCCACAGTTGTTGTCTTTCTTGAATATTTATTTATAAGATGAGTATTGTAATAATTGTCAAAACCTTTAACTAATTCAAAATCTGATTCTAAAGTGCGATTATCTTCAAGCCAACCTTTACTGTCTGGTATCCAACTTGCAGCTTCGTCATGTATACGAGCAACAGCGTCAACACCGTCAATTGGGTTTTCTATAAAACTGTAGTCATTCCCAGTTTTCTCCGGATCAAACAAAAGCCCAACATTTGAAATTGATCCTGACCCCATATATAAGCCGTGATAGCCTAAGGCTAAAGCAAATGTTGACTGTTCCATTTCCCATAGAGTAAGTGAAAAATACATTGCTCCAGCATCATCAACATACTGATAAATATACTTTATTCCTTTGCCTTCAGGCCCAAAACTTTCTGAATGTATTGCATAGTCGAAATTTTCTTGCCCCCTAAAGTCTTCTAACTTAATTATCGTTGCAGCTTTGCCATTTCCATAAACACTGACTAGATAAGTTATGTATTCTGTACCCTCTAGGTCAATTCCATCAATAGGTCTATTTTCGGCAAAGGCATAAGGAGAATTATGAGGATAACCTTTTGATAGCGGGTCGACCGATAAAAATCTATTTAATCTTGAATCATATACCCTATATTCAAACGAGTAAAAATTTCCAACGCCATATACTTCAGTAATATTTTCTTGTCCCTGAAACCCATATTTATAAGTAGTCGCAGACTGCCAATTCCTCTCCACCAACAACATCCCGAACGGATCATAACACAAAGTGCTTGAAACGTAATGTGGAGTGGAATAGTTCATTGGTTAAAAATAACCTAAAAATTGCATATTTAGCCTATTTTGGTAAATTTTCAGAGGTAAATTTTATTTAATTTTAAGTGCAAGATGAACCTTATCAATCTCCATATCAATAAATTGTTGGGCATAACTTACATACTTATAAAATTCCTTACTGTTTGATGAATGGCCTGAAATGTTTCTAACCATAATTTCCGGCATTCCAAGTGTTAAAAGTGTAGTTATGGCAGTTCTTCTCATGGTGTGGGTTGTAATCAGATCGCAAAACCTAAATACATATGAATTGGTTTTGGACTCGTTGGAAATGGTTACCTCTTTGGCAACACCTTTCTTTTCACGCTTTTTACCAATTTCATTAGTCCATCCAACTTTCAAACAGAGTTCTTTCAATATTATGTTAAGCCTGTTGTTACTAATTTGAGGCAATAATTTTTTTTTGTGCCCCTTATATTTTGATAGTATTTGAATTGCGTATTCAGGTAGTTTAACCCTTGTATCAGTTGAAGTTTTCATAGATCTCACTTTTAAATACACAGAATTGAATGTCTTCTCAACGTTTTTATTTGTAAGATTCATTAAATCAGAAAATCGTAAACCTACAGTGCAACCAAAAACAAAAATGTCTTTTGCTCTTTTGAGATAAGCCGGCAACGAATTCTCAAATTCTGTATTGTAAATTAAAAATTGCAATTGGTCAGGTGATAAAACAGTAATCGGAATATTTTCAGTGCGTATATAAAAATTAGAATGAACGTCACCGGTAAAAATTACTTTATCTTTTTTTAAGTAATTAAAAAAAGTTCTTAATACCTTAAAATGTGCTCCTACATAATTATCAAAGCAGCCTAAAGAGTACAAATAGTCAGAATATTTTCTATAGAAACGTTTCCAATAGACATTTTCCGCCTTTAATTCCCTGGAGTTTAATCTTTGTAAAACCCTAATACGCATATTGAATTCCGCGATTTGGGTAAATCTAAATATTTCATTTCGCACAAGTGTATATCTTTCAACAGTGTTAGGGCGAATTTTGGTTCCGTCTTTTTTGAGTCGTTTACCGGATTTGCTTTCTGAAATGAATTTGTCGAATAATGTGAAAAATTCTAATTCTTTATTCATAAGATTAGTTTTGGGTTAAATTATTTATTGAAAGTTAAGCTTTTAATAATCGTTGAAGTCAATGATATTACTAAATGCTCGCCGTTAAGTGGAGAGAATGGAGTGCAACTGAATGATTGGAGCTGCGAGCGGAGTAATGGGTGGGAGAAAGTAAATCCTGCCGGCATTAAGTACACTTGTAACCTATATAGAAGAACGCACAAGCATTCGCGCTGCACAATTGGTTTACATTTTGTGCCACAAAAACCATTTCAACCCCACATCCTCTCAAAATGAAAAATTAAACTGCCTTAGCAATGACGTGAATGAAGTAAAATATTGTTTTGATATGATTTTTTCGAATACACGGAACTGAACTCTATGATTGAAGTAATCCCTCCCAATCTCCGCTTCTCCTTTTCTCAGTGCATGCCCAACGGTATCGGTGGGTGCAAAAACCTCCCCGGAATATTATCTCCCGCACCATCTGCATCAATTTAAATCATCAGCAGAATCAATGCAACAGATAATATTCCTCCCCAGGCTATTTTGAACCAGATAATAAATTGTGCATCCCTGTCAACAGGATAATTAGTTTTTCGGTTTGGCATATACCGCAATTTGAAAGTATAAACGGGAAACAACCAAAATTGTTGCTTAACAAAATGTTAATGACTGTAAATAATTCGTAAAATGACAATGCAATGAGAATTGTAACGCTGTTCGTTAAAACAGTTGAGGTTTTGAGTGAAAATAAATAGTGTTGATAAATGTTACGCTTACACCAATACTAATTTCAACCCAAAACGCGTTCAATTAAATTATCGCCGAAACTGTAAGGAATTTCAGCTATGCTATCCATCGGTTTGGTGATTATTATCTTATCTTGCTTTCCTATTGCAATTGAACCTACTTTATCCGATAATTCCATCGCGGCAGCGCCATTTATTGTTGCAGCATTTATGGCCTCCTCGGGCGTTAATTTCATTTTAATGCAGGCAAGTGCAACAACAAAACCCATATTGCCCGAAGGGCAGGAGCCGGGATTAAAATCGCTCGCTAATACAAGTGGCAAACCGGCATCAATAATCTGCCTGCCCGGTGTATACGGTATTTGAATAAAAAATGAACATCCCGGTAATGCAACCGGTAATGTATTGCTGTTTTTTAATGCATCAATTTCAGCTGCATTTAAATACTCTAAATGGTCGACACTTATGGCATTATTTTTAATTGCCGTAAAAATACCGCCTGAATTCGTAAACTGGTTTACATGTATTTTTGGTTTAATATTATATTTCCATGCTGCGGTTAAAATGCTGTCCGTTTCATCGTTAGTGAAATATCCTTGCTCACAAAATACATCGCAATAATCGGCTAAATTTTCTGCTGCAATTTTTGGCAACATATCGTTAATTATTAAATCGATATATCCACTGCGATTATTTTTATACGCCAACGGCAATGCATGCGCACCTAAAAATGTTGCTTTAATATTTAATTGACTATTTTCTTTTAACTTTCTTATTACACGCAGCATTTTAATTTCAGCTTCGGTAGTTAATCCATAGCCACTTTTTATTTCGATAG
>JANMLV010000209.1:0-6877 GCA_031372705.1 Bacteroidota bacterium | reverse complement strand
ACAATATACATACCTGCAGGAACGCTATCGTTTAATTCGATGCTCTCGCTGATATTGCCATTGTTTACCGCAACGCTGTTTGTGTAAACTGCTTCTCCCATAATATTAAATAACTGAACTGTACCTGTTTCCGCTGTGGTGTTTAATGATAACTCTATCACAAACTCACTTTCTGTCGGGTTAGGGAACATATCAAATGTTTCTGTTATGGTTGTTTCTGTTAATTCACCTTCTTTACATGCTGTTACTACTATGGCTGCAGATGTTCTTGAACATCCTGTAGCGCCTGTTACTGTGCAAGTATATGAACCAGGTGTGGTTGGGAAATATAAGTAGCTGGTGGCTCCCGGAATAGGAACTCCTGCATTTCTCCACTGCCATGTGTAGGTTGCATCGTAACTAGCTTTCAATTTAACACTGGTGCAAAGCGATGTGCCGTTTGGCGCTGATATATTCGCATTTGGACTCGCTAATACCGACACTGTAGTTGGTGATGATAACGCAAAGCATCCTTCAGGTGAATTTACTTGCACCTGATAATTAGCTGCTTTTGTAGCTATAAATGATGAAGAAACTGCACCAATTATAATATTGCCATTCTTAAACCACTGGTAAGTATAACCAACTCCCGCATTTGCTGTTAAGGTAGTGGATGTGCCACGGCATATCTGAACCGTGCCTGCAGGTGTTATACTTGCACTTACAGTACCTTCATCTGTGTTACCATCGCAGTTGTTATCCAAACCATCACATATTTCTATGCCGCCAGGGAATACTGTGCTTTGGGTATCATCGCAATCGGTATTATCAGATACATATCCGAATGGTGCACCATCGCAAGTTGTAGTGGTGTTAAATGAATCTCCATAAGTATCAGCATCTGTATCGGCAAAGTAAATATCAA
Source organism: Bacteroidota bacterium (assembly GCA_031372705.1). Lineage (GTDB taxonomy): Bacteria > Bacteroidota > Bacteroidia > Chitinophagales > BACL12 > UBA7236. The sequence continues at coordinate 5,973 of JANMLV010000209.1, read as the reverse complement.
ATGTTAATCCTTCATCAATTAAGCCATCACAATTTTCATCAACACCATTGCATATTTCTACTTCACCCGGATTAATATTAATATCTAAATCATTACAATCTGTATTATCAGTTACATATGGTGCTGCCGGAACATAGCAGAATGTTGTTCCCGCAACTAAATTATCGCCATAAGCATCACCATCATTATCTAAATAATATGTGGTAAATAATGCATCGTCATCAATGTTGCCATCGCAATCGTTATCTATTCCGTTGCATAAATCAATTACGCCAGGATAAATGGTATTATCACTATCATCACAATCATCGCTGCTTGAAACATAACCAAATGGTGCTCCATCGCAAGTTGTTGTGGTAACCGCAATATTACCGTGGCCATCTCCATCTGCATCTGCATAATAGGTGTCGAATGTTAAACCTTCATCTATTCCGCCATCACAATTATTATCTATGCCATCGCATATTTCTGTGGCGGCAGGATTAATATTGATATCTGCATCATTACAATCGCCTGTTACTAAAACAAATGGTGAACCGGGGTCTGAGCAGAATCCAAATGCTGCACCTTGACCGTAACCATCGCCATCTAAATCGTTATAATAATCTAAGAATACTAATCCATCATCAAATCCACCAACGCAATCGTCATCAATACCATTGCATATTTCTGTTTCACCCGGATTAATAGCAGCATTAGTATCGTCACAATCATCTGCATTCAAAGAATAACCGGCTCCGGGAAATGTGCAATAATTTGCTGCTAATCCGGCTCCATAAGTATCTAAATCTAAATCATCGTAAACTGCTAAATAAGATACACCATCATCGGGTGTGCCATCACAATCATCATCAATAAAATTACAAGTCTCTGCAGCAACCGGGTTAATTGCAGCGTTACCATCGTTGCAATCTGTATTATTTGTTACTGAACCTGCAACTGGTGCACATGAATTTACCGGTGATGCTACTGCTGAGCCAAATCCATCACCATCAGCGTCAGTATAGTAATTCAAGAAAGTTAATCCGTTATCGATACCACCGGCGCAATTATCATCTATCCCGTTACAAATTTCTGTGGCACCGGGATTTATACTGCTATTAGCATCATTGCAATCAACAGTTGACACGTAGGTATCATTATCATTATCGAAATCAATGCTAATATTATCCACAGCAAAACTTGGCCGTGAACCAACTCCGGTTACGTCTTTTGTAATCCAACGAATTTGAACAGTTGGCTGATTATCGCAAGCGGCAGGTAATGTTATTGACTTTGTTTGTGAATTTTGAGGGGTAGTTACTCCTGAACCCGTTTGCAAGGTTGTACCACTTTGGTATTCAATTCCTGTAAGTGTTACAAATGAACCTGCAACTCCGACACGATATTGCAAAGTTGCTTCATTTATGCGTGTGTTACTAGTTCCATCATATGGATTTCTAATAACCATAATGTCGTAAGTAACCTTAATATTATTGCTACCGGTGGTAACCAACGCTAAAGCTATACCCGGATTTGTTGAGCCGGATGCTAATTCACCAATTTTACCATTATAATTATGCCCACCACCGGTGTTATTTGATGCGCTCGAACTCGCAATAAGCGCTTGATCGCCTGTAGGCGTTCCTGTCACGTATGTATTTGTTGCCGCACTAGAAACTTTCCAAATTTGCCATCCTGCCGGGTAAGTTGTTGAGGTGTGAAGCAATCCCGAAAAGTTTTGAGTATAAGGAATAGATTGCGGCGTTGGATTAGTTTGTGCAAAAATGCTGGCCGAAACAAGCATAGCACAACCAATTGCCAAATTCCTAAATGTGGATTGGTAGAATAATTTCATTGTTATAGATTTAATAAGTGAATGGTGAGTGCAAAAATGCCCAATATCTTGCACTTATGAAACAAAATTCAATTAACTAAATGTTAAGAAGAGGTGTAATTAATGAGCATACCGTTAAGCGCTTACCATCCTAACCCATTCAACCCGTGCCCGCCGTCGTTACAGGTTCCTCTTTTAACCACACCTAACAATAAAGCGCCGCAGGCATCCGCCAAATCCGCGCCTGTCTGCCGCCAGGCAGGTTCCCCTTTTACCACACCACACCAAAAGCGCCGCAGGCATCCGTCCCAATCCGCGTTGCGCAGCATCCGTTAAATCCGCGTTCCCTTAAATCCGTCCCCATCCGCGTTGCGCAGCATCCGTCCAATCCGCGTTCCCTTTAAAAGTCTTTTTTAACATACACTTTTGTGTCAGATTACGTTATTGTGAATAGCATCGCTGTATAAACGCGCCAGTTAGCTTAAATTTGCCCATAATTTATGTCAGTTATAGTTGATCAATTAACGAAGGTATATGGTGAACAAACCGCTGTTAACCATATTTCATTTGCCATTAATGCGGGTGAAATTGTTGGATTTCTAGGGCCAAACGGTGCCGGAAAAAGCACTACGATGAAAATGCTGACCTGTTTTATACCTCAAACATCAGGAAAAGCGAGTGTTTGCGGGTTCGATACAGAGAAAAACAGTATTGATGTTCGCCGCAATGTTGGTTATTTACCGGAGCATAATCCCCTTTATCCCGAAATGTATGTGAAAGAATATCTTGAATTTGCTGCGCGATTAAATGGTATGAAAAATGCCGACAAGCGAATAGAAGATATGATTGGCATGACAGGTTTAACATTGGAACGCAAGAAAAAAATCGGACAATTGTCGAAAGGTTATCGTCAGCGCGTTGGGCTTGCTCAGGCGATGTTGCACGACCCAAAAGTGTTAATCATGGATGAACCTACCAGCGGCCTCGACCCCAATCAATTAACCGAAGTGCGCAATTTGATTAAAAATATCGGGAAAGAAAAAACGGTAATTCTTTCTACCCATATTATGCAAGAAGTGCAAGCCATTTGCAGTCGCGTCATCATTATTAATAAAGGCAATTTAGTAGCCGACGATTCGGTAGAAGGATTGCAATCGATAGAAAAAGGAACCACTTTGGTGCAAGTTGAATTTAAAGAAGTGGCCAATATTAAATTAATAAAACAAATTCCGGGTGTACGCAGTGTAAAAGGCGATACACATTTAATGATTGAATATACCGGCGATGGCGATATTAGAGAAATATTGTTCCGCTTTGCCGTTGAAAATAAATATACGTTGCTAAATATGCATGTAGAAAAACAAACTTTGGAAAATGTATTCCAAGATTTAACGAAATAAATTTTAGCAATCAACTTTTAATTAAACAATTAAATTTCAGGTTTTGATAGCCATTTTCAGAAAAGAATTAAATGTATTTTTCAGCTCCCTGATCGGATATATTGCCATTACTATTTTTTTAGTGGCCAATGGCTTATTTGCGTGGATATTTCCCGATACCAATATTTTAGACGACGGTTACGCCACGCTGGATTCATTCTTTAATTTCGCTCCTTGGATTCTCATGTTTTTAATTCCTGCCATTACCATGCGCTCGTTTGCGGAAGAAAAAAACAGTGGCACCTTAGAATTTATTACCACGCGACCAATTACCGATATGCAAATTATTTTCGGAAAATTTTTTGCGGCTTTGGTGTTAGTTATTTTTGCCATCTTACCAACTGTTTTATATTATTTCACTGTTAGCGCCTTAGCATCACCGGCAGGTAATGTTGATACAGGCGGCATAATTGGTTCTTATATCGGATTAATATTATTAGGCGCTACTTTTGTTGCTATTGCATTATTTACATCTTGCATAACCAATAATCAAATAGTGGCATTTATTGCAGGCATGTTTGCATGCTTTTTCTTTTATTTAGCATTTGATTCAATATCGCTAATACCGGTATTTGTGGGCTCCGCCGATGCTTATTTTAGTGCAATCAGCATTAATCAGCACTATCAAAATATCAGTAAAGGTTATATTGATTTACGAGATGTAATCTATTTTATAAGCATGATAACCATATTCGTGCTCATGACAAAAACAGCATTGGGAGCCAGAAAATGGTAACCGAATAATAAAATTAAGTGATTAGCAATAGCGCAATATAAATGGAACGACAAGACCAATATAAAAAAAATAGAAGAAGAGCAATACTGCAGTTATTATTACTGATTGGTATTGTTGTAATTATTAATTTTCTTTTGTCGGGATTTTTTTATAGAATTGACCTTACCGAAGAAAATAGATTTTCGATAAGCGAGCCAACTAAAACATTGTTAGCCGAGCAAGATGATATTTTATTTGTACGTGTTTATTTAGCGGGTAATCTGACCCCTAACTTACAACGTCTTCAGCAATCGGCAACAGAAATGCTTGATCAATTTAAGAATTACGGTGGCGATAATATTCAATATGATGTTTTTGATCCATTTAGCATTCCCGATGAAACCAATCAAACCGAATTTATTAAACAACTCGAAGAAAAAGGCATATTGAGTGTTCAGTTTTTTGAAAGTGCAACCGACGAGGCATCTGTTAAATATGTATTTCCATTTATTTCTATTAATTATAAAGATGTAGAAATTTCTTTTCCTATAATCGACAGAGGCACCATGCCGCTTCCGCTAAATCCTGATAGCGACCCATCTGTTTCTATTTCGTTGTTAGAATATAATTTCACTAAAGCCATTCGACAGCTTACCGTTGCCGAAAAACCTTACGTGGCATTTATTGCAGGGCACAATGAGTTGGATCGTTTTGAATTAAATGATATAGCAGGTTCGCTAAATGAATTGTATAATGTAACGCAAATAGATTTAGAAGATGACAGCACATTTAAAATTCCGCGTGAGTGTAAAACAATTATCATAGCAAAACCACTTACGGCTTTTTCAATGGAAGGCAAATTTGTTATCGACCAATATATTATGGCAGGTGGCAATGTGCTGTGGTTGGTAGATCCCGTAATTGCTGAATTTGATAGCTTGTATTCAGGAAATGGTCAGTTTATGGCAATAGACCGTGAACTGAATATTATGGATATGTTATTGCAATATGGTGCGCGCATTAATCCGAATATTATTCAAGATAAACAATGCACACATATTAATGTACCGGTTTCCAATGGCGAGAATTTTATTATGCGACCATGGCCTTACAATCCGATATTAAATAATTTTAATCCTAACCACCCCATCAGCAAAAACGTGGATGCCGTGGAAGGAAAATTTGTTAGCACTGTTGACACCATTGCTGTACCCGGAATAGCGAAAACTATTTTACTCACAACATCAGGATTGAGCAGATATTTAACAACACCGGCGCGTATTAATTTCAATGTAGTAGATAACAAATTCGCACCAACCGATGCACAATACAACAAACCAAATTTACCCGTTGCCGTTTTGTTGGAAGGTAAATTTCCATCGGCATTTAAATCATTAAAACCAACTGCTGCCCGTTTACATCAAAGTGGATTTGGGTATCAGGATGGCAAATTTTTAGAAACCGGTGTCGGCTCAAAACAAATTATGATTGGTGATGGCGATTTAATTAAAAACTTTGTGGGTGAAGATGGCGAACCCGATATGTTGGGCATCAATTATATAGAACGATACATTTACGGCAATAAAGATTTTGCGATGAATTGTGTGGAGTATTTATGCGACCAAAACGGACTTATTGCCACACGCGCCAAAGAAGTAAAATTACGTCCGCTCGACGACCAAAAAGTTGGCGACAATCGAATTCAATGGCAATTGTTAAATATGATTGCACCGCTGATTATTTTGTATATGTTCAGCGGCATTTATTTCTTTATGCGCAATAGAAAATACGCATCTTAAAAAACAAAACATGAAACGTAATTGGTTATATTTCGGTATATTAGTAGTGTTAATTGTTATTGCTTATTTCACATTAATTCACAAAAACGAAGGTTCTTATTCTAAAAAAGACACCGCTTTTGCTGTGGAAGATACAACTGCAATAAGTAAAATAATTTTAACCAATTTAAAAGGCGATACCATTAAACTAACAAATACCAATGG
>JANMLV010000182.1:0-1529 GCA_031372705.1 Bacteroidota bacterium | reverse complement strand
TGTAAAAGATAATGAAATAATCATTGTGGATGATCATTCAACAGATGGAACTTGGTCCATTGTATTAGATTACGCTAAAAGGGATTCTCGAATAAAAACTTTTAGAAACGAAACAAACCTTGGCTACATAAGAAATTTTGAAAAAGGAATTTCATTGTCCAGTGCAAAATACGTTGCACTATCAGATCAAGATGATGTTTGGAAAGAGGAAAAGATAGAGCTTCTTTTAAAAAATTTGCAAGATGCGGATCTTTGCTATTGCGATTCTGAACTTATTGATGCAAAGGGTAATAGTTTGAATAAGAACTTATCGGACTTAAAGAATTTAGCGGCATATAAGAATTGCCTCCCTTTTGTAATTGGCAATTGCATTGCAGGCCATGCAATATTAGCAAAACGAGAAATGCTAGTAAGCGCTATGCCCTTTCCTAACGATATTGTGCATGATTGGTGGCTAGCCTTTTATTTTTCATGTGCAGGGAGTATTACATATTTGGATAAAACGTTAGTTCTGCATCGACAACATACTAAAAACACGATTGCCGCTATAAACACAAAAGGGCGTAAAAGAAAGAAGGAAAAAGAAGAAGTTCGTCTAAAAAAGATACGTGAAAGACTTAAAGTTTTTCATGAAACAAGTCAGAGGTATAATGTAACAGAAAAAGAAGTGATCCAAGATATTTATAAGAGCTACCAAAGCTTTTCATCGAGGAATAACATTTTGCGCTCTTTTACCTTCTTTGCAAATCGTGAAGCATTGCTGGCTATTAAAAAAAGATCCGCATTTAGAAACATACTTTTTTGTTTTAAGATGTTCTTTACACTCATCTAATCCTGAAAGCCAAACCCAGAGTTACCTTATCTGCCAATACTATTTTACTACATTTGATGTATTAAAATATAATCAAAAATGGCTGTTTACGGAATTAGTAGGTATTTTAAACTATTCGAAAATATAAAAAATACTCACATCTATTTTTTGGATAAAATCAGAAAGCAATCAGAATTAACCTTCATCACAAAACCTATTTCGATTAAAGTGAGAGTGCCTCGCAGACTCATGCTCATATTTAAAGAGATATTTATGTCTGACGTATACAGAATAAATGAACTTGTTAAAGAACTAGGCGAAGACTCCATAGTATTAGATATAGGAGCCAATGTTGGCTTCTTTAGTGCGATGCTCTTATCGAAAAAACCAATAAAAAAAATTATTGCTTTCGAACCCATCCCGATAAATATACAGACTTTAAAAAGGACGATTGGCGAGAATAAATTGCTTCAAGAGAGATTATTGCTCCAAGAGAAAGCCGTTACAGGAAAACCAATGGGTGATCTCGTACTTTATTTAGATAGCGAAAAAGAACTTACAGAAAATGCTTCAGTCTTTTCTGGATTTGAATCCACTCATTCTAAAAAACTAGTAGTCCCAAGTATAACGCTCGCACAAATCATAGAGCAAAATGGTTTTGACAAAATTGATTTTGTTAAAATGGATTGCGAGGGAAGTGAATTTGATATTTTATATA
>JANMLV010000124.1:0-5273 GCA_031372705.1 Bacteroidota bacterium | reverse complement strand
CCCTACATCAAGCTATGGGAAATTCGGTTTATTCAGCAAGTAAAAGTGCCGGAATTGCTTTAACTATGAGCACAGCTGAAGAAGGTAGATTTACAAATATTCGCGCAAATTGCATTGCCCCGGCTACCTTGCAAACCCCTAATAATTTATCATGGGCTACCGAAGAACAATACAAAACTTTTACGCCAACCGGCGATATAGCTGACGTTATTGCTTTTTTAATGAGCGATGCCGGCAAATCAATTACCGGGATGGTTATTCCAATGTATAATAAAATAAATAGTTAACTATGCAATAATAATTTTTTCACTTTATAAATCCCTTTTATGCTTAAAAATGTTTATCCCGAATCCCTTTTTATCTTCGACATTGAAACAGTACCGGGTGTATCTGATTTTAATGAATTAAGCCCTGAGCTACAAAAATTATTTGACGACAAAACCGGCAGGTTTCGCAAAGAAGAAGACAACATTGCCGATCATTATTTTTCAAAGGCCGGAATTTTAGCCGAATTCGGAAAAGTAATAGTAATTAGTGGCGGATACTTACTTAAAAAAGGTGATGCCTATACCTTAACTATAAAAACGTATAGCAACCACGACGAAAAAGCATTACTCGAATCGTTTACATCGGCGCTAATTAATATCTCCAAAAACGATTATCAATTATGTGGACATAACATCAAAGAATTTGATGTACCCTGGCTATGCAGAAGATTTTTAATTAATGGTTTACAATTGCCCCCAATTCTCGATATTTATGGTAAAAAACCTTGGGAAGTAAATCATGTTGACACGCTGGAATTGTGGAAATTCGGCGACTTCAAACATTATACCTCACTGCATTTGCTGGCATCAATATTAAATGTTCCAACACCTAAAGACGACATCGACGGCAGCATGGTAGGCAGTGTTTATTGGAAGGAAAATAATTTAAATCGCATTGCGAAGTATTGCAGTAAAGATGTAATTGCCGTTGCGCAAATAATTATGCGATTAAAAGGGCTGCCTTTGATAAAAGAAGAGGATATATTTTACCAGGATTAATAACCACAAAAATGCTTAAAAATAAGAATGCTCGGCCAACTACCGAGCATTCCATAAACCTTGCCATCTATATTTTTAAAATCAATTTATTTTACTTCAATCCGCTTAACAGGATTTATATTAACCTTATTCTTAGGTAAGATAATATTTAAAACTCCATTTTTATACTCCGCATCTATTTCGCCGTCTTTTACATTTTCAGGCAGTGTAAATAATCGAGAAAATGATGTGCAACTAAATTCTTTTCGCGTATAATTTTTTGTTTCCTCCTTTTTTTCATCCTTAGTTTCTGCAAATATTGAAAGCATTCCATCTTTCACTTCAACTTTGAAATCATCTTTCTTCATACCCGGAACAGCTACTTCTATTTCAAATGATTTTTCATTTTCAATTACATTTACCGCAGGCATTCGCTCAGCAGCGAAATAATCATCATTAAGTAATTTATCCGTATTGAAAAAATCTGATAAATAATTGTTGCTAAATGGAGAAGTCCAACCTTTTTTTACGAGTGTCATACTATTTTTTTAAATGGAGAACTGAATATTTTTAACACCCTAAAGTTACATGCAGTTTCGCCTGCAACAGTATGACCCAAACACTCGATTTCATTGACTTTAGTCAACTTGTGAAAAGAGGTGCTTTGAATTAAAATTCACTGAAAAGGTTCCTAATTATCGAAGCAAGTTGATTCCATCCTTGTAAACAAAATCTTTATGTTAACTGTTAATCCTCAAAAATCGATTCTTTATCCGCTATAAGTGTTTAATTATGTTAATAGTTGCATCATTATTCAGGCAAACGCTTATTTTTGGCAGATTGTCGGCAATTCTCAAACATATCAAACATTTTTTACCGGTTTTAGCACTGGTAGTATGCATTTCAACTGCTAGCGCAGATGTAATGGAACCTGATGTTGATAAAGGATTTGCCGACCCTATTCCCCAAGGTGAATTTGATGAATTATTTATTCCACTAAAGCGTGTTCAGAACCTTTTTCTTATTGAGGCAAAGGTCGATTCGATGATTGGCTTTTTTATTCTTGACACCGGCGCTCCCCATTTAGTTTTAAACAAGACTTATTTCACCGAAGGTAGAAAAGCCTCGAACGGAACTACATCTTATGGCATAACTGGCGGCGGCAATACAGTATTGAATACAACAGTTGATTCACTTATCATTCAAAAGCTTTTTTACACACAGGTTGATGCGGATATTGTTAATCTTGGTCATTTAGAAGATGCTCGAGGGGTGAAAATTTTAGGCCTTTTAGGAGCATCCTTGTTTCTAGAAGTAGAAATGGAAATCGACTTGCAAAACAATTTGCTTATTTTGTATAAGCTCGACAGTGAAGGTAACCGAATTGCAGGCAACGAGCGCAACCAAACACCCAACCTCTTGATGCCCATAGATATTACCAACGACATTATTTTTATGGATGTAACCATTGCCGACAAGAAGCTCAGGTTTTGTTTAGATACCGGCGCAGAGCGAAATGTGCTCAGCAACATGGTGAGTAATAAAATATTGAAACATTTCACACTTACTACACGAGGTTCACTTGCAGGATCAGGTGGATCCGATCAACTCGTGTTGAATGGTGAAATAGATTCTGTACAAATTGGTGGCGCTTATTTTGTCGCCATGCCATTTATCCTTACGAACTTAAACTATTTGCAACTTGTTTACGACACTAATATCAACGGAATATTAGGATACAACTTTTTATCAAAAGGAATTGTAACGATTAATCATAAAAAAAAGAAATTATCGATGTATTTTTATACACCGAAAGGTAACGGATGAGGAAACTGCTTACATATTGTATGTTTTTTATGCTGGTAAATTTTTTATTACCGGAAATTGCCTATGCACAGCCAACTATAGTAAAGGTTGATGATGGTAAACTCATTATTACAATTGATAAACGCAGTCATGAATATACTAACTTGATAATGTATTTCGGATTAAACGAAGATAGTCTTTTTAATTACCGCAATATTGGTCACCTTGCACAAGAAGGTTGGCAATTAGAAAGTTTAAGTAAGAAAAAAGCCGTCATAACTAAAGAAATAATGGAAGAAAATCCTGATATTCAATGGGGGAATCAACCATTATTTTTTAATTTCGAAGAGAACAGCAGTGAGCAACCGGGCTATCCCGGAAATGTTGCTTACGGCATAAACAATTTTAATAAATCGCCTACCGTATTCGAAAACAATGATGATGTTACCGTATTCTATTTACCACAATATACCAATAATACACAAGTGTTTTTAAGTGGCAATTTTAATGATTGGAGCACAGGTACCACACCAATGCAAAAAACGGACAGCGGATGGATTGCAACCGTGAAATTAAAACCGGGAAAATATTTTTATAAATTCATTGTCGATGGTAAATGGATTTTTGATTTCAATAATAATTTACGCGAAGAAGATGGCCAAGGGAGCTACAACAGTACTTACTACCACTACAATTATACATTTAAGTTAAATGGATTAACCGATAAAAAGCAAATAATTCTTGCAGGAAGTTTCAATAATTGGAACGAAAAAGAGCTAAGAATGAACAAAACTCAAGATGGTTGGATGCTCGGCATGTATTTAAAGGAAGGCACACACAGTTATAAATATATTGCTGACAACAATTGGATGCTAGACCCCGGAAATCCTTTAGCCAGACCTGATGGAATGGGGAATACCAATTCAATTATTTCTTTCGGAAAACCAACTGTGTTTGATTTAGATGGTTATAATGACGCAAAAGTTGTGGTTTTAACAGGCACTTTTAATAATTGGAATACATCCGAATTAATAATGGAAAAAACAGAAACAGGATGGCAAGTGCCATTTGTTTTGGCTCCCGGAAATTATGAATATAAATTTATTGTTGATGGTACCTGGATACTCGATCCTAGGAATCCATTAGCCATTGAAATAGGCAAAACTCAAAACTCTATTAAAGTGATATCAGCAAACAAAGTTTTTGAATTACACAACATGCCGAATGCCAAAGAAGTATATATTACAGGCAGCTTTATCGGATGGGCAGAACCGGGTTATAAAATGATTAAAATGGAAAACGTTTGGATATTTCCATGCTTTTTAGCAGCCGGCAAATACACGTATAAATTTGTTGTAGATGGGCAATGGATATTAGACCCCGACAATAACAACATCGAAGAAAATGAATTTGGCTCAGGTAATTGCGTTATTTGGATTTCACCTGAAACAGAGTTTATCGATAAATAATACCGGAATGCGCATTTTATTTTAATAACCCGTCAATAAAGTTTATTTGAAGCATAAGTGAAGCTTTTGCATCAACTTTTATCTTACTTGCAAATTACTATCTTTACATAATGGCCAAAGAACTTTTACTGGATATCAAAAATTTGTCGACACATTTTAAAACAGAAAATGGTATTACAAAAGCAGTTGATGATATCTCATTCCAAATATTCAGAGGTGAAACAGTTGGTATTGTTGGCGAATCAGGCTCCGGCAAATCGGTAACCTCCTTATCGCTCATGCGATTAATACCCAACCCTCCCGGAATTATTGCAGGAGGTGAAATGATTTATTATGCTCAGGGCAAGCCGCCTGTCGATTTGCGCACTATTGCCGACAAGGATATGCGCGAATATCGCGGAAATAAAATTTCTATGATTTTTCAGGAGCCGATGACAAGTTTAAATCCGGTATTTACCTGCGGTGCACAAGTTGATGAGGCAATTATGTTGCATCAACAAAAATCAAAAAAAGAAGCTAAACAACGAACACTCGAATTATTTGAAAAAGTGCAGTTGCCAAATCCCGAACGCATATACAATGCCTATCCGCACGAACTCAGCGGAGGCCAAAAACAACGGGTAATGATTGGCATGGCAATGAGCTGCAATCCCGATATTTTAATTGCCGATGAACCTACTACAGCACTTGATGTTACCGTTCAAAAAACAATTTTGGAATTGATGGCTGAATTAAAAGCATCAATTAAATCATCCATTATTTTTATTACACACGACCTCGGTGTTATTGCTGATATTGCCGACCGTGTGTTAGTAATGTACAAAGGAAAAATTGTGGAACAAGGAACAGTGCTCGAAATTTTTGAAAACCCTAAACATCCCTATACTAAAGGCTTAATGGCCTGCCGACCTCCCCTTACCAAGCGATTGAAAAAGCTACCGGTAATTGCAGATTTTATGGTTGAAAACGAATC
>JANMLV010000122.1:0-2648 GCA_031372705.1 Bacteroidota bacterium | reverse complement strand
CGGCCAAAATGGCAACTCAGAAATTGGGAACTACGCCTGGAGAGCCTACTATTCTTATTTTGGAAGTTACAACGGAGCCCCAACCAGCAACCCTGCTGTCATTGGTAACGACAATCTCACTTGGGAAAAAAGTAATCCATTCAATATTGGTGCAGACATCGGATTTGCAAAAGATAGAATTAACATCACCGTGGAATGGTATAATCGCAAAACAACTGATTTATTATTAAACGTGCCTGTTTCGTTAACCTCCGGTTTTGCTACACAATTGCAAAATGTTGGTGCAATGGTAAATAAAGGTGTTGAAATAAGTGTATCTGCCGATGTTATAGCAATGCGAGATTTCAAATGGAACCTGGGCGGTAATTTCGCCACCAACAAAAATGAAATAACAGCCTTGTATAAAGATCAAGAATTTATTTCTGATTTTCTTTACCGAGTAGGCGAAAGTTATGGTACTTTTTATATGCCGATATGGGCGGGTGTTGACAGTGAAAATGGTGATGCATTATGGTACACCGATTCAACTATGACAACAACTACTAATATTATTGATAGCGTATCACCTGCAGCAGCAGGAAATTCCCTACCTAAATTTTTCGGCTCACTAAATAGTCAATTAAGTTGGAAAGGCTTTACATTAGGTGCGCAATTAAATTATGTTTTCGGGAATCAGATTTATGATATATGGGGATTTTTATTTGCCAGCGACGGGGCTTTTCCATTATACAACCAATACAATACAGGATTGGACAGTTGGGAAAATGTGGGTGATGAAAGCGATGCTCCCCAATATGTTTATTACAATAATTCCGGTTCTAATACCACTTCAACCAGATATTTATTTGATGGAGATTATATTAGGCTGCGCGATGTAACACTTTCTTACGACTTTAATAGTGCTGTGGTAAATAAGTTACATTTAAATAGCCTTAAAGTGTATGCAAAAGGAACCAACCTATACACATGGACCAAGGAAAAAAATCTTCCATTTGACCCTGATGTGAGTAATGGTTTTGGGGATGCCAATTTACCAAATATTAAAACTATTATTGGCGGCATCAACATCGGATTTTAATTTAATAAATATTAAAATACAGAAAATGAAAACGAATAAATATACAATTATACATTTCATGATAATTATACTGGTTGTATTTTCATCATGCAAAAAAGATTTCTTAGATAAGGAACCTTATGATGCGGTTCCTTTTGAAAGCGCTATTTTAACTGAATCAGATTTAGATGCCGCTGTTAATGGCGTTTACAGCGCAATGCGAGGCGCAGCAATTTATGGAAGGTCATTGCCTATTATGAATGATATTATGGCCGACAATGTTTATATTTTTGAAATTAATTCAAATAGATATATATCTTTTAACACTTACGCCATATTTGACGACAATGGTGATGTGCAAGGCATATGGTCTGATGCCTATAACAGTATTCTTCGCGCTAATCAGGCCATAGAAAGCGATTTACCTGCAAGTGCTAATGTTAATCAATTGGTAGGAGAAGCATTAGCAGCCAGAGCTTGTTTATACTTTGATTTGATTCGCACTTTTGGAAAACCATATTCACCGGAAAATGAGAATACCTTAGGCGTACCTTTAATACTAACCTACGACCCTGAAATAAAACCTGCCCGCAATACCGTTGGAGAAGTGTATAATCAAATTATAGCTGATTTAAACCAGGCAATTAGTCTTATGACAATTGAAAAGAATTCAGAGTATCTATCAATTTGGGCAGCTAAAGGTTTATTGGCGAAAGTATACCAATACATGGCAGATTGGGAAAATGCTAAAACATTTTCACTCGATGTTATTAATAACGGCGGTTATGCTTTAGTTGATAGCGCAAATTTTATTGGATACTGGAGTGATCCGGGTGCAACTGTTAAATCAGAAACTATTTTTGAATTGAGCTTAGATATTGCGCAAAACAATGGTAACAATTCGCTTTCTGCAATTTATGATGATGATGGTTATGGAGATGCGATGTGTGACTCTAATTTCTACAACAGCTATTCAAATGGTGATATACGGAAATTACTAATGTATACTGCACTTAGAAACGGTCAAGATGTTGTTTGGGTAGATAAATTTCCAAACTACACTAATGGAACAGATGTTGATGATATGAAAATATTGAGGTTAGCTGAGATTTATTTAATTGCAGCAGAGGCTACCTACAATTTAGGCGATGAATCAACAGCAAAAGATTATCTCAATACTATTGCGCAAACAAGAGAACCTGCTTTTGCCGGTTATACTTCTGTAGGCGCAGCGCTTTTAAATGATATAACAAACGAAAGAAGAAAAGAACTTGCGTTTGAGGGCAATAGGTTCTTCGATTTAAACAGGCTTGGACTAGACATCAACAGAGGCTTGCAATCGCCTCCTGATGCGCTGAATATTAGTATTGATGACCATCGTAGAATTCTGCCAATTCCATTAGCTGAATTAAATGCTAACCCAAACATGGTGCAAAATCCGGGATATTAATTAAATAAATAAACCAACAAAAAAACCTGTATTAACGAATGCATATTCGCTAATACAGGTTTTTTACATTTAAAATTTGTCTCTTTTTATTCAAAAAACTTTTCGAAATCGCCCAAATATGCTGTAATGTGATCTAAATGT
>JANMLV010000118.1:0-5668 GCA_031372705.1 Bacteroidota bacterium | reverse complement strand
GGTAAAGATTATGCCGACATGCTCCAAATGTTAGAATACGATGGATTGGTTGAAACTGTTAATGATTTTGGCGCAACTTCACCTGATACACATCTTAAATTAAAATTAGAAGGTCGTGATCCTGATGAAGGCGTTAGCGATATTGCTTATAATAAAGGTGCTTTCTTCTTACGTATGCTCGAAAGTAAAGTTGGCCGTGAAAAGTGGGATGCATTCATTAATGCTTATTTCACAACTAACGCTTTTAAAGTTATGACCACCGAAGCATTTATTGATTACATCAACGCAAACTTAATTGAGCCAAATAAAGCGGCTTATGCCGGTGTTGATATTAATGAGTGGATTTACGGTCCCGGAATTCCTGCAAATTTAAATAAACCGATATCGGTGCGCTTCGATTTAGTTGATGCTGAAGTGAAGAAATTTAAAAATGGTACAACTGCCGATCAATTGGTTACTGCTAACTGGAGCACACACGAGTGGTTGCGTTTTGTATATCAATTACCGGAAGATATTAGTCTTGAAAATATGTCGAACCTTGATAAGCAATTTAAATTTACCGGAATTGGTAATAGCGAAATTGCTGATGCCTGGTACGAATTGGCTATTAAGCGCAATTATACTGTTGCTTATCCTGCTATTGATAAGTTTTTAAATAGTGTGGGTAGAAGAAAATTCTTGATGCCACTTTATAAAGCAATGATTGCAACCGGGCAAAAAGAAATGGCGACCAAAATTTATGCAACAGCGCGTCCGGGTTATCATTATGTTGCACAAAATTCATTAGATGAACTGATTGGCACTAAATAATAATTTTTGAAAACGAAATGAGCGGAACCGGTCAGGAGAAAGTAATTTTTATAGTTGGTAATTCACGAAGTGGAACTACTATGATGCGCCGTGTATTGGGCAATCATCCACATATTTATATGTTGGAAGAATTGCACTTTTTCGAACAGTTGTGGAGTACAGCCGATAAATCAAATGCTGTAGCTAAAGATGCAGCCATTAATTTGGCATCAAAATTATTGTTTATTCAACGCGATGGCTACCTGACTGAAATGAACATCGCAAAACACCAGAAAGAGGCAACAACTATTGTAGAAGCAATTGAAGGTCCTTTATTTCCGCATGCGGTTTTAAACGGATTTTTGTTTTATGAAACAAATAAAAACGGCAAAACAATTCCATGTGAAAAAACACCGCAAGATGTTTTTTATATCAATGAAATTTTAGAATTATTTCCCGGCGCTAAAATTGTAAATATGGTTCGCGACCCTCGTGGTGTTATGCTGAGTCAGAAACGCAAATGGCAGCGGCGAAAAATGGGTGCAGGTTTCATGACAAAAAAGGAGCAACGCCGATTGAGAATAAATTATCATCCTATAACAATATCTAAGTTATGGAATTCAAGTATTAGGGCAGCAGCTAAATTCAAGTCGCATGCAAAAGTGCATAATATGATTTTTGAAGGCATGGTAAATGATTCAGAGAAAGAAATTAAAGCGTTATGCCATTTTTTAGAAATTGATTTTAATTCAGATATGCTCATGATTCCGCAAGTTGGTTCGAGCAATGAGGCCGATAAACCCGATGCATTCGGAATTAAAACAGAACGTGCAGGCAATTGGGAAAAAGGCGGATTAAATAAAGGAGAGATTTACTTTTGTCAGCAAATTTGCGGCAATTATATGCAACAATACGGATATGAAGTAAAAAAAGTGAGTCCTAACCCATTGGTAATTGCCTATTACTATATTTCATTCCCTATTAAATTGGCACTTGCACTCTTGTTTAACCTGCACCGAATGAAAAATATCGGCGAAGCAATTAAACGTAGGTTGAAGTAATTTTAAGCGCGCCTACTAAATTCCAAGTCAGCAATACATTAAGCCATAATTAAGCTACAGTTTGTTTAACCAAGGTAGCTAGGTTGTCATTACCAGCCCTGCAGCGGTAACAATATGGTATTGCATCACAAAATGGAATATCAGTCAACCTCGATTTGCTGCTTGAGCATTTCTTTTACATTGGCAAACCATTCATCACGCAATATACTGAGCACAATGCTGTCTCGCCGGTTTCCGTCAGCTTTGAATGTATTGCTACGCAAAATTCCTTCCTCTACACATCCAATTTTTTTCATTGCTTTAATACTCCGCGCATTATTTGCGTCAGCTCTAAATTCCACGCGATCCATTTGCATAGTTTCAAAAGCATATTGAAGTAATAAGAATTTGCAATGTGTATTTATACCAGTTCCTTGATGCGATTTGCCATACCAAGTATACCCAAGTTGTAACGTGCGTTGCGCAAATTGAATATCATAAAAACGGGTGCTTCCCGCGTAGGTATTCTGTTTTTTATTATATACAATAAATGGTAATTCTTTTTCTTGTGCATAATTATCAAGTGCTAAATGTATATAATTTTTTAATCCGTTTTCTCCTGCACCTGAAACTAATGAATATTGCCAAATTTCAGGTTCACTTAATGCAAACGGTAACAAGTATTCAAAATCTGTAATTATTAGTGGGCGCAACATAACCATTTCGGTTTCAAGCTGTAAGTCGGGTCGCAATAAAATATTTGTTGACATGATATGAATTATATCTCAAAATTAATTGAAATGCGCTTAAAAGTATATATTAACCGGTGTTTCAAAATTAATTATTAAAATGGTAACTTTGGTTTATCGTGGAGTTACTATTTAACAAGTTGAGCGAGAATAAATTGCGTAAACATGCCTTGTGTATCTGTATATCACTGATTGCAGTGCTGACAATACGTGCGCAGGAATTTATCTTGCCATCGAGTAGTTTCGACGTAGG
Source organism: Bacteroidota bacterium (assembly GCA_031372705.1). Classification (GTDB taxonomy): domain Bacteria; phylum Bacteroidota; class Bacteroidia; order Chitinophagales; family BACL12; genus UBA7236. The sequence continues at coordinate 2,837 of JANMLV010000118.1, read as the reverse complement.
GATATCTGCCGGTGTAACGAGCTTTACCATTCGCGAAGCGTCTCATTTAAAAAACTTTGGTTTTACGCCTGGTTTGTCAATTGCATATCACACCAATTTAAATAAGCAATTTACACATTCATTTTATGGAATGGGTGATGTTACATTTGCATCCAATAAGTTAGGAAATCATACTAATGGGTTGGGTTATGAATTTGGATACAAAGTTGCAATGTTAAAATCGCCATTTGGATTAATCACCGGGTTGGGTTTTAAGAACCAGTTATATTATCCGCAGGAAATTGGTTTGTCAGAATTATTTTGGTTGTCGCAAATTTATATCCCGGCTGAAGTATATTGGACTAAATTACTGCCATCGAAAGATGCTGTCTTGGTACAATTATCAACTCCAATTATTGAGTTGGTATCGGCAACAGATTTACCGGAACCACCAAAGGATAATAATTGGATTGGTGTTTTCGGTGATGTTGAAACTGCGAATCGCGATTATTCGATTAATTTGCCCATATTAGATTACAGCGGACTCCGTTTTGCGGCTGCTTATGTAAATCCGTTGAGCAGAACTTCGGCGCTAAAAATTGCCTATGTGTTCCAATATTATAAACTCCGTTCGCCCGAAAATGTTAATATGGAGAATGGTTTAACATTGCAGTTGCAATTTTGACCGGCGAATTTGCTAGGGTTTACGGCGTTCAAAGCCATTAATTTTGCAAATTCAACTCAAACCACTATCTTTAACTACAAATCAAGCAAAATACCAACCAATGAAAAAGAATATTCGCTCCTTCTCGCTTATGCTTACCTTGTTTTTTGTAGGCTTAGCATGCTCATTTGCTCAAACTGCTCCTGCCGGAACTTTTACTTTTACAGGTCAGGCTTCAAATGGTGCACCTTTTGTAATTACTGCCACCATTACGAATGTTGATGGAGTTAGTACAATTGCCTACAGTGAAACAATAAACGGAACAGCATATTGCAGTTCGGCTTTGAGTTTAACAACTGTTATTTCTGAAACGCATTTTATTTATACCTCTGCTGAAATTGTAACCGATTGCACAAGGGGAGAAGCTTATCATTTGTATACCGATGATCCAACATTTAATCAAATTGTGTTGAAAAAAGATGATTATAAAACGTATACTTTATTGAAATTATAAATAGCAAAATTTTACTTAAAACCCCGATTACTTCGGGGTTTTTTTATGCTGATATGCCAACGGTTTATTCTTTTTCAAACTTCTTACGAATATAGTCTACAAGGTTGTCATCCTTTATGCCTTCCATGTCTGAAAGTTCCAATTCCAGTGCTCTTGTGCTCTTTAATATTTCAACTAACGACAGCACTAAACTGATAGAAAAAGATATCATTCCAAGCCCGAATAATATATTGGCATAATGAAATAATTCTATGTAAACCAGGTACATGCTGATCATGCCAAACAGGAATGACATTACCCCGAAAAATTGCATCCTGCGTACCAATTTTAAACGAAATTGTAAGTTCTTTATTTGCATGTGCAAATTTTTATTTGTGTTGAGCTGATATTCATCATGCAATTTCCGTACTACTGCACTAAGCGCCATAAAGCGATTGGTATAAGCGAGCATGACCAAACTGATAGCAGGAAATAATAACGCAGGTGTGTTAATAGTTATATCCATATTGCAAATGTAATCAATGTAATAATAGCAATGTTAAGCAGCTTGGCTTTAAAATATAGCCCTCATTTGAAGTCTGCCTAAATGTGTAATGGTATTTGTACCTGTGCTTCTGCCTTCATAACTTGCAGTAAGTTGCAACAGTGCAGATAACTTCCGGTCGATAGTTAAATTCCATATTAAATTATCGCCATTTTCTAGGCCTTCTAACATTGCATATCCGACAGGCGTATCTTCTATACCGGTGTATTTATTGCTGATAAATGAAAACTTGCCGGTGATTGTGCTTTTTGCCACTACATTATAGCGTACATCCATTGTAAACTCATTGCTTATGAGGCTTTCAACTCCTTCGTTATTTTTGCTTTCTGTGTATTGATAATATACCGCACTGCGAAATTTGCTCCCGTTTATATAAGTGATTTTTGGTTCAATGGTTGTGTAGGGAATGTAATATGTTTTGTTATTGAATGCCTCTGATGTTAAAAATTTATTACCGTTATAAAATGTTGCATTAATGGTAAGAGGTTTTGCAATTTTATAGCGGATGGTAATTTTATCTTCGGTTTTTCCTCTGCTTTCCGGACCAATTGTAATTACTTGTTTGCTGAAATTATTTAGTCGTGCATAATCTATTCCGAATTTTGTGCCTGAGCGATTAAAAAATACGGTATTTAACCAATAAATATTTGAACTTACTAATAAACTGTCAGCAATATCCGCAAATGGATTGTAGGCATTTAGTGATTGGTCATCCAATACTTTTCTGTTCATTTGTAATGAAGATTGCGCGGCAAATTTTCCTAAAAATCCCTCTAAACCTTTTTTGTTGTACCAAAGCACTTTTGGGTTGATGCCTAAACCATAATTAAAATTTGTTTGATTGCTCTGGATGTATTCATCGGTAGGCACAAATACTTGAATAAAATTTCCTTCGTCGGAAAAAACTGCAATTTCAAATTCATCGAGTTCCTGAACGCCATTTGCATTGTAATCGCGGAACACGGTTCCGGTAACGGTTCCTGCCGCAAACAAACTGTTGGCTTGCAGTAAGCTAAGACCCAACAGAACTGAAAAAAATACAAAAAAGCGCGAGGTAAAACTGGCTCGTTTCAGACGTATCATTGCGTCTACTCGTTTAAATAATTTGGCAAGATTAGCATATCCCGAAAGTAAAG
>JANMLV010000099.1:0-26351 GCA_031372705.1 Bacteroidota bacterium | reverse complement strand
AATTCTCAGGTAGTTTGGAAAGGATTTCGTTTACGTTCATGAAACGAAATTCTGTCGTAAATCACTGATTATCAATGTCAGTTGTACACAGTGTTTTGTTTATTGCCGGTAGGTTGGATTTTCTTCCGAACAGTTGTGGTTGGAAACCAACCGCGGACAAATTGGGTGCAATAAGTTAATTTATTAATTAACCAATTGCATCATACTAATAATTAATACAATAAATACACATCCCTAAGCGGATGCAATCCGCAAGTTTCCGCTTCCGAATCGAAGATTCGGCAGAGCACCGAATTTAATTATAACTTGGAAGTAATGTTAATGCATTGCAGCAATGTCAAACCTTGTCATCGGCCTCATTGCATTGCGCTAGTGCAGCTTACGACACTTAAGCTACGATAGCAAAAAAGTGCCGATGCTTCGACTCACCAAGCGGGCGCAGCGCTAGCACATAATAAACGTGATTAAATAAAACTTGCTTCGTTATCAAAACACCACTATCACTAAAAACACTGCTGGCGCCTCGTCCGCGCCACGCGTGTGTCGTTAGCTGCACTTGCACAATGCAATGCAGCCTTGATTTTTTGGTTCTTTTGTATCAAGACAAAAGAACAACAATGCCCCTACGGAGTGCAACAATGTAATTCCAAAAAGAATTAGGTTTTTGCAAATTCCAATTCCCGTCCTATCTTTGCACATGGAAAATCTCTCAACCAAATTTTTGGGCGAAAGTCTCACCTTCGACGATCTCCTTGTAGTTCCCGCTTATTCTGATGTATTACCTCGTGATGTAGATATTTCTACTCAGCTTACACGCAACCTGCGTATCAATGTGCCAATCATTTCTGCCGCAATGGACACGGTTACTGAATACAAAATGGCTGTCGCGATGGCAAGAGAAGGTGGTATTGGTATCATTCACAAAAACATGAGTATTGAGAAGCAGGCAGACCAAGTGCGACGTGTAAAAAGAAGTGACAGCGGACTTATTATAGACCCGGTTACGCTTTTACAAAACGCCATTATACGCGATGCCTTGACGATGATGAAGGAATTTAAAATTGGTGGAATTCCAATTATCGACGAAAATAAGCGATTGGTTGGTATTCTTACAAACCGCGATTTGCGTTTCGAAACAAATATGAATCGCCCGATTGCGGAGGTAATGACTACCAAAAATATGATTACAGCACCCGAAGGAACAACGTTACAACAGGCTGAAAATATTCTTAAAAATCATAGAATTGAGAAACTACCGGTTGTTGATGACAATGGTATTTTAAGAGGATTAATTACCTATAAAGATATACTTAAGCTTTCAAGCCACCCTCGCGCTTGTAAAGATAAATACGGCAGATTGCTTGTTGGCGCCGCTGTTGGCGTTACACACGATACCATTCAGCGCATTGAAGCACTCAGAGCCGTTGGCGCCGATTTAGTTATAATTGACACAGCACACGGACACTCAAAAGGTGTCATAGATATGGTAAAAATTGTAAAAACGAAATTCCCCGACTTAGAAGTGGTTGCCGGAAATGTGGCTACCGGAGCCGGTGCAAAGGCATTGGCTGATGCAGGCGTTGATGCTGTTAAAGTTGGTGTTGGCCCCGGAAGTATTTGCACCACAAGGGTTGTAGCCGGTGTTGGTGTTGCCCAAATTAGTGCAATAAACGATGCTGCTAATGCATTAAAAGGCACAGGGGTTCCGGTTATTGGTGATGGCGGAATTAGATACACCGGAGATATTGTAAAGGCAATAGTTGCAGGTGCAGATACTATTATGGCGGGCAGCTTGTTAGCGGGAACAGAAGAAAGTCCGGGAGAAACTATTATTTATGAGGGACGAAAATTTAAATCATACCGAGGAATGGGAAGTGTAGAAGCAATGGAAATGGGTTCAAAAGACAGATATTTTCAAGATGTGGAAGATGATATTAAAAAGTTAGTGCCTGAAGGTATTGTTGGTCGCGTTCCATTTAAAGGCACATTGGAAGAAGTAATGGTGCAATATATTGGCGGCTTAAGAGCGGGAATGGGTTATGCCGGCGCAAAAGATGTTGCTACTTTGCATAATGCTCAATTTGTAAAAATAACGGCAAGCGGTATTCGCGAATCTCATCCACACGATGTGGTAATTACAAAAGAAGCGCCGAATTACAGCAGATAATATAATTGTTTCTTTAAAAGCCCATTCGGAAAATATCGAATGGGCTTTTTATTTTAAATATATTGATAAATTTACCGTACCGTTTTTTACCAATCGAAAATTTAAAATTCTGAATACAAGTAAATATTTTTATTGGCAAGTTACAATTGCTACAGCGCTCCTGCTAACGTTACCGGTGTTAATTCAAAACGGCATGTTTATGGATGCAGTGCAATATTGCGCTGTTGCCAGAAATTTGAGCGATGGATATGGAACGTTCTGGAATCCGCAGTTTAATGTTTATAATATTCACAACCTATCGGCATTTAGCGAACAACCTCCGTTAGGATTTGGCATACTCGCGGTTTTTTACAAATTATTTGGAGATAGCATTTATGTAGAACGACTCTACATTTTTATTTGCATGTTGATAAACATGTTGCTGATGCTCAAAATTTGGAAACAATTCGCCAAACAAAATCAAACACTATTAAACAATAATTGGTTGCCAATAATTATTTGGATAACAGTGCCAATTGTTTTCTGGACGTTTAGAAATAATATGCTCGAAAATACGATGAGTATTTTTATTTTGTCTGCCACGTATTGTTTTATTTCATGGCTAAACAATATTAAACATGTGCTCATGCTTTTGTTGGGTGGCATTTTTATTTATTTGGCAGTGCTCACGAAAGGTCTTCCCGGTTTATTTCCATTGGCAATTCCATTTATTGGATTTTTGATATACCGGAATACCACTTTTATTAAAGCTATTTTATATGCATTAATTCCTGTTGCAACAATTGCTGCTTGTTTTGGCATTACCGTTTTAATTGTTCCGGAAAGCGCAGTTGCGCTTAAACGCTACTTTATTGACAGGGCCCTTTTGCGCATTCAAAATGGCGATACCACAGCTACTGAAACAAACATCCTCATCTCATTACTTACACAATTGGCTATTCCAATAATAATTTCACTATTTATAATTTGGTATGCCAAAAAGCAGCAATTGTCAGCATACCTGATGTATAAAAAAGATATCCTTTTTCTTTTTATTATCGGATTGTGTGGTTCTTTGCCTGTATTAATTTCAGGTGTTCAAAAACAATTTTATATAACACCTGCTTATCCTTTTTTTGCAATTGGTTTTGCATTATTATGGTTGCCAATAATTCAACCGGGGTTAGACCGTTCTTTTAATTCGGCTAAATTATCGAAATGGAAATCGACTGTTTCACTTTTATTATTAATTATCTTAATAACATTATTAGTTGTTAACTTCGGAAAAAGCAGCCGCGGGAAAATTGATATTGCTGAAGCTCAAAAAATAGCAACAATACTTCCTGAAAACACAATAGTAAGCAGCACTCCAACAGTACATTCTAATTGGAACTTTCATTGTTATCTTATAAGAAATCACAAAATATATCCGGATGTAAAAAACAAACTGGAATATTTAATTACTGATACGCGCCGCGATGATATACCCGATTCCAATTATGTGAAAGTGGATGCCGATTTAGTTCAATACGCGCTATATAAAAAGGTAATTGCAGAATAATTACTGTGTTGCTACAATAAAATTATTTATGCATATGTGTTTGTTTCTCACAAAAAACACAAAATAAATACACGCAGAGATCACAAAATCAGTATGGTGTCTGGGAAAAGAATTATTGTGTTAAAACAACATAACCCCAAGCAGGAATTTCCATTTTTTTACCTGATTTTACTTTTTGTTTTTTTCCGGTAAAGATGTTCTTATATTTTCCGGCATCTGTTGTTAGTTTTATTTCATGTGCACTTGCCGATAAATTTAAAATCACCATAACCTTATTATCGTTTAACTCTCGAGTATATGCATAAACCTTTTCATGCCCGGTTTCAACAACCCTGTAACTTCCGCCGAAGGCGCCGTTCCACAATGCGGGATTTTCTTTTTTCAATTCGATAAGTGCAGTATAAAACTGTGTGTAGCTTTTATTGTCTACCCAACTAATAGAATCTTTCTCAAAAAACAACAGTCTTCTATCTAATGCAACTTCTTGTCCCGAGTATATTAATAACATACCCGGAATAGTTGCGCTCATAACAGCAAATGATTTTGCACCTTCGCCCAGTCGTTCAAATTCTGTTCCTTGCCAACTGTTTTCGTCGTGGTTACTGGTGAAGTTCATGCGGTAGGCATCAGCAGGAAACGTTTTTACATCTTTGGCAATTAAACTATCCATATCGCTTGCCAACTTCTTTCCTTGTGCAATGTCTTTCATTAAATGATGCTTTTCCCATGCATAAGTCATGGTAAATCCATTGGTGTGAAATTGAGGACCTTCAGCTTCAGCCAATAAAAAAACATCAGGTTTTATTTTTTTCAATTCAATAAATGCTTCTTTCCAAAAATCATCGGGAACCATCATTGCCATATCGTATCTAAATCCATCAACATTTGCTTCCTTCAACCAAAATACCATGTCTGCAATCATGTCTTTACGCATTTCCTTATTATCGTAATTCAAGTCAGCAACATCGCTCCAATCGGGAACCGGGGAAACTATTTTCCCAGATTTATCGGTAGTGTAATAATCTTTATGCTCTTTCATCCATTTGTGATCCCATGATGTATGGTTTGCCACCCAATCAAGTATCACATACATATCGCGCTTATGTGCTTCATCAACCACTTTTTTAAAATCTTTCATCGAACCAAATTCGGGATTGGTTTTCGTATAATCGGAAATAGAATAATAACTGCCCAAACTTCCCTTTCTATTTAATTCACCTATCGGTTGCACCGGCATCATCCATAAAATACCAACACCCATTTTTTCGAGGCGCGGCAAATGAGTAGCAAAGGCGTCGAAAGTGCCTTCAGTTGTATACTGACGAATATTTACTTCGTAAATGGTTTTGTCTTTACTCCATTCAGGAGCTTGTGCGAATGTAATATTCATACCAATTAATGCTAAAACAACGATGAAAAACTTTCTCATAACGATATAAAAATTAGTTTTTTAATGTAATAATTTCAAATGAATACGGAGCCAAAGATACTACTGTATTGTTATTCAAAGTTTGTATGGTGCCATTAAAATGCAATTTGGCATTTGCGGCTTTCAAATCACCGGGAATGTTAACTAAAGCGGGATTAGCACTTTTATTTAAAATCACATAAACAACATCATCGAAATAGCTTCTTTTAAATACATATTGATTATCGAAAACGGCAATAACCTGAATATCACCATATAATAAAGCCATGTGTTCGCTGCGCAACTTTGCCAATGCCGATACCGTTTGCTTAACATCCATTTCGTGCGCCGATAAGCTGTCAAAACGCATCATCCGCCTATTATCGGGGTCGTTTGCGCCGGGCATACCAATTTCATCACCGTAATAAATAATTGGAATTCCGGGAATGGTCATATTAAAAGCATGCAATAATTTCAATCTGGAATAGCCTATTGTATTCGTTACTTCTATTTTGCGGTTCCAGCCGGCTTCCTTATCGTTTTCATTCCATTTTAAATCACCGCTGGCATAAGAAATAAATCGGGCCATGTCGTGGTTGCCTGTAATGTTACCCATCACATGATGATACCCGAAGGCGTTAAACGTTTCGTACAAACTTGTATTTAATCGCTCAAAACTTACATCGCTATTTGCAAAAACACTACGTGCGTCGAAATATAAACTGAAATCAAATTGTGCATCTAACAAGCCGCTGCCAATATATGAACCAATTAATTCTCTCGACCCAAATGTTTCGCCAATTTGATAAATATTTTTTTGCTGTGGAATGGCAACCTCCGTTTTAATTTTATAAGTGAGTAATCGCCAAAATTCCGTTTCAATATGTTTTGTGGCATCATGTCTGAACCCATCTAAATTAAATTCTTTAATCCAATACATGGCACTGTCGGCGCAAGCATCGGCAACCTCGGGTTTACTGTGGTCGAAACTTGGCATGTAAGGCTCAAACCAAGTTGTTAATCGGTATTCATCCCATAATCTTAAGTTTTTTCTTCCATCCGGTAAATCTAATTGCGAAAACCATTCGGGATTTGATTGCCACAAGGGATGCTCCGCATGTATATGATTAGCAACATAGTCAAGATAAACACTCATGTCGCTTTTATGTGCATCAACAATCAAGTTTTTAAAAGTAGTGTTTGTTCCAAATCTGGTGTCCACTTGACTTAACGAAATTGGCCAATAACCGTGATATCCTGTAAAAAAACGATGAGGCTCCGGAAATTCCATATAAGCCGTGTACGGGTTCTGAAATACAGGCGAAATCCAAAGCGAATTAATTCCTAAACTTTCAAAATATCCATCATCAATCTTTTGCTGCACTCCCGTTAAATCGCCACCATAATAATTTGCCTGTGGCAACAATAAAACATCATTTACAGGTGCATCATTTTTAACATCACCATTCTTAAATCTATCTACCATCATAAAATACATGATGCTGCGCTGAAAATCATCTTTCTCTAACAATTTAGGGTCGGTTATTACATTGCCATATTCTAAAGGAATGAGTAAGTCGTTTGTTTCCTTGCCATTTACAACGGCGAAAGCGCGCAAATAGGAACGTTTTATTGTGGCAGCCGTGTCGGGAATTAAACTATATAATTCTTCTGCATTAATTTCTTCGTTGTATCCTGCAATTACGTCTATTCTAATATTATTCCACAAAACAATAAGTTCATCGAACAAATTATCGTTTGATAATTGAAATTCTACTTTCGTATTATATTGGTGTTTGGTGGTGAGATATATTTTTTCGTTGCTATTCTTCTCTCCTGCAATTAATAGAGAATTAAATCCGCCAATGCCGTTATCAATTGTGTTTTTGTTGTTAGGGTCTAAAAACCAATTGCCATCCGCTACTATTTGATATTGATACCGTCCGGGTGATAAAATTAATTCGGTTTGCCATTTTCCGCCTACTTGTTTAAAGAAAATTACGTTAGGATTCCAGCCGGTTAAATCGCCTACTATGGAAACTTTATTGTATGACTTGCCTTTGGGGTCGAATTGAAATAACACCTTTTCCTTTTTCGACTTGCGCATCGGAATTGAATAAGTTGCATTTGATGTAAATACTTTTAAAACCGATAAAACGGGGATGTCGTTAGCTGCAATTAACGTCAATCGCTTTTTATCGCTGCTTAAGTTATAGTTAAACAGATTTGGTGCTTCCACCGATGTAATCACAGTCACATCAATAAAATAGTCTTCAAGCAAAATAATTGTGGTATCCAATTCCAATTGAATCGGGTGAGCAAGGCCAAAAATATCATCCTGTGCTCGGCCTACTAATGGAAAAAGTAATGTAAAAAACAAAACGAAATAAATACAATAGCCGGGAAGCCGGGAGGAAAGGAAGTTGCGGGAGGTGGTTATTTTAATCATTTTTTGTGGTTGAAAATAAATCGTTGAATTCCATGCTTTATCAACGGAACATTAAAGTTAATAAGGTATCCCAAATTTTTCCTGGATAATTTGAGATGACTTAAAATTTGAGCTTGCCAAACCGGGTTTAAGGTATCAGTAGCTTTGATTTCACAAACTACCAAATCCTCAACTAAAAGGTCCAATCGGAGTGCATCCTGATATTCCACTCCTTTAAAACTAATTGGCAAAAGGGTTTGTCGAACTACTATAATTTTATCTTCGCGCAAAACTTGGGTCATACAGGTTTCGTATACTTTTTCTAAAAGTCCCGGACCGAGTTCCTTGTGTACTTCATACGCAGCATTAACAATTTTTCTTCCGATGTACTCTTCGCGTTCTGTTAATTGATTGAATTCCATTCTTTTTGTTTTTAAGGATTATAATAATTATAGGCCCAAACTAGTAAAGAATTAAAAATATATTTAGTATTCGGAATCATTTAATATCAATTAATTTTTTAATCAATATTGTATTAAATGACAAAGGGAAAACTATATTCCTTTTAAGCGGTTAAGCATAATTTCAAATGAAGTTAATGAGGTAAGGTTTTTGCATTTACAGTCATATTTTTATAGGCAAAGTTGTGTGGTATGTGAATTAGCTAAAATTGCCGCGAAGGCTCGAAGAAGCTCAAAGATACACGAAGTTGGTTCAGTTTATAAATTGAGGCATTTGTTACAAATTTTCGCACATCTTCTTCGCGAAACTTTGAGCCCCTTCGAGCCTTTGTGGCCAAAAAACACACCAAAGTGGTTTTGCTTATTGGGTGAGGCTGTTATTGCATATTTTCACACTACTTCTTCGCGAAACTTTGAGCCCCTTCGAGCCTTTGTGGCCAAAAAGATTAATCGCAAATTACCCGATGAATACAACAAAATGATGTTGTTGTTCATTCCAAATACAACCACATAAACGCATCAAAAAACTCATCTCTCCAAAACGATTCCGTGTGTTTGCCATCCCCGTCAATTATATATCTTGTTTTTAAATGTTCATTATTTTTATCCAATAAAACATAATGCATACGTTCAGCATCTTTCATTACCTCGTAATCATCTTCCCTTGCACCCGCAACAAAATATATTTTAGTCTCAGCATTTACAACAGCATTTTCTGCATAAACAAAGTTGTCTTCATTAGTCCAAAAAGCCGGAGAAAAAACGCAGGCTTTTGAAAACACCTTATTATACTTCAACACAATATACATAACGGCAACAGCGCCAACACTGCTTCCGGCAATACCCGTAAACTCGCGACTCGGAAGCGTTCTATACATGCTGTCAATCTTTGATTTTAAGGTAATGGCAACAAACTCCGCAAAATCATCCCCCAAGGGTTCAACGTCATATTTTTTTATTGGGAATGCCGAATATTCCGATAAACGCAAATCACCTGCGTGGTCAATGCCCACAATAATTGCCGGTAATTTATTTATTGCACACACCGAATCCATGGCTTCATCAATTCCCCATTCGCCTGCATAAGCATCAACATCATCAAATAAATTTTGCCCATCCAACATATATAATACAGGATATTTTACATTGCTTGTTGCATAGCCGCACGGCAACGAAACGCGAATTTGTTTTTCCACTTTCAACTCCGGCGAATACACTTTAAATTTTATTATTGATGTATTGGCAATTGCTATTGTTTTAGGTGCCAAGTGCTGAAAACTTTCTATCCGTTGCGTAATAACCATTCCAGGTTTATAATTACAAGTCCTGTTCGGCTGCTGCGAACCATCCATTTTTACTTCACCGTTTTCCCAAGAACCCGCAGTAAATTTAAACTCTACAGTTGAAACAGCTACCGATAAGTCTAACGTAACCTGCAACTTTCCTCCCACCCATTTTAACTTCGATTTAGCATCAGCCGGATTCCAATCGTTATAATTTCCGGCAACATATATTTTATTGGTTATGGAATCATGAAAATCTTTCGCATTCTCCACAACTATAGTGAGCTGACTAAATAAAATGCTTGACCAAGCACAAAGTATAACGATAAAAATAAATTTGAATCTATTTATCATTGCACAATAAATTTGAATGTGTAATTTGATTGGTTATAATACATAGCACAGGTAAACATCCCCTTAGGTAATGTGTTACAATTTATAAAATTCCATGCATCTCCATTTAAATAAATTCTTCCCATTAAATCACTTATAACAAATTCAACATTATTAATTCCATTTAATTGTATAACATTTGCTTTGCTGTCGTAATAGCAATGCAATTCATCAACCGAGTTGCTTAATGTCAATGGCATTAAATCTTCAAATAACCACAAATAACCATCATCATATTCTCGCTTCCAAAACCACTCGCTGTGCGCGCCATCGGCCCTGATTATAGTTAACACCTCATCTTCCGTAAATCCTTTTAATGCTAATTCATCCGTAATTGTTGTGATATCCGGTACCATGTCTGCATCCTCATTTAATCCCGCAGTGATATAAATTTTTGATGGCAAGGTTTTTTCAAATTGTTGCGTAAAAGCATTTACTGAATCATCAAACCAAAAACTTGGCGAAAAAACTAACGCCTTCCCAAAAACATCATCATATGCAAGTGCCATGTAATAGGAAATTAATCCGCCTAAACTGCTTCCGCCAATTACAGTATTTAACCTATCAGGCAATGTTCTGTAATTTGCATCGATATATGGTTTTAATGTATTTACAATAAAGTCGGCATATAAATCGCCTTCGCCACCTCCATAAGCAGGATTATTCCAAGCAGAATATTCATCTATTCTATATTCTTCTCCATTTGCAATTACCACAACAATGGCCGGCGTATGTCCTGCCGCAATTAAATTTTGCATGGTACCATCAACATCCCATTCACTAATAAAACTGGTTGCATTATCAAAAACATTTTGACCGTCGTGTAAATAAACTACCGGATAGTTATTTGTTGATGTAAAATAATCTGCAGGTAAATACATCCATATTCTGCGTGTTCTTCCTAATTGTGGTATCGCAAAATCATAATCTAACTGAATTACATTTCCTGTAATTGTATGCGCACCAATTTGGTCTTGCCAGTTAGCTACAGTGTATGTTTTTTCAACACCATCTTCAAATGTCTCAATCCTATTTGTAATAAAACCGCCCGCAAGTGTAGTTTCTCCTCTGTCCCAATCGCCGCGCGTAAACTTAAATTCAATTGTTTCACCGGCTGTTCCGGTTAAATCGATAAAATAACTGCCATCAAAATCTTGCTCCAATGCAAACATCGGATCACTCGGATTCCATGCATTAAACGTACCGGCAATAAATACAGAATCAAGCACCGGCATAAAATATTGTGGTATATCTGTTACCCTTATTGTCATTTGTGCAATAAGTTGTTCGCAAAACATAAAAAAAATCACGAAAAACAAGCTACATTGATTCAGCAACGTTGTTTTCCTTACCATTTTCCGCATACCGTATAACATATTCATGTATTTTTGTCTACTTCAACAAATATAGTCAGGTTATATGAGGAAGCTATCGATAGTTTTATGTGCACTTACATTTTGTTTAATTTTTTCGCCAACAAAATCCAAGTGTCAATCACCTGATTTTATGTTACAAGGATGGAATTGGGACTACCCATATTTTTACGCAGGCATTGGCAATCAAATTGATTTTTTAGCTGCAGAGGGCGAAAATTTAAAAACCGCAGGTTTCAATTATGTATGGCTCCCTCCTTTGGCAAAAGCAACCTCAGGTTCAACAAGCATGGGTTATAATGTGCGCGATTATTATGATATTGGCGATTATGGACCTGCGCGCTGGGGCGACCGTGAGGGATTCGAAAATATTAAATCTGTATACAACGCCTTGGGAATCAACATGGTAGCTGATATGATTTATAACCATCGCGATGGTGGCGATTGGGAAGATAACAGTGCCGTTGAAGGTTGGATTGAAAATATGACCTATGTTAAAGTTGATGCCGGTGACCAACCTTTTCCAAGCGACAGACTTCAATTTTACCTCCCAATCGGCGGCGCAACAGGTAACGGAGCCGGAACGTATTATTTTAAAGTGCGCTCCGCCAGCGAGCATCCAAACTACTTCAGCAAGCCTTATCAAGCCATTTTTTGGACGAATACCGTTGCTGCAGATTATGTTACAGCACCCACAACCGAAGCAGAACCTAATGGCGGCGGCGATTGTGGCGAATCTAACAACACAATTTTAATTGGCAAACGCAAAAATGCCACTATCGACAATGCCGGCTGCAAAACCGATGAATTTGCCCTTACTATTGGCGCAGGCGACTTTAATGCCTCCGGCGATACCATTTGGTTCAAATTGGTAAATACAGGCGGTGGCGGACTTGGCGACATGACTGATCATTATGTTTATGGTTGTTGGAACGGAGCCCTGGGGGCAGATGTTCAGGCACAAATTAAATATCAAACCGCAACCGATTTTACAAATATGCCCAGCGGACAAGGGGAAATGAATTATTTGAATTTTAAACCGAATGGAAGTCCAACACAATTAGCCGGTGACTTAGATGCATTTTACTTTTATTACGATATAGACCAAAATGTTGTGTCCACCCAAAATGTATTATACGATTACACAAAATATTTATGGAGCGATGAAGATATTAGAGGCTATCGCCTAGATGCAGTTAAGCATTTTCCCGGCTGGTTTGTAGGTAATTTATTGGACGAGTTGCACGACAACGGCATGAATCCGGGAATGGTGGTAGGCGAAAATTATGATTTTACACCTTCCGTATTAAAAGGATGGATTGATGATGTTCTATTTAACATGGATGCCGACACTAAAGATGCAATTGATGTGCGTGTTTTTGATTTTGCTCTGAGAAACAATTTAGAACAAGCTTGCGACGGTTTTGGTTACGATGTGCGCAATATATTTAATTCAGGTATTGTTGATGGCGCCGGCGGAAGTGGTTTTAATGTAGTTACTTTTATTAATAATCACGATTTTAGAGATGCGGGACAACCGGTTGATAACGACCCTATTTTAGCATATGCTTATATTCTTACAAATAATAAATTAGGTGTGCCTTGTGTTTATTTTCCCGATTATTATTCGCCGCTTAATTTGCGTTATGTTATAAATGGATTAATGGAAGCACATGAGCGCTATATTTTTGGCGCTACTCAAGTTGATTATTTAAGCAGATTTTCATCACCATATTCTGCGAATTATATTTCAGGCGGTGCAAACACCTCACTTATTTATCAAACAAGTTATGCCACTTCGGGAAGAGAAGTTATAGTTGCAATTAATTTTTCAGGCAGCACATTAAAAGTAGATCAAACAATTAATACTGCTAATATATTTTCCGGCGATACGCTTACCGATATATTTGAACAAACTATTTATCCTTTTATTACCGTTCAACCCGATAACCAAATTTATTTAGAAATACCACCACGAAGCTTTGCTGTTTTTGTTGAGGGCGATTTGCGTGATGAAGTAATAGATATATCAACGCCGGTGAGCATTGACAATATTCCATCAGAACTATCATTTGAAGTTTACCCAAATCCGGTTACCGATTTACTAACGTTTACCGTAGCCAACCCAAATCAAAAACCTCAAGAGATATTAATTTATAACATGAGCGGACAAGTGGTTCAGCAGCAAATTGTAAATGCAAACGAAAATACCATCTCTACAAAAAACATTATTTCAGGCACTTATTTAATTAAAATTATTCAGGATGAAAATATCCGAATAGCAAAATTCATTAAACAATAAAATGACAACAGAACAATCTCAATCCATTTTTGCAAACATTTATCCAACAGCAGATCAAATTCCGGAAAACGCAAAGTTAGATTTACCAATTAAGCAAGATAAATATTTAATAAACGGCGAATTTAGAACATGGACAGGCGAATTTACTTCAATTTACTCGCCCGTATATATAAAAAACGGCGACAATTATGAACACGTAAAAGTTGGCGAAATTCCACACTATACGGTAGAAGAAGCAATGAGTGCTTTGCATGCAGCCACACAAGCTTATGATCTTGGACGCGGCGAATGGCCAACCATGCCGGTAAAAAAGCGCATTGCTTGTTTAGTAACGTTTACCGAAAAAATGAAAACAAAACGCGAAGAAGTAGTGCGTTTGTTAATGTGGGAAATCGGAAAATCGCGCGGTGATTCAGAAAAAGAATTTGATAGAACTGTACAATATATTGGCGATACCATTGATGCATTAAAAGAATTAGATCGCTCTACTTCAAAAATTCAAAAAGAGGAAGGCATTTATGCACAAATTCGCAGAGGTCCGCTTGGTGTTGTGTTGTGTATGGGTCCTTACAATTATCCGTTAAATGAAACGTTCAGCACATTAATTCCGGCGCTGATTATGGGTAATAGTATTTTGTTTAAACCTGCAAAGTATGGTGTGCTGCTTATTAATCCTTTACAAGAATGTTTCCGCGATAGCTTTCCTGCCGGAGTAGTAAATATGTTGTATGGCGATGGCAAAGAAATTATTACCCCGATTATGGAATCAGGCAAAGTTGATGTGTTTGCATTTATTGGAACCAGTCGCGTTTCAAACATTATTCGCAAATCGCATCCAAAACCAAATCGTTTGCGCGCTTGCCTTGGATTAGAAGCAAAAAATCCCGCAATTATTTTACAGGATGCTGATTTAGAAATTGCAGCAAGCGAATGTATTACAGGAAGTTTATCGTTTAACGGCCAGCGCTGTACTGCATTAAAAATAATTTTTGTGCATGAAAGTATTGCTGTTCCATTTATGGAATTATACAAACAAAAATTAGCAGCATTAAAATTTGGCATGCCATGGACAGACAAGGTAATGTTAACCCCGCTTCCTGAAAGTAATAAGCCTGAATATTTAAAAGCATTGATAGATGATGCTAAAAGTTATGGTGCACAAATAATGAATGAGCACGGAGGTGAAAACTTTTTAAGCTTTAATTATCCGGCAGTACTATTTCCGGTAAACGAAAATATGCGCGTTTGGCATGAAGAACAATTTGGTCCTATTGTTCCCATGGCTACATTTAAAGATATCGATGAACCGATTACCTATATTCAAAATAGCAATTACGGACAACAAGTGGCAGTTTTTGGTACCGACCACGATAAAATGGCGAAATTGGTAGACCCGTTAGTTAATCAGGTTTGCCGCGTAAATATTAATTCACAATGTCAGCGCGGTCCCGATAAATATCCGTTTAACGGCAGAAAAGATTCGGCAGAAGGTACATTGAGTGTGCAAGATGCTTTGCGTGTTTTCAGCATTCGCACAACAGTGGCGTTCAAAGATTCGGCTATTAACCGCGAAATAGTAAACGACATTTTAGAAAATAGAAAATCGAATTTCCTTTCAACAGATTATATATTGTAATAAGGTTTCTAATATATTTGCCAGTAATATGAATAAACGCGCATCCGGTATCCTTTTGCATCCAACCAGCCTTCCGGGAAAATACGGAATGGGCTCATTAGGCCAAGAAGCTAAAATATTTATCGATTTTTTAAATGCGGCACGACAAACTTACTGGCAAATATTACCCCTTGGGCCAACCGGCTACGGCGATTCTCCTTATCAGTGTTTTTCGAGCAATGCGGGCAATCCGTATTTAATTGATATTGATGTTTTAGTTGCCGAAGGCTTACTCAGTGCTGAAGATATTCCCGAATTAATTGTTGAAAATGCTACACGTATTAATTATGGTGATGTAATTAATCATAAGCTGAGCGTTTTACAATTAGCTATCAAAAACTTTGATGCGTCAAACAATGCGTATCAACATTTCTTACAAATTAATGCCCATTGGTTAAACGATTATGCGTTGTTTATGGCATTAAAGGAAAAGTTTAATAAACGCCCTTGGTACGAATGGGAAGACGATTATCGTTTGCGCAATGCAACTATTTTATGTAATGAACGTGCTGATCTCAAAGAAGAAATTTATTTTCAATCTTTTATTCAATACATTTTTTATAAACAGTGGAATCAAATAAAAACTTACGCCAATAATAACGGCATAAAAATAATTGGTGATATTCCTATTTATGTTGCTATGGATAGCAGCGATACTTGGTGCAATCCCGAATTATTTCAATTTGATGAAAATAAAAATCCAATTGTTGTAGGTGGATGTCCGCCCGATTATTTCAGTGAAACCGGACAACTTTGGGGCAATCCTATTTTTAACTATGCCAAAATGGAAGAAGATGGGTTTGCGTGGTGGATAAATCGTATTCGTGCAAGCTTGGCATTATACGACTGGGTGCGCGTAGATCATTTCAGAGGATTCTCGGGCTACTGGAGCATTCCTTATGGCGAAGCAACTGCAATAAATGGAAGTTGGATACCGGGACCGGGGAAAAAATTATTTTATGCCATTAAAGAAGCGTTGGGCGACATACCAATTATTGCCGAAGACCTTGGGCTAATTACACCGGATGTAATCGAATTAAGAGATCATTTCAATTTACCGGGCATGAAAATTCTTCAATTTGCTTTCGATAGCAGCGAAGCCAACGATTATATTCCACATAACTATATTAAAAACTGTGTCGTTTACACCGGCACTCACGATAACGATACCATTTTAGGCTGGTACGAAAAAGCGGCTGAAGCCGATAAAAAATATTTCCTCGCATATTTAAACAGTAACGGAAACGATATTTGCAAAGATTTAATTCGTGCCGCTTGGGCAAGTGTAGCCAATACTGCCATTATTCCAATGCAAGATTTATTGCGACTTGGTGGTGATGCCAGAATTAATTTACCCGGAACAACTGTAAATAATTGGCTCTGGCGCATGCAAGCAAGTGATTTAAAACCGGAATTAGCAGCGGAGTTGGCAGAAATTACCGTATTATACGATAGAGTTAAAAAATAATAGTCTAACTGGTTTTTGCCACGTGCAATTTAGCGTTATTTAACGGCTAAAAATAAAATACATTTAACTCAACACACCATTACCAAAATCCTACCGATTTTGCGCCTTTTGCGTGGGTTTGTTTAGCGACCTTTGCGGGAAACAAGCACATACCACAACATTTTTGTTTCGCAATAATTTCAATAAAATCTGAATTCAAATTAAAACTTCACCCCAATAGACAACCCACCATCAAAAATCAACGGCGAATCTCCAAAATGTATGTGACTGTATTTATAATTAGTATTATTCGGATAATAATGTTCCTCAGGAACATCTGTTGTTTCAGTTATCCAACTAACTCCATATCCTAAACCAAACCATAAATCAAAAACTACTAAATCTGACAACAGCCATTGGTTACCCAAACACAATAATAGCGAAAGCGAGAAATCAGTTCCTTCAACATTTCCTATTAGTGGTTGGTAAGTTATACCATCAAAATAGGTATAATCCCCTTGGTATGTAAAATAGTTTGCAAGTACCTGCGGTTTAAAATATGTGCCCTTAAAATTATTAATATCTGCAGAATCTTTTACAAAATATAATCTTGGTCCAAATGCAGCGTAACCGCCAACAAATTTATCCCATTGATAATAATCCCCAAGTTTTAATCCAATTAATCCGGCATCAAAATCAAGTGATGTGAAATTGGTTCTTGCCTTTTCTAACGAAAAACCAAAACATCCTGCCACAGGCGTAAAAAAGTCATATTTAATAGCGTATGTATCTTGCGCGTTTGCTGCAGAAAGGCTTACCAATAGCATAAGTGCTACAATTATCTTTTTCATAGTAGGAAATTTATTACTTAAAGGTAAGCTTAATGCGCCAATATTTATGCAGCAACACGCTTTTCTTTTACCCATCGCCACATTATAAAGCTGAGAAATAAACTAACAGCACTTACTTCAAAGATTATGTCCTTATTGGCTGCATCACTTACAAACTGTGCAATTAGCAAACTAACAATTAATTGAGGAATTACAATACTCATATTAAAAATACCCATGAAAAGTCCCATGCGTTGCTTATTTACTTTTTCGCTCATAATGGCAAATGGCAAACTAACAATTGCAGCCCAACCAACACCGGCAATTGCCATGCAGATATACAAAGTTGTAATGTCGTTGCCAATCCATACAATTAATGCATAACCAATACTCATAATTAATAAACAAGTAGATTGAACGGTAATTCGACCAAATTTTTTAGTTAATGGTTCTAACACTAATGCCGGCAATACTGCGCCAACCGCATTTAAAATTAAAAACGAATATGCAATAACTTGTCCTGTTTGATTATTTTGTTCGTCGGTAAGTGTAGATGTGTCATTCGTATTAAAAAGCATTTGACAAATAAAAGCAAACATAAATACGAACATGGTTTGTACGCCAATCCAAGAAAATGCATTCGCAAAATATATTTTAATTAATTCGTTTACTTCTGCTTTTTGTGTGTGTGCCTGTACGTCTAATGCATTTATGTCGCCGCCCGTAGTATCTGCTTGTAAATGCCTAGGCTCCTCTATAAAGAAAATGGGAATAATACTAAATGCAAGTACAATAAACACGCCAACATAAATGAGTGTATAATTACCAAAATATGCACCTAAAAAATAAGCACCAACACCAAGTGTGCCTGAAACCGTTTGCATCCAAGTATAACCTTTTGTTCTTGCTTTACCATCGGGTGTAACATCTGTAATAATACTTCTGGTTGGATTAAAGCCTAAGTTTATAGCAAGGTCCAACGTTGTAGCAACTGCCAATGCAACCGGAATTAAACTTTGAGCGCCAAACAGTTTTTGTATCATATCTAAATTGGGTAAGCACAATAACATTAATGCTGCTATGGTTCCGCCAATTAAAATAAATGGCCTTCTGCGTCCTCCCCAAAACCAGGCATTGTCAGATACCAATCCCACTAATAATTGCATTACAAGGCCCGCCAACGGCCCACTCGCCCAGATCAATCCAATTTCTTCTATTTCGAGATTATACTTGGTCGACAATATCCAGCTCAATGCACTAATTTGAACACAAAGTGCAAAGCCCATTGCTGTTGCCGGCATAGCTAATACTGCATAAAACGCATTGCTTAATTTTTTCTGAATTGGTAACATGTTGAATATTTAGTTAAACGAATTAATTTGCTTATTCGGGAATAAATATACAAAATGCCATATAGTGTTCCTGTGCAATTAAGCAATTATGAATTTTGCCAATTACCTATTCGGTGGATGAGGTTCCAAGCATATACAGTATAATTCCTCATTCTAAATATCATTCCTTAAATTGCAACCAAATTAAAAAGGATATCATGGAAAAACCTCGCATGAGTTTTTGGCAAATATGGAACATGAGTTTCGGATTTTTGGGGATACAGTTTGGATTTGCCTTGCAGAATGGTAATGCATCAGCTATTTTACAAAATTTTGGTGCCGATATTCATCACTTAAGTTGGTATTGGCTTGTTGCTCCAATAACCGGCATGATAGTGCAACCCATAATTGGTCACTTCAGCGATAGCACCTGGAACAGACTTGGGCGCAGAAAACCTTACTTTTTAGCAGGAACTATTTTATGTTGCTTAGCACTTGTTTTGTTACCTAACTCAGGTGTTTTTTTGGCAGGAAAATCAGCCTTGCTTATTGGTGCCGGATTTTTAATGATAATGGATGCCAGTATTAATATCGCAATGGAACCATTCAGAGCATTGGTGGCAGATAACCTTCCCGATAAACAGCGCACACTCGGATTCAGCATACAAACAGTATTAATTGGTATTGGAGCAGTGGTTGGCAGTTGGTTGCCATGGGTGTTGGCAAATTGGGCGAATGTATCGTCTTCCGCGCCTGAAGGACAAGTTGCGAATAATGTTATTTATGCTTTTTATATCGGGGCAATTGTTTTTTTCGGGGCAATTATGATTACCATCATTTTCGCAAAAGAATATCCACCTGCCGAATATGAAAAATATCATGGCAAACCTCAAAAGTCGTCGAAGGGAATTCGCGAAATATTTTCCGACTTTGGTAAAATGCCAAAAACCATGAAACAACTTGGTCTGGTGCAATTTTTTAGTTGGTTCGCACTTTTCGGCATGTGGGTATTTACTACACCGGCTATTGCACATCATATTTATGGTTTACCGGTTGATGACACTTCAAGCGATGAATTTAGAAAAGCAGGTAATTGGGTGGGAATTATTTTCGGTGTTTACAATTTAGTAAGTGCTATTTATGCCATATTTCTCCCTGCCATTGCCAGAACAATAGGTAGAAAACTTACGCATGCCATATCGTTAACGTGCGGTGGAATAGGGTTAATTTCTATGTTTTTTGCAACCAGCCCCGAAATGCTAATCTTTTCTATGATTGGCGTTGGTATTGCATGGGCGAGTATACTATCTATGCCTTATGCCATTTTAGCAGGCACTATTCCTGCGGGCAAAATTGGTGTTTACATGGGTATCTTCAATTTCTTTATCACAATCCCTCAAATAATTAATGGTATAGTGGGCGGACCAATTGTACACAGCATTTATAATGACAATGCAATTTATGCTATTGTAATGAGTGGTGTATTTATGATTTGCGCAGCTGTATCTGTTATTTATGTGCACGACGATGGTGACATAACAGCAATTAAAACAAAACCAATTGCCTAATTAAACAAAGTTTTTTAAGACTGGTATTTTTTGCATTAAGGTAACAATACCCATCGTTATAGCAGTAATTATTACAGCTGCTATGGGTATGGTAATAAATGGCAGCATATACATGGCTGGCGTATAAATACCAATCCACCCCATAAATATGCCTTCGAATAATTCAATAATAAGCGGATGTAATAAATAAATTCCAAAAGTTAAGCTGCCTAAATAGGCAAGTATTTTATATTTCTTTTCAGAGAAATTATGAAACGCCCGCATGGCATAGTGTTCAAGCAAAATAAATGCTGCAACCGCCTGAATAAAAATACCGGGACGATGGTGTGATAAATAAAATATATCAACTTTTCCGTGCGCATTTGAATCGAGCCAAACTATTAAAACATTAATTAAATAGCTGGCAATAAATGTTATCCATGCAATTTTAATTTGTTTTGCATTAAATTGATATTGCATTAAATAATATCCCAAAACATAAAATCCTAAGTACGATGTTACAATAGGTATGTTAAGCCCTAACTTAAATGAAGAATAATTATAAACAAGCGGCAATATAACATTCGAAAAAATCCACAGTCCGAGTAAATAATATAAATCTGATTTTCTTAAAACAGGTATTACGCGCCTTAAAAATGGCGTTACTAAATACATGCCCACAATCATATATAAAAACCATAGATGGTCGTAAACCGGACCTGAAATTGGGTTGCGCAATACTGAATAAATAGTAGACCATTCTACACCGCCTTTTAAAAAGTGATGGTCGGCAACAACTTTTATCTCATATACGATTGTCCAAAATATTAACGGTAAAAGAACCCTTGTAAAACGTTTCTTAAAAAACGACGGGTAAGTTTCTTCTTTTGCCAGCAACAAGGCGCCGCTTATCATCAAAAAAATAGGAACCCCAACACGCCCAAAGGTGTCGAAAACCAGACAAGTAATCCAAAATCCGCTGTTTACATCGGCTTCGCGCCACAACCATGGAGTGGCAACATGCAATTGAACTACAATAAATGTGGCAATGAATCTAACCAGGTCGAAATGGACCGCTCTTGATCGTATTGGAATGGAATGGTCTTGCGTCATGCTGAAAACATTGCTGCGTGCAGATTGTTGAACACCGCAACAAATATACAATTATAAAATAGTTAGCCATTATGTTATTGTGCATAACCACCAAACGTTTTGTTGGGAGTGTATTTGTTATTTTTCGGCAACTAGTCCATTTTCAAAACACCTTCTCTAATCCAAATGCAAAACCCCTTTATTTTGCGCTCCGGCAATTGCATTAAGTTTGTTTATCTCAGCAGGCACCATATTCCGATATGCTTTTAAATACACTTCAATGCGCACATTCAAATCATCGTACTTGGCATGCATCGATTTTGTTGGACCGGTATCTGCCATTTGAAGGAAATAATTTAATCCGGCCAATTTTTCTTCCAACATAATCGGGAATTTTAAATTGTCTTCATAAGCGAATATTTTAGGATTAACTAACGCCTCTTCAATTGCTGTTAAACTGTCAATTATAGGCTTGGCAGCAGCTTCAAATGTTGCGCGCTTAACGGCATCGCCTTCATTTTCTAAATAATTTTCAATTTGTGTGCGCAAGTTTCTAATGGTTCCGGTTGCTGCGGAGATTTCATTTAATTTATCGCAAATTTTTACATTTAAATCAAATTGTGCTTGCAATTCAGCTTGTGTGGAAGGATTGCGTGGGTCTTTTTTAATTACAAAACTTTGCTCGCCAATTAATGTTTTTCCTAAAAACATTTTCACCGAATAATTTCCGGGAACTGCCAGCGGGCCTTGCAACGATGCATCAAATGTTGCACTCGTATCGCCTTTTGCTTCCGGATAACGCATATCCCAAATAAATTGATGCATCCCTTTTTGTGCATTTAATTTTCCGGATTCTACCGCTTTGGGATTAGGATAAAATTCATCTTTCTTAATTACCGGCGTGCGCTTCGTATCAAATAAATTCGAATAAGTAATTATTGAATCACCCTTATCATCAAAAAATGTTAACCGTAATTCATCCGCAGACATGTTGTTTAAATAATATCTCACTTTTACGCCAACGGGTTCATTTTCGCCGCTTTGGTCGTTAGGTTCTGATGAATTCCAATTGGGTCCCGGTGTGCGCCATCCTTCGTGAACAGGATATAAATAAGCTGCTTGTGGAGCAATAGTTTTCCAATTATCGGCAAGCGAATATATTGGCGTAATATCATCTAAAATCCAAAAACTTCTTCCATGTGTTGCAATAACTACATCGCGCTCTCCTTTATGTATTTGTATATCAACCACAGGTGTAACCGGTAAATTTAATTTTAATGCTTGCCACGATGCGCCATCGTTTACCGAAAACCAAACACCTGTTTCTAATCCCGCAAATAAAACGCCTTGTTTGTTTGGGTCGTTGCGCACACAGCGGTTATACATATTTGCCGGCAATCCGTTTATAATTTTTGTCCATGTTTTACCGTAATCACTCGTTTTATAAATATACGGTTGCATGTCGTCCAATTTATATCGCGTAGCAGAAATATAACATGTTGCTGCATCAAAATGCGATGGCTCCACATAACTTATCATGCACCACTCGGGCATATTTGTCGGTGTAACATTATTCCATGAAGTTCCATTGTCGGTAGATAAATAAATTAATCCGTCGTCACTGCCTGTCCAAATAACACCAGCCTTTATCGGCGATTCTGCTAATGAAAAAATAGTCGCATAATTTTCTACACCGGTATTATCTAATGTAACCGGACCACCACTTTCTTTAAGTGTTTTAGGATCGTTTCTGGTTAAATCTGCCGATATGGTTTGCCAACTTACGCCGCCATCATAACTTCTATGCACATAATTACTTGTTGCATACAAACAAGTTGGGTCGTTGGGTGAAAATATAATTGGAAAGGTCCAATTAAATCGCATTTTCGCAGTGTTGGCTCCTGCGCCATAATGTTGCTCAGGGTTTACAGAAATAATTCTATATAAATCGTTTGCTTCATTATACGATGAAAAAATACCGTCATATTCGCCACCATAAGTAATGCGTGAATCCTTTGGATTGGGCACAATAAATCCGGCTTCTCCTCCTGCAACAGAGCGCCAATCAGCAATGCCAATATCACCACCGCTGGTGCGCGATTTTATTTTTATTGATGAATTGTCTTGTTGACCACCGTATAAATTATAGGGAAAATCATTGTCAATATTCACATGATAAAACTGTGCTGTCGGAATATCAATATCGCTCCATGTATGGCCATCATTAAAAGTAATTCCCGGGCCGGCATCTGCTCCAATAATATAATTGTTCGGGTCTTTCGGATTAATCCACATTACGTGATTGTCCCACAAATTATTATGTCCGCGCTCGAATGAATATCCACCATCATTACTCCTCCAATATTCAACACTTAAAATATATAATTCTTTTTCGTTTTGTGGATCAACATATAAATTACTGAAATACCATGGTCGCTGAATTAAATCATTTTCTTTTGTTGTTAAAAACCAAGTTGCGCCGCCATCGTTCGATGCATAAATTCCGGCATTATCAATATTTTCTACAGCAGCCCATAAATTATTATTATTTACCGTTGAAATAGTAACAATTATCTTTCCCATTAATCCTTTAGGCATACCCGGATTTTCAGAAATTAATTTCCATGTTGTTCCCCCATCAATACTTTTATATAATCCACTTCCTTTTCCACCGCTACTTAATGAATATGGTGTTCTAAATGCCTTCCACAT
Organism: Bacteroidota bacterium; assembly: GCA_031372705.1. Classification (GTDB taxonomy): domain Bacteria; phylum Bacteroidota; class Bacteroidia; order Chitinophagales; family BACL12; genus UBA7236. The sequence continues at coordinate 2,362 of JANMLV010000099.1, read as the reverse complement.
GCTTGCATAAATAATATTCGGATTTGTTGGATCAATTTTTACATCAACACAACCGGTTGTATCATCTGCTCCTTGTAATATTAAATTCCATGTTGTTCCGCCATCAGTTGTTTTATATAAGCCGCGCTCTTTATTAGGTCCCCAATTATGACCTTGCGCCGCTACATAAACTACGTTTTCATTTTGTGGATGGATGGCAATCGAACCTATTGCAAAACTTTCCTTTAAGCCAATATGCTTCCAGGTTTTTCCGGCGTCGGTCGATTTATACATGCCATCGCCAAATGAAATATTCCCACGCATCTCCACTTCTCCCATGCCCACATAAACAACATTCGGATTTGTTTGCGCAACTTCAACCGCTCCAATACTTGATGAACCAAAAACACTATCACTCACACAGTGCCAATCAACACCTCCATTGGTTGTTTTCCATAATCCTCCGCCAACGGCTCCTGCGTAATAAATTTGATTATTATTGTAAACCCCTGTAACGGCAACACTTCGTCCGGCCCTAAATGGACCGATATTGCGCCAGTGTAATCCGTCAAATAAGGTTGTTGGAATTACGGTTTCGGCTTGTTGATTAACCGGTTGGCCTTTTTTACCGGTTTGGGCTGTTAAACTTAAAATTGAAAACAAAAGAAAGGTAGTGAATAGTACTTTTTTCATAAATGCGCTGTTGTGTCGACAAATATACATTTTCTAATAATTGATTTTTTTTGCTCAATTTGCACTCGATATTAAACTTTATAGCAAATAACAAGTCGAATTACAATATTTAAACTTTATTACACAATGAAACCTACCCTTTTCCTGTTTGCATGCCTCATAGGTAATATTAGCAATGCACAACTCAATCCTGCCATTACTTCTTGGTTGATTAATACCACCGGTGAAACCGGATACGACGGTATAGAAACAAATGTGCAATTAGTGCAGTATTCGGTAGATAATGTTTACGTAAGTTGCACCTGTATTCCGGGTTATGATATTGGCCCTTGGGTTGGAAATCCAAACGTGCCCTCGAATCAAAATTTCGTATATAAAATCACTTTACAGCCGGCCGAAAATACGGGAACTACTGTTTTTACTCCTCTTGGCCATATTGGTGTTTGGAGCAATGGTGTTTCCATTTTTAATGCGAAAGATGCGTTTAGTTACGAAAACGAAGGAATTTGGAATCAGAATGCAATTGTTGTTGAAGGTGAATCTTTTGATGATTGCCTTGGGCACCCGGCTCCTAATGGCGAATACCACCACCATCTGAATCCAACATGTTTATACGACGATACCGATGCTTCGGTGCATGCGCCTAATATTGGTTATGCATTCGATGGTTTTCCTGTTTATGGTGCTTATGGATTTAAAAATACAGATGGAACCGGTGGGATTGCGCGCATGGAATCTTCTTTTCAAGAAAGGGCCATTACAGAAAGAACAACCCTTGCGGATGGAACAGTTTTGCCGGCAACGCAGTATGGACCATCAGTTAGCTTAGATTACCCGTTGGGATATTACATTGAAGACTTTGAATTTATTGAAGGCCTCGGCGATCTTGATGAGCACAATGGCCGATTTTGTGTTACACCGGAATATCCTGAAGGTATTTATGCCTACTTTGTATCTATAAACGAAGCAGGTGAAGCAGTATATCCATATACACTCGGTGAAACTTATTACGGAATTGTTCAACCGGGAAACACCGGGCCGATGTCGGGACATAACACGATTACCGAAACCGTGGAGTCTTATAGTTCGTTAAACAATGTTATTCCGGAAATTCAATTTATAGTATATCCAAATCCTGCAGAAAACAGTATCGCCATTTTTGCAGATCCTTCAGGAAATAACAATATGGAATTAAAAATAATGACTACAGCCGGTGCAATAATTTATTCGGCCTCCAATATTCAACCTGCAGTAAATTATACTTATGATATTAATTCACATGAAGCCGGAATATATTTTATACAACTAACAAGTGAAAGCGGTTTTGCCACACAATCATTTATTAAACATTAAAGGTTGCTATTTTTTTAATATGTAAATACCTGATTGCATACCTTCAACATTAATATTTGCAATCCCGTTTATTGTTGTGCCTGTTACCACATCTGTGGCTGAATTAAATCCGTTAAGGCGCTCTGCAAATCGCTTCACATCAGGTGTATAGGCGTTTTTATCTGTGTTTAAAACAACCATAATCGTTTCCGTATCGGTATATCGAAAATAAACATACACACCATTTTCCGGAATAAACTGCATAAGTTTTCCCGATTTAATTGCCGCTGAATTTTTTCGCCATATTGCAATTGATTGCACATAATCATAAAGATTTTTTTCAGTAGAACTAAGATTA
>JANMLV010000097.1:0-73874 GCA_031372705.1 Bacteroidota bacterium | reverse complement strand
AATTCTCAGGTAGTTTGGAAAGGATTTCGTTTACGTTCATGAAACGAAATTCTGTCGTAAATCACTGATTATCAATGTCAGTTGTACACAGTGTTTTGTTTATTGCCGGTAGGTTGGATTTTCTTCCGAACAGTTGTGGTTTCCAACCACCCGCATTCCATAATTCGAATCAGCGCTACTTTCGCATTCGCGATAGCGATTGCTTAAAAGCCAATTGGTGGAATTCTTCGTTTTCACCCAAAACCAATCCGCGGCCGCAGGCAATCTGCGTTTACACCCATCATATAAGCCATTAAAATCCGCGTCATCCGCGCCTGTCTGCCGCCAGGCAGGTCCCCTTTCCCTTCCACCCCCAAAACCAATCCGCGGCCGCAGGCAATCCGCGTTTACCCCCATCATATAAACCATTAATATCCGCGTCATCCGCGTTCCTTTTTCATCCACCCCACAAAAAAAGCCTCCCTAAGGAGGCTTCACACATTAATATGTTTAAGGTTACATCGCAGCAGCAAATTTCTGCGCCACAACTTCCCAATTTATTACATTATAAAACGCACCAACATAGTCAGGTCGGCGATTTTGATAATTTAGATAATATGCATGTTCCCACACATCAATACCTAAAATCGGAGTGCCTTTTACTTCAGCAATATCCATTAATGAATTATCCTGATTAGGTGTAGATGTTACCGCTAATTTTTTATCGGCAGTAACAATTAACCATGCCCATCCCGAACCAAAACGTGTTGCAGCAGCAGCGCTGAATGCTTCTTTAAATTTATCAAATCCACCCAGGTCGCGTTCGAAAGCAGCTAATAAATCACCTGTTGGTGTTCCGCCTGCATTTGGTGCCATAATTTCCCAAAAAAGATTGTGATTGTAAAATCCACCGCCATTGTTGCGAACAGCAGGAGAAATTTTAGAAACGTTTGCTAAAATTTCTTCAATGGTTTTGCTTTCCCATTCGGTACCGGCAATTGCATTGTTTAAATTATTGGTGTACGCAGCATGATGTTTATCGTGATGAATTTCCATCGTTCTTGCGTCGATATGCGGCTCCAGCGCATCGAAACTATAAGGGAGCGGTTGTAATTGAAATGCCATAATTGTTTATTAAGTTTTATTTTTAAATAATAGTTGTTACAGTTAAAACAGCAACGCTGAAATCAAGTTCGTTTAAATTCAAATAATTTCAATCAGCGCTTACCGGTAAAAAAGTTTTTAAGCATGATTTGCGATTTTTCAGCACCAATACCACTTGTAACGGCAGTTTTTGGGTGCAATAAATGTTCATGACGGCTAAAACCCATTTTGGGGTCGGAAGCAGCATAAACTATTCTGCCAATTTGAGCCCAATAGCTGGCTGCGGCGCACATCGGACAAGGCTCTAAGGTTACATAAAGGGTGCAATCGGCAAGGTATTTCGAATTAAAATGGTTACAAGCAGCTGTAATCGATTGCATTTCAGCATGTGCTGTTGGATCACTCAGTTTTTCAACCAAATTATGCGATTTGGCGATGATTTGGTTCGCCGCTACTATTATTGCCCCAACCGGCACCTCGTCTTCCTGCAATGCCTTTTCTGCCATTTTTAAGGCCTCATCCATAAAAAAACCATCCGGATCCGTGATTATTCCCATGCCGTAAAGTTAACTGCTTCATCCAAATTTGCCGAATTTATCAATTCATAATCGCTTAACATTGAATGAAAAGCGTCAGTAAAGCTGTAACTTTTATCCTATTTGCTCCATTAATCCTTAAAATGTCTTAATTTATCTAAAACTTTAACCCACTCGTCAAAATTGAGGTAATTTTAGCCCGTCATGAAAAAATTATTCATCATTGCAATATTATTTGGTGTTCAAGGAATGCTTTTAGCGCAGAAGACACTTACCTTACAGGAATGTATTACCATTGCCACCGATAATAACCTTACCTTAAAGCAGGTAGAAGCCGGAGTCGAGTTTTCGGCAAAAGCGGCTAATCAGAGTAAGTTGCTTTTATTGCCAAACCTAAATGCAGGTTCATCGTATTTTTGGAACTTCGGTTATACCATCGACCCGGTTACCAACTTGCCGCTTTCTAATAGTTTCCAAACCAATGGATATCAAGCAACCTCTACCTTAAGTTTATTTAGCGGCGGCAGCATTTATAATACCATTCAAAAAAGCAAAACCGATTTAGAAGTATCGGGAATGAATTATAAGGAGGTAGTTGAGAATGTCCAATTTCAAGTTATTGTTGCCTACCTCGCTGTGATGTTTGCAGAGGAACAAGTGAAAATTGCAGGACAAAAAATTAACACCACTGAAGTGCAATTAAACAATTCGCAAAAATTGGCACAAGCAGGAAGCATACCTGAAGGCAATTTATTAACCTTAGAAGCGCAATTAGCTCAAGACCAATTGGCGCAAATCCAAGCTGCAAATCAACTCGATAAAACTAAGCTCGATTTAAAATTATTATTGCAATTAGATGTTTCAGAAAATATATCAATTGCATTTCCGGATATTAATCAACTCGATAAAATATTATATGCTCCCGTTCCCGATGCACTTACAGTTGCTAATTACGCAATTGAAAATAGAGCGAGCATAAAAAAATTCGGTTATCAATTGCAAAGCGATGAGTATGCCAAAAAAATTGCCGCTGCAGGAGCATTGCCAACATTGAGTTTAATAGGTCAAGTTGGAACAAATTACTCCAATGCCATTTATCCACCATTCATAACAGAATCAGAGCCTTATGGCACACAAATAAATAACAACTTAAGTGAGGTAGTTGGCGTTTCGTTGCAAATTCCCATTTTTAATAACGGAACAGTTTTAATTAATAAAGAGAATGCAAATCTTGCTTATATCAACACCCAATTAAATCAACAAATTGCCATTAATACCATGCGCCAAAACGTAACGCAAGCAATTAACGATTTAAAAGCAGCCATGGCATCTTATGCGGCAGCAGAAAAAAGTTTTGAAGCAGCAACCAATGCATTTGAATTTGCAGAGAAAAAATTTAATATGGGAACGGCATCATCGTTCGATTATACCAATGCAATTAATACAAAAGCACAAGCAGAATCCACATTAGTGCAAACCAAATACGATTTGATATTCAAATCGAAAATTATTGATTATTACCTAGACAAACCATTAGAATTTTAAATAGAATTATTATGCGTGCATTAAAAATATTAGGTGTTATTGTTGCAATTTTTATTGTTGTTATCCTTATTGGAAATAAGCAAGGTTGGTTTAACGGCGGCGCTAAAATTGCCGTAACAACCGATTCAGTTGTTAAAAGAGATATTATTGAAACGGTAACCGCAAGCGGAAAAATATATCCCGTAACACAAGTAAGTATTGCTGCCGAAATTTCAGGAGAGATTGTAGATTTACCTGTTCGCGAAGGTGATAAGGTTAAGGAAGGCGATTTATTAATGCGTATTAATCCCGATTTATATGAAACGCAAGTTGAACAAGCACAAGCAGGATTAGATAATACCAAAGCGCAATTATCAAGTGCCAGAGCGCGTGTGTTACAATCAAAATTGCAATACGATAACGCTAAAATTGCATTCGATAGAAGCTCGCAATTATTAAAAGATAAAGTTATTTCTCAAATGGAATTTGAGCAGTCGCAATTAGCTTTTCAAACATCAAAAGCAGAATATGAAATTGCACAAGAAAGTGTAACAGCTATGGAATACACTGTTAAAAGCAGTGAAGCCATGTTAAAAGAAATGCGCAACAATTTTAAGCGCACATCTATTTATTCGCCGGCAGCAGGAACCGTTGTGGGATTAAATAAAAAGAAGGGTGAAAAAGTTTTGGGTACCATTCAAATGACCGGCGACCAATTAATGAGCATTGCCGATTTAACACAAATGGAAATTCAGGTTGATGTTAGCGAAAACGATGTATTGCGCATCGATGTTGGCGATACAGCAGATATTGAAGTGGATGCATATATGAACCGCACATTTAAAGGTGTTGTTTTTCAAATTGCCAACACTGCCGGCAGCGGAAGTATTTTAAGTGCTGTTTCCGATCAAGCAACAAACTTTAAAGTAAAAATTTATTTATTGCCTGAATCGTATGCCGATTTATTAGCAAAAGCTGGAAGCAAATATCCTTTTTATCCGGGCATGAGTGCAACGGTTGAAATTAAAACTGATATTGCACGCAAGGTATTATCAATTCCAATTCAAGCAATTACAACGCGAGAAGATACTACAAGCAATAAAGCTGATAAAAAAACAAATGAAATTGTTTACATCATGGATGGCGATAAAGCAAAAGAAGTAATTGTTGTTTCGGGTTTACAAGATGATAATTATATTGAAATAAAAGAAGGTTTATCCGATGGCCAAACTATAATCAGTGGACCATACAATACCATTAACAACGTGCTTAAGGCCGGCGATATGGTGAAAGTGGAAGATGAAAAGGAAGAGGGAAAAAAGCCGGGGGATAAATAATATTTCCTACGCACATTTTAATTTAATTAAAACCTCAAAGCCTTGATTAATTTGTCGATTGTTCGACAAGCTAATCAAGGCTTCTTGCATTGCGCTCTGTCATGGTTTTCTCACATTGTGTTTTTTGGTATAACTCCTTATGGAATTTTCCGTTTTAAACATCATAGCAGTAAAACTTATTGTTATGGCACAAATGGAAAACAACCGTTCGGCAACTGTTGCTAAGCACAATGGCCGTTCAACCCGAAAATCTTTGTTTGTTGACCTCACACCAATGGTCGATTTGGCATTTTTACTGATTTCATTTTTTATGCTGACTACCGTGTTGCAAAATAATACGGCTATAGAATTGCTCATGCCCGAGAATACCGGTCCGCAAACTGCAGTGGGCGACAGCCGAACAATTACATTAATTGCAGATGCCAATGACCAATTATTTTATTACAACGGCCTGCAAACAGAAGAGATGAAACCAAGCAATTATGCGCATACAGGCATTCGTGAACTATTGTACAATCGAATAAAGGAACAACGATTGGTAGATGCAGAAAATGGCCTTATTTGTATTATTAAACTTACCGATAAAGCCGATTACAACGATATGGTGAGCCTGTTAGACGAAATGGTAATTACCAATGTGCCTACTTATGCCATTCAAGAATTAACCGATGATGAAAAAGTTCAACTGAACATACTCCAAAAAAATAAATAATGAAGTGCTTATGGAAAAAGGTTTACACTTTCATCACAATTTAAAATTCACTGCTATGAAAAATTCAAACAGCTATCTCCAATCATCTATTGATGATATTATTTTCGAGAACCGCAACAAGGCTTACGGTGCTTATCAATTGCGCAAAGATTCATCTCGCAACCTTAAAGGTGCGTTATTGATTGCCGTTTTATTAACCTCGGCATTTTCTGCTTACAGCTTAACCGACAAAAAAATAGAAGCGGTAGAAGAAAAACCAATTATCATTGTCAAGCTTGACAAAGTAGATTTTGCGCCTGAATTACCTAAAGTTGAACTGCCTAAACCACCGGTTCAAGAAGTGGTACATCAAGCAACTCAGGCTTATACTGAGTTTATTGCAAAAGAAGATAAATTAGTAACCGACGATAAAGCACCAACTATTGATGACTTAAAAGGCAAAGAAATCAGCGACAAAACAACCGAAGGCCCAAAAGTTGACGTTCCAATAATTGATCAACCAAAAGTGGAATTAAAACCGGACATCAAAAAAGATGAAATTAAAATTTTTGTAGACCAAATGCCTGAATTTAACGGTGGTTATTTAGCCATGCAGAGATGGATTCAAAAACAGGTTCGTTATCCAAGTTATGCGAAATCAATTGGAACTGAAGGAACAGTATATGTTGGTTTTGTAATTAATACTGACGGCACTATCTCCAACGTAGAATTAATACGCGGTATTGGTTCCGGTTGCGATGAAGAAGCAATGCGCGCCGTTGAATCCATGCCAAAATGGTTTCCCGGCAAACAAAATGGTGTTGCCGTTAGGGTAAAAACTACCATCCCTATAAAATTTGAATTAGCAAATAATTAATTATTTAAAACGCAGGGTTCATGCTCTCCGGTTAATAGCCGGGGAGTTTTTTTATGCCTCGTGCAAGCCTAATTTCCTGCAACCGATTTCACTTGCTTTTTGTTCAGCGCGCTTTTTACTGTAGTCAATATCCTCCGCAATTAATTCGGTGTCGAGATATAATCCCATTTTATACATGCGCTTGCCTTTTAATTCGTGCTCTTCAATAAGGTCGAATTTAATATCGCGACCATTTTTTTGCGCCCACTCAATAATTTTACTCTTGAAATTAATTACTAAACTTTCTAAATCGGCAATTTCGTAATGAGGAATTAATATTTTGTGCATAAAAAACTGACTGGCACTTATATAACCTGAATCCACATAAATGGCTCCCACTAAGGCTTCTAGGGCGTTGCCCAACACATTGCTTTTAGTGAGGTCGGTGCCGCCTTTTCTTATTTGCATCATTTCGCCGAGCCCGATTTTTAATGCAACGCGATTTAATTGCTCTCTACTCACAATTTTACTGCGCATTTCGGTTAAAAATCCTTCTGTTTTGTAGGGATATTTTTTAAAGAGGAAATCGGCAATTACTAAATCTATTACAGCATCGCCCAATAATTCTAAGCGTTCGTTGTTCGAATGCACCGAATTATGGATAGAACTATGCTGGAAAGCAAGTTTGTAAACATTAAAATTAATGGGCGACAATCCGGTAATACTTTTCAGCTTCCGGCAAAAGACCTGTTCGGGTCCCAGATTACAGTTATAAAATTTGCGAAGTTCTGACAGCAAGCAATTAGCTACTCAATTTTTTAAATATCACTGAAGCATTATGTCCACCGAAACCGAAGGTATTGCTTAGTACGGCGTTTAATTCGCGCTTTTGCGCTTTATTGAACGTTAAATTGAGTCTTGTATCAAATACAGGGTCGTCTGTAAAATGGTTAATTGTAGGAGGAATAATACCATTATTCAGTGCAAGAATACTTGCAATAGCCTCTATAGCGCCCGCTGCGCCAAGTAGGTGACCTGTCATGGATTTGGTTGAGCTGATGTTCATTTTGTAAGCATGCTCACCAAAAACGGTTTGAATGGCCTTTATTTCCTGTGGGTCGCCAATTGGAGTGGATGTTCCGTGTACATTGATGTAATCGAGTTCTTCAAATTGCATTCCTGCATCTCTGAAAGCGTCTTTCATAACCAATTGAGCACCTAAACCATCCGGATGCGGAGCAGTCATATGATAGGCATCGGCACTCATGCCACCACCCATATATTCTGCATAAATAGTTGCACCGCGTTTAACAGCGTGTTCATATTCTTCCAAAATAAGCGCACCGGCACCTTCACCAAGCACAAAGCCATCGCGATCTACATCGAAAGGGCGAGAGGCAGTTTGAGGTGAGTCGTTGCGTTCACTTAAGGCTTTCATGGCATTAAATCCACCAACGCCCGGGGCGGTGACAGATGCTTCAGAACCACCTGAAATCACAATATCGGCGCGGCCTAACCTGATACAGTCGGCTGCAATAATGATAGAGTGAGTAGATGATGCACAAGCAGAAACCGTAGCGAAGTTTACGCCTCTGAATCCATATCTGATAGAAATCATGCCTGCGGCGATGTCGCTAATCATTTTTGGAATAAAGAACGGATTAAACCTCGGTGTTCCGTCGCCTTTGGCAAAAGCAAAAACTTCTTCTTCAAAAGTTTTTATACCACCAATGCCACTGGCCCAGATAACACCAACGCGGTCAACATTAACCTCGTCGCTTTTAATACCTGCATCCTGCACGGCTTCTTCAACAGCTGCAATAGCATAATGAAGAAACGGATCCATACGGCGCACCTCTTTTTTGTCGATAACGCTGGTAGGATCGAAGTTTTTAACCTCGCATGCAAATCGGGTTTTGAAGTTGGTAGCGTCAAAGCGCGTGATAAAATCAGCACCGCTCTTGCCGGCTACCAACCCCTCCCAATAAGCAGGTACAGAGTTGCCCAGGGGGGTCAATGCCCCTAAACCGGTTACTACAACTCTTCTTGATGCCATGAGATGGAAAAAAATTACTTAACGTGTTCTTCCAGGTAAGCAATAGCGTCACCAACTGTGGTAATGCCTTCAGCCTGTTCGTCAGGAATAGAAATACTGAATTCCTTTTCAAATTCCATGATTAACTCTACTGTGTCTAGTGAATCAGCTCCTAAATCATTGGTAAAGCTGGCTTCCGGAACTACTTCGCTCTCGTCAACACCAAGCTTGTCGATAATGATCTTTTTTACTTTTTCTGCAATTTCTGACATTGTTTTAGGTTTTAATACTCCCCGTCGAGGGAGGAATTGTTTAAAAATAAAGTGCAAAGATAAATGAATGTATATGGATTGTGCAAATGTGCAGAGATATAATAGTTGTATCTTACCTTTATGGCCACATTTTATGAACAGTGGCGAAGCGAAAACTTAAAATAGACCCGGAGTTCAATTTTGTCCTCATCGGAATAGCAACACCCCTCCAAGACTACCGTATGGCGTGGTTTGTGAACAATGCGCTGCATAAACAGCTCGCAAAAACCGACGATTTGGTTCAAATCGATCCGGTGAACAGAATTCAAACCGGATTTGCAAAGTTCGATTACGAGGAAATGCTTACCATGTCTATGTTTCACATCATTCAGAACAAGCAAGGACCCACCTGTTTAATACCCGAATTGAAAGAATTAGACTACCTCCTCATAATTAAGGGAGCATACTACCTTCCCCGCAAACAAGAAATTTTAAAAAAAATAAAAGATATTGAACAAATTCAGGCCGCAGTTATTATTGACCCTGAATCGTTGAAGTCGAAAAACAACCTCATCTTTGACAATAATTCCAAAAAACAATAAAAGCATACTCAAAAATAAATTATACCAAGCAAAATGAAACGAGGAGGAAATAAAACCAAAATTATTGCTACACTAGGCCCTGTTAGCAGCAACCATCAAATGATTACCAAGCTTATTCATGCAGGCGTTGATGTATTTAGATTGAATTTTTCGCATGGCACACACGAAATCCATAAGCAAACCATTGCCCTGATTAAACAAGTTAACAAAGAATTAAACACACATGTAAGTATTTTAGCCGATTTGCAAGGCCCTAAAATCAGATTGGGAGAAGTACTTCCGCTAACGGTGTTAAAAGAAGGCGATATTTTTGAATTTACAACGCATCCGCTAATCGGCGATAATAAAAGAGCCTACATCACTTATCCCAAATTCCCAAGCGATGTGCGTCCCGGCGAAACAATATTAATAGATGACGGTAAAATAGAATTGAAAGTACTGGAAACCAATCAGCACGATCATGTAGTTACCAAGGTTATTTTCGGAGGACCAATTTCATCTAAGAAAGGAGTAAATCTCCCCGATACACAAGTAAGCATACCATCGCTCACTGAAAAAGACCATGCCGATTTGTTATTTGCATTAAATGAAGGCGCCAACTGGATTGCCCTTTCGTTTGTGCGCAAGGCAGATGATATTATTCATTTGAAAAATATTATTCGTCACCACGGACACCATGCCATGGTAATTGCAAAAATTGAAAAACCGGAAGCCTTAAAAAATATCGATGCCATTATCGATGCCACTGATGCCATTATGGTAGCGCGCGGCGATTTGGGCGTTGAAATGCCTGTTGAATTAGTGCCGTTCACTCAAAAAGATTTGTGCCGCCGTTGTCTCGAAAAAACCACACCGGTAATTATTGCCACGCAAATGATGGAAAGCATGATAGAAAATGCACATCCAACCCGAGCTGAAGTAACAGATGTTGCCAATGCGGTTTTAGATGGCGCAGATGCCGTAATGCTTAGTGCCGAAACTGCAGCCGGAAAATATCCCGTAAAAGTTATCAGCACCATGGTGCGCATTGTTGAACAAGCCGAAAAAGAAGAAATAGTTTACAACCGTCGCCACCAACCTGATAAAAATTCGAAAACATATTTAAGCGATGCCATTTGTTTTAATGCATGCAATATTGCAGGCGAAGTTCACGCTGCCGCAATAATGGGAATGACAAAAACAGGTTACACCGCATTTATGGTTTCCAGTTGTCGACCGAAAGCAAAAATTTATGTATTCACCAATAATCCCGAAGTAGTAAATATTCTAAATTTATTGTGGGGCGTTGAAGCATTTTATTACGACGGTATGCGCGGCACTAATAATACCTTTAAAGAAGTACAACAACACCTCGCAGAAATCGGCTATCTTAAAAAAGATGATGTGGTAATAAATTTAGGTACCATGCCTGTAAAAGAAATGGCAAGAACCAACACGTTAAAAATTAGTGTGATTCAATAAATTTAATAATCAGATTTAAAATAGTTACTACAACATTTTAGTAATCAGAATGTCCCACAAATATTTTTTTTGTGGGCATTTCTTCTGTTGGGGTAGCTTTTATTATATAAATTCCTTTAGCTATATCATTAAGTTCTATGATAGTAAATGTGGTTGTTATTTCATATGACAAAACTTTTTCCCCGGCCATGTTATACAAATTAAGCAAATATGGAAAATTACCATTACTCATTACATACAAATTATTTTCATAAATATAAGAGTAAGGCAGTGCGATATTCCCTTCATCACTTAATAGGTTGAATGTTTCAGACGCAAATGACACAGAAATTTTTGGTAATGATGCATTTTCAATAAGTGCAATCATAACTGCATAGCGTTTATCAGCAGCAACTAGATTACCATAAATATCAGGCAAATTAGCAGGCAATACCACATCTAAATCAGTAACCGGTGGATTTATGAGCATGTAATTAGCCTCAGGAATATTTTTAGCTATCTCCGGTGTAAAGTCAGCAGTATCGGCTTCCGGAACAATATAAATCCTGTATTCATCTACTTTAAATATTTTAGATGGCCCATTAAATTGCACTCGGATATCTGCAGGTGTTTTAGTGAAATCTATGAAGGAAATTACAGGCATATGGTTATATTGTTCGCAATAAAATTGAGCCTCTTCTCCATAAATATTTCCATAGTATGATGATTCATAATAACGGGTCGACACAGAATTGGAATAGGTAGCTTCAATGCCGTCAGCAATAACCAAAATTTCTGTATAATAATTATGAAAAAGTATTGGCACACTATCCTCAAAAATTAATTTATCAGCGCTGGGGGAAACAAAATAAGTTGTACTCCCATTTGGAATAATACTCTCATAAAAGCGCACATCCTCGCCCGAAGCTGATGGTTGTAAATCATTTAAAATATATACTCGGTATTCAGCAATTCCCGTTTCGTCATTTGGCTTATGAAAGGTAACATCGAAATCCGTAATATCACAGTTGTTGCCGGACTCAGTGATGTGCACATAATATGGTTTTCCTACAATAGTGAGACTATTTAATATCGGGTTACTAGGAACTGAAACATTGTTTTGTGTCACCATAGCCCCATCCGCTATTGAAACAATAATTGCTTTATAATAAGACGGGTATCCGGTTAAAATCGGATTCCCGTTAATATCGAACATTGCAGCGGGTAATGAAACAGAATAGGAAGGCGCTCCTATCGGTAACACATCAAAAAAACGTTCAGGAGGTAGTGTTTCCCAAAAAGCCAGAGATGGGGGTGTTGGATCTAAGTAGGAATATGGGTAAATAAATATGCGGTAAGCACTAACAGTCGATTCAAATTCACTTTTTTCGAATTCCACTGTAAAGTCTGATGCGTTTTGGAAATCATAATCATCAGAAATAAATACGTGTTCGGCAATAGAGGATGTTTGGTTTGTAATTACAAGAGGCACGCCCGGCATTGCCTCATATGCGTAGTCTTGCACAGCGACAGTATAATGCTTCAACCCTTCATCGGTTCCATCATTTGTTATGCTAAGTCGCACCCATCCATAATGTTCCTCGCCACTAATAAGAAATTTTACGCCTAGATATTTATTACTGCCGTTCCAATTATTATATGCACTATAAGCATAAATATAGGAATCATAACTATTATAGTCTATAAGTTTTATAGTGTCCCATAGATTCCAATTTGCCGAATTATTTATCGAAAATCCTTCCATTAAATCTAATGCGCCATATGAATCTGGATATGGCATATTTGAAATCACAGCACTAAAGTTTGAAATGATTACAGATAAATCTCCCCACCATGCTTCAGTTCCATCAGTCCAGAACGTCCAATCATATTCGAAAAACGCTGAGAAATCTAAATCATTAACGCCATCTGCATTAAAGTCAATTTGAATATTTCCATCATTCTCAAAAACTGAGTCGGGGTCAATATTGTGATAAATTACCTGTGCACCTGCACTTGTTGGTAATATTAAAAAGGCACCTGCTTGAGCAGAATACTCCAAAAGCTTTTTGAAAGGTGTGTTCATATTGTGGGTTTTAGCAAATTTAACCAAATAGTTTGAAATTTTAAGCTTTAATAAAGGCAGATCGCTCACTAAGCCTATGTAGTGGAACATTAGTATTCAAAAGTTGTGCTAGTCGATTTGCAACCAAAATAGGTCATAATAGCAAACTACCGCTTATCTTTAACTCAAAATCAGTTCTATGTGGAAAGAAGAAAATAACACCCTCACCCAAACATTCAAATTCGCCAATTTTATAGATGCATTCGCATTTATGACCCGCGTTGCCTTTATAGCCGAAAAACAAAATCACCATCCAAATTGGAGTAATGTGTACAATACAGTTACCATTAATTTAACTACACATGATGCGGGAAATGTTGTTACCGAAAAGGATAGAAAATTGGCGGAGGCGATAGATAAATTGTTGGTTTAGTTGGGTTGTTAATTCAGCCTAAGTAAAGTAGTTGATTCATTTAAAATTGTTAAGCAGTGAAAATTATCAATAAATGTTTGAGAACACGGGTAATATTATCATTGATAATAGTGCTCGTGTATAATAATTTGGATAGCCAAGTAACCTTTAACAAAACAATTGATTTTAATGAGGGTGACGATGTTGGGATAAGTGTCATAGTATTAGAAGATGGCTATGTGTTAATTGGAAATGGATGGGGTTATGAAGTTGGCGATTATTTTGATGAAAAATTAAAGTTCACTAAAATAGACCTTGAAGGCAATGTAGTTTGGCAAAATGTATTAGGTGATTCCGGAGTGAGTTATTACTGTGAAAATCAGTCTGCAATACTTACACAAGATGGCAATGTTTTATTTAGTGGTCCAAGGCAGACATTAATAGAATCAGAGATGTATTTATTAAAAATTGATCCGGCAACCGGAGATACAATATTTCTAAAAAGGTATGGTTTTGATGGCCACATTTATGGGCTTCAGGTAAAAGAGTTTAGTGATGGAAATCTTTTATATTCGGGTTGGGATTCAAATGATTCATATGGTTTTCACTTTGTCAAATTAAATAGTGAAGGTGAATTGATATGGATTAAACGTTATGGAACTAATAATGAATTAAATCCTACTAATTTTAGTATTGGTTCAAATGACTCTGTATATGTAATTAATTCTGACAGCCCCATTTTACCTGAGGGCTATCATTACCGTATTATTGATTCAGCCGGCATTGAAACATCTTCAACAACATTTCATACAGACTATTTATTTTATGGGTTAAAGTCAAATGATGGAGGTATGTATGGGCCAGGTGCTTATTTTCCTAGCCCTCCATATCAAAGTTATGTTTTTAAAACTGATAAATATGGTGAAGTGGTTTGGAAATATGAATCCCTAATAGATATTGACACTCTATCTCATCAAGAATTGTATCCTGGCTTAGCTAAAGAGCTTCCTAATGGAGATTTTATTGTTATGGGTTATTATGCATCTAATTATAGTTCTCACTATGTTGGAATCGTAAGTAAAATAAGTAGTGGTGGCGTTCCTTATTGGGAAAGGTATTACACCGCAACGGCAGATTACTTCAATGATCGAATTAACGATCTTGCCTTAACGCCAGATGGTGGATTTATTGGAGTTGGTGCCGGTTTCAGTGAGACCACAAGTGAGGATCAAAATTTTTGGGCTATAAAATTTGATAGCTTAGGATGTTTAGTCCCCGGTTGCGATACATTAATAATAGGAGTGATGGAAATGCCCTATACAGAATCAAATATTTTAATTTACCCTAATCCGGTAGTTGATGAAGCAATTATCCAAATAACTGGAATTACTAACATGGGCTCAATGAGCATTTTAATTACTGATATTACAGGTAAATTTATCTATCAGCAATCAATTTCAAACAGGGAAATTGCAGAAACAAATAATACGAAACGTTTTGGATTTTCTAGAAATAACATTAATTCAGGAGTGTATATATTAACAGTTTATAACAATAATCAACCAATAGGCATAAAAAAAATTGTGATATTGTAAGGTGTCTCCTCCTGAAATAGCCTGCCATTCATCAGGGT
Source organism: Bacteroidota bacterium (assembly GCA_031372705.1). Lineage (GTDB taxonomy): Bacteria > Bacteroidota > Bacteroidia > Chitinophagales > BACL12 > UBA7236. The sequence goes on along the minus strand of JANMLV010000097.1, from coordinate 59,409 downwards.
CTCGCTGAGATAATTTATTTTAATGAACAAATTCACCATGCGGGAGCTTCTTTGAAATGAAGACGCTGATGGGGCAATTCATTTTGCACTTTAAAACAGTAAAATTGATGTCTAAACGAAATTTCCAATATCTTTGTCGCTAAGCACTTATATTTGAAATTATAACAAGATCTTGTATGAAATACAGTGAACAAAATCAACAGGAATTACAACAATTAACAGCAACACTTATAAAAAATGTTGCAGATTTAAACTACACATCAGATGCTGCCCGCGATGTAATCGACGATTTAAAACAGGTAATTAATTTTCACGACTGGAAATATTATGTTGAAGCAAGTCCTACTATTAAGGATTACGATTACGACATGTTATTTAAAAAGTTAAAAGCTTTAGAAAATCAATTTCCCGAATTGCTTACACCCGATTCGCCAACTGAACGTGTTGCACGAACGCTTACCAGCGATTTTCCTTCTGTTGCACATTCTATTCCGATGCTGAGTTTGGAAAATAGTTATGATGAAGTCGATTTAAATGATTTTGATAAACGCATAAAAGAATTAACGGGACGCACATCCATTGAATATTGTGTTGAACCAAAATTTGATGGTTCTTCTATAGCCATAATTTATGAAAACGATTTATTAATTCGCGCAGCTACAAGAGGCGATGGAATTCAGGGCGATGAAATTACCAATAATGCACGTCGAATGAAATCGGTGCCGCTGAGTGCAAAATTTTCAGCATTAGGTATTCATCGGGTGGAGCTGAGGGGAGAAGTAGTTATTAATAAAAAAACTTTTGCAAAAATTAATGAAAAACGTGAGGAGGAAGGATTGCAAATTCTTCAAAACCCACGTAATTCGGCTGCGGGAGCCTTGCGTGTAAAGGATTCCGTTGAAGTAGAAAAGCGCGGACTCGAAGCATTTATGTATCAAATGGCTTATGCTGTGGATCGCGATGGTAATGATATGTTTAATACTTCCATCTTAAATAAACATTTTAATAATATTAATCAGCTAGGCACACTCGGATTTAAAGTTCCACAACAGGAAAAAAAATTATGTAAATCAATTGCCGAAGTGCATGCATTTATTCAGTCGTGGGAAGAAAAACGCGACGATTATGCATACGAAATAGATGGCATGGTAATAAAAGTAAATGATATTGATTTACAAAAAGAATGTGGTGCCACATCACACCATCCGCGTTGGGCAATTGCGTATAAATTTAAAGCGCGAGAAGTAGAAACGGAATTAGTAGATGTAGAATATCAGGTTGGTCGCACAGGAGCCATTACACCTGTTGCTAAAGTAAAACCGGTATTTGTAGGTGGTGTAACTGTTTCATCTATTTCGTTACACAATGAAGATATTATTCGGGAAAAAGATATTCGTATTGGTGATGTAGTTGTAGTGCAAAGAGCAGGTGATGTAATTCCATATATTGACCGAGTGGTTATAGAAAAAAGAAAAACAGAAAGCACACCTTTTATTTTTACTCGCGAATGTCCATCTTGCCACCAACCAATTGTTAAACCTGCCGAGGAAGCCGTTTACAGATGTGTGAATGCTGAGTGTGAGGCGCAGGCTGAAGAGCGATTAATTCATTTTGTTAGTAAAGAGGCAATGGACATTGATGGATTTGGTCGCGAAACAGTGAGTTCGTTTTATACAGCAGAGTTGTTGCGCACCATACCGGATATATACAAGCTGGATTTTGAAAAGGTTGGTAAACTGGAAGGGTGGAAAGAAAAAAGTATTAATAAGCTTCGCGATGGCATAACCAAAAGTAAGGAGCAACCCCTCTGGCGTTTGGTAAACGGATTAGGTGTTCGGCACATCGGTACACAAACTGCCAAAGACCTCGTAAAAACGCTTAATAACCTCAAGGAACTGTTTGAGGTAACACCTGAGCAGTTACAAGCTATCGATGGCATCGGGCCTAAGGTGGCATCCAGTGTGCTCGATTATTTCCATAATGCCGGTAACCAGCACATGATTTTGGAACTTGAAGCAGGAGGATTAAACCTTAAAAACCAAAAGGCGGAGCCGCAATCGGCAAAACTGTCCAATTTAACCTTTTTATTTACCGGTTCGCTAACCCGTTTCACCCGCGATGAGGCTAAAGAATTGGTAGAAAGCAATGGTGGTAAGCTGATTAGCAGTGTGTCGAAAAACCTCAACTACCTGGTTGCCGGCGAAAATGCAGGTTCTAAACTGGATAAGGCGAAGGAGATTGGCACTGTAAATATTATAGATGAAGAAGGCTTTTTGAGGATGATTGAATAGCTGTAATGCTTAACAGGTGAGGCTTTTAATGATGTTTAAGGCAAAAAGTGCAAGCATATTGGGTGATTTGTCAAAATATGTAAGTTATTTCTTTGGTTTTTTGGTAATACGCCGTATATTTGCACTCCAATTTAAAAACTAAGATAATAGTATGGCACATCATAAAGCCGCGAAAAAATCGATTCGTCAATCTGAGAAACGCAATGAAGCAAACCGTTACTATGGTAAAACAACCCGTAACGCTATTCGTAAGCTAAGAGCTGCTGAACCAGCAGAAGCTGAAAAAATGCTTCCTACAGTAGTGTCAATGATCGATAAACTTGCAAAAAGAAACGTAATTCACAAAAATAAAGCTGCGAATATTAAGTCAGCGTTAATGCGTCCTGCAGCTGCTGTAGCTGAAGTGAAGTAATTAATATCTCAAGATATTGTAAACCTGATAGTGCAAACTATCAGGTTTTTTTTATTTTTGGCCTGTGAGGAGGAAATGTGATGGAAGGAAATACAGGATTTACGCTAAAGCAACTGGCTGAGGAAGATCGCCCGCGTGAAAAGTTGCAATTAAAAGGTCGCCAAAGTTTAACTAATGCCGAATTAATGGCCATTCTTATTGGGAGTGGAAGCACTAAGGAAACAGCAGTGGAACTCGCACAGCGCATCTTATTACACTATAAAAACGATTTAAATGCATTAGGTAGGCTAAGCGTACCTGACTTTACCCAATTTTCGGGAGTTGGACCGGTTAAGGCACTCACCTTAATTGCGGCGCTGGAATTTGGTCGAAGGCGCAACTTAGCCGAAGCAGAAATTAAAACGCAAATAAAAACAAGTCGCGACATATTCGATATTATTTATCCGTTGATATCCGATTTACCGTATGAAGAATTTTGGGTGTTACATCTCAATAAAGGTAATCGCATTATCGATAAAGAAAAAATCAGCATCGGTGGCGTTGCCGGAACGGTGGTGGATATGAAAATTATTTTGAGAAGCGCATTAATGAAATTATCGTCGTCGCTGATTTTGGTGCACAATCATCCATCAGGAAATTTGCAGCCGAGTGAAGCAGATATTTCTATCACCAAAAAGCTGAAAACGGCTGCAACATTGCTGGAAATAAATGTTTTAGACCATGTAATTATTGGCGATAAAGATTATTATAGCTTTGCCGACGGCGGAATTATTTAATTTTGCCGCATGGACCCGGAATATAAAAAGGCTTATCTCGTTTATCATCTCTGTGTTTTTTTGTGGGGATTTACTGCTGTGTTCGGTAAAATAATTCCGCTGCAAGAAACAGTGTTGGTATGGTACCGAATGGGCATAACAGCTTTAATTATGCTGGCTATTCCGGCATTATGGAGAACCATTCGGCAAATTGATAAAAAAACAGTATTACAATTAACCGGAATTGGCGTGCTGGTAACTTGTCACTGGATTACATTTTATGGCTCTATAAAAGCTGCAAATATTTCTGTAGCACTTACTTGTTTAGCAACCACTTCATTTTTTGTGGCAGTGTTTGAACCACTGTTGTTTAAAAAGAAATTTATTTGGTATGAGTTAATTTTGGCGGTGCTCGTAATTCCCGCAATATATTTAGTCTTCCGCTTTTCGGGCGATTATACCAACGGCATTATTTTAGGATTATTATCTACATTTTTTGCGACCTTGTTTTCGCTGTTTAATAAAAAAATGATTGGTAAAACAGCGCCATTAAATATCACATTTATTGAAATTGGAACCGGGTTTTTATTGCTTACCGCAATTATGCCATTTTATATTTCCACCCAAGAAAATCTACAATTAATTCCTTCGAGTATTGATATCGTAAATTTAATTTTATTTGCCGGATTATGCACCGTTGTGCCATTTACCTTGTCGTTGTATAGTATGCGACATATCAGTGTATTCACCGCATCAATTACATTGAATTTAGAACCTGTTTACGGAATAATAATGGCAATCGTGTTTTTTAATGAGAACGAGCATTTGGAGCCGGGTTTTTATGTTGGAACCATACTCATTTTGCTGGTTGTTTTTGTTAATCCTTTTATTCAACGAAAATTTGGCGGCCCGGTTAAGCCACCGGTAACAATTGGCGAATAGCTGAATATTTGACATATTTATAGTACATTTACATTATCTACTCCTGATTGATATACAATAAATAGCAAGCGGAGTTTCTAAGAAATGAGTAATCCTTTAATATCTCACAGACCGCCACATCCGGCAGATTTCGAATTGTTTTTTCGAATTTCTGTTGATGCTATGCTCATTACCGACATTAACGGACAAATTTTAGATTTTAATCATGCCTATGAAAAAATTACCGGATATACCCGTGAAGAATTGTTTGCAGGAAACGGTGGTTGGGATTTAATTCTTGAAGAAGATTTGCCTGAATTGCGCAAGGCAGTTGAGGAAATAAAATCGGGGAAGTCGGAAATGACAAATTATCAAATTCGCGTAAGAAATAAAGATGGCGAATTGCGAACCGTTTCTTATGATGCGAAAGCCGATCTAATAAAGAATCAAATTTATGCTATTGGGAGAGATATAACCAGGATAAAAGAGCAGGAGAAAAATATCAAGAACAGTGAAAAGGCTCTGGTAGAAAGCGAAGAAAAATTCAGGGCAGTTTACGAAAGTTCACCAATGGGAATTCTTATTTCAAAGAGTCCGGGAATAATTGTAGATGTTAATCCTGTTTTTGCTGAAATGCTTGGCTACACTGAGGAAGAGCTTAAAGGGAAAAACGTGCTTGAATTTACTCATCAGGCAGATACAGATAATTCGCGTAAATGGATGGAGCGCATTTATGCAAAGGAGATTAATCATTATATAACTGAGATAAAATACTTGCGCAAAAATGGGATTTCTTTTTGGGGAAAAGCGGTAGTATCTGTTATGAGTCATATAGATGATGCTGTAATTACCGTTGCCATTGTAGAGAATATTGAGAAGAAAAAAATTACAGAACAAGCGCTCGAACAAAAAAATAATGAGCTCACACAAATTAATCAGGAGCTAGAGCATTTTGCCTATGTTGCCTCTCACGATTTACAGGAGCCATTGCGCACCATAACTAGTTTTATACAAATTTTGGAGCGGCGCTATACAACTCAACTTGATGAAGATGCGCAGCAATTTATGGGTTTTGTTGTTGATGGTGCAAAGCGCATGCAATCGCTTATTCATGATTTATTGGAATACAGCCGTATAAATAGACTTAATACAGGGTATGAAAAAATAGATTTGAACGAAATATTTAATACGGTAAGCCGTGTATTAAAAGATAAGATTGAATCGAATGATGCATTGGTAATTGCCGAAAATTTACCTATGGTTTATGGCAATAGAATTCAACTAACGCAAGTATTTCAGAATTTAATTGATAATGCAATCAAGTTTAAAGCAAAAAAACGAAAGCCCGAAATTGTAATCTCCATAAATGATTTAAAAGATAAATGGGAATTGGTTTTCAGAGATAACGGAATTGGTATCAGCCAAGAATACTTCCAACGCATTTTTGTTATTTTCCAACGCTTACATACATTAGAAGAATATAGCGGAACCGGAATTGGTCTCGCAATTTGTAAGAAAATTGTTGAACGTCATGGCGGTGAAATTTGGGTAGAATCTAAAGCCGGAAGAGGCACTGCTTTTCATCTTACCATTTCTAAACAATTGATGAAAACAATGGCGCAATATTAAATATTATTGATAAGCCGGACATTTTAGCGGGTCTTTTTTTGTTTTGCTGCCAAATATGTAAGCTAGCGCTAATTCAAATCCACCCATCGTATTACTTGCAGTGCGCAGTCTCGATAAATTTAAATCGTAACTCATGCTAAATGTTAACTTATCTATTTGTGCACCTCCTACAATCCAAAAAGCATCTTGAACACGATACCATCCACCAACAAAAACTGAATTATAGGGATTGTCTTCTGCATTCATTGGTATGCTCACATTAGTGCCTGCAACAATTTCTAAAGCACTATTTTGTGTTGAAACGTATAATTGTGGTTGAAATGAAGCGATGCCTCCTGCTGCAAAAAAACCACCTGCAGTGGCAGTGTATTTTATACCAACCGTATTGTTGTTATCAAAAAAAGATTCTTGAGGCTCGTTAATATGTTGAGCCGAAAATCCGACTATATATCGTTCACCTTCATAAGGCATTATGGTTAATAATGCACCTGCACCAATATCTACATATTCCAATAAATCTGTAGTTGGTAATTCATTGTTGGAAAGTCCTTCATCAAATTCAAAATCGTTCCATTGACTGTCGAAGGTTAGTTTATTAATATCTACGGTTTTTTGCACAAAACCACCTGTTAAACCTAATGCCAAACGCCATGCAGAATTGTCGTTATAGCCGATATGATAAGCAGATGATAAAAAGATTTTATTCGTATTTAAAACGCCGTCACCCGCTTGGTCGTTAAAAGCATAAACGCCAATTCCAAATCTGTTTGATGCTTTTTTGGGTTGAATGCCCGCATCGGCATAAGCAGAAAAAGTTCTGTAAGGAACAGTAACAGAACCCCATTGATCGCGGTAATTTAATCCTACTCTTACGCTTCCGTCAAAATTTCCTGTATTAGCAGGATTTGTAATTAAAGGCGCAGCAAAAAATTGCGAAAAATGAACATCTTGCGCTTTTATTATTTGCGAACAAATCAAACAAAATAATATGGAGATAAATTTGTTCATCGCAATAAAGTAATATTTCCTTTTTTCTCGATTAAAACATTATCTGCAAAGCTGCCCGTTAATGAATAAACATACACTTCCATAGGTTGTAATTTACCTCTGTAAGTGCCATCCCATCCAATACGATAATCGCTTGTTTCAAAAACTAATTCTCCCCAACGATTAAAAATTAATAATTGCATATCATCAATGCCGAATCCTTTTACATAAAGCACGTCGTTAACGCCATCACCATCAGGTGTAAAAGCGGTGGGGATATCAATAACACCGGCATCTTCAGCTTGCACGGTTCGGCAATAGGTATCAGGGCAACCATTGTAATTATATGCAGTTAAGCAAACTTCATAGTTGCCTAATTCTTCAAAAACATGTGCGCCATTTACAGCAGTTGTGGTTCCGCCATCGCTAAATTCCCATAGATAAGTTACTGCATTTTCACTTAAATTGGTAAATCCAACCCAAGTATCTGCAATAATATAATACGGGTCGTCATCGAAATATGAGATAGGCAAATCGTCGATAATTACAGGAATAGTTACGGTATCTAATACGCCGCAATTTTCGGCAATTAATGAAACGTTATAAGTGCCTGCAATATCATAAACATGACTTGTTGCAGCGCCGGTGTCGGAAGTTCCATCACCAAAATCCCAAGTTAAAGAACTTTCACCAACATAATTTGCCGTAAATGTTGCTTCTATTGGAAGGCATCCAAGTGCTTCAAATTCGAATCCTTCGTTGAATTCAAATAAATAAGTAATTGTTAATTCGAAGGTGTCAATTCCATTGCAACTTCCCGGGTCTTCAATTATTAAACTCACTGTATATTCACCCGGCGTTAAATAGGCGTGCGATGGATTTGATAATGTTGAAGTGGTGCCATCGCCAAAATTCCAAGTATAAGTTGTTGTAGGTGAAAATGTGCTAATTAAACTGAATGTTGTAAATAAACTATCACAACTTTCTATTGAAGTATAATTAAATTCAGCACTAATACTATCACTTAAAACGGTAACCGATAAATAAGCAGTATCGGCAAGGTTACAAGAATTGGAATCGATAGCAACTAACATTACTTCGTAAATGCCTTCGTTAATATATGTATGTGAAGGTTCAAATGCAGTAGTGGTTGGACTGCCATCACCAAAATCCCAAATATAATCAACTGCTCCGGTGCTGGTATTATCGAATACAACATCAAAGGGAGCACAACCAATAAGTGATGGTTCAGCAATGGCTGCTGCATAAATTCCGGCAAGGTTGAAACTAATTTTAATTACGCCGAGATTACAATTAAAACTGCCGTTTGTTTCGCTGTATGCACCGGCAGTTGTTGGAAATGCATCACTTCCTCCGCAACCTGCGCACACTGCTTGGTATATTGCTCCTTCTTTATCGAAGCGGCTAGTTCCGCCATCAACGTGTTCTTGTGTACTTCCACCCCCAAAGAAACTTGCGAATAAAAGGTCGATGGCATTTTTTGATAATACAAAGAAATAAAAATCACTGCCATCTGTAGTTGCCTGCAATGCATCAGGTGTAACAGTCATTCCTGATGTAACTCCGGTTGCGAAATTATGCAGTTGATTAACTGAGCCGCCCCAACCGGAAACATAAACATTTTCACATTCATCAACTAAAAACGCACTTGGTGAAATATTAATTGCCGACGCACCGGATCCAAAAATAGTTGACCATGTAACAGAAGTTAAATCAGGATTTATTTTTGTGATAAATTGTTTCCCTCCCGTTTCAGAATATACACCGGGTGTAACGGTGTAGGTTCCTTTAGTTTGTCCGGTGAAATAAATATTATCATCGTCATCAATTTCTACAAAAAACACTTGGTCATAACTAGTTGTTCCCACATAAGTGCCGGTAATTATAGATGAACCATCTGCTGCAATTCGTGCAACCCAGCCATCGCATACACCGCCAACATAAGTTGAATGCCAAGTTCCGGGTGTTGTTGGGAAATCATTACTTGCTGTTCCTCCACCCACAATTGGTTCGTTATCTGAATTTAATTTAATTGAATATGCGCCATCTTCCTGATCTCCACCAATAAATGAACTCCAAATTAAAGTAGATAAATCGGAATTTAATTTAAATATAACCCCTTCTTGATCGCCCGATAATGTTGTTTGAAATGCGCCGGGTGTTGTAGGGAAATTTGAAGAATTGGTGCAACTGGCAACATAAATATTATCTGCATCATCAATCATTACTTCACCGCGTGCAAAATCACCATAATTATAAAATGTAGAAAATCCGCCGGCCATATTCATACCGTCGAGCCCTGAACCACCAATAAATGTTGTGCCAATCATAGAAGCACCATCGGCAGAAAGTTTAGAAACAAATATATCGGCACCGTTCGAAAAATTAATAAAGCCATCAACAAGTGTAAATGGTCCACCATTGTAAGTATCGTCGTAAGCTGTTGCCGTAACAGGAAAATCTAATGAACCCGTAGTGCCCATAATAATTAATTCACCGGCTGCATTGGCAATCATACTATGCGGCAATTCGCTATTATTGCCACCTAAATAGGTGCTGTAAATTAAACTGCTACCATCAGCGCTGAATTTAGAAATGCCTATATCTTCTTCACCTCCCTGATACGTTGTGGCAAATGCACCAACCGTAGTTGGATACCCGAATCCGAAAACAATTCCACCGCCAAATAAATTGCCGTCATCATCGTTAGTTGCAGTGTATCCCCAGTTGTCAGAGGCAGAGCCGGTGTAAGAACAAAAAACTAGTAATGGGTCAATATATAATTCCAAGTTTTTATTATAACCATCAGGAAATGTATATGAAACAATATTGTTGGTTAAAACATATTCACAATTAATAGCAACTAAAACGCCATTTTTATATTGATAGGCATAGGGCTTTGATTCTGTTATCGTATTAACAGAATTATTTACAATTAAATTGCCATCTTTTAATTCAAGCCCGTCGGTGCCTTCGTATTTAATTTTAATTTGACCTATATCGGCACCCGGACGAACAATAAAATCATATTTAATATTTTCACCTGAGCTGTATAATTTTAAATCGATACCGGTGTATAATTGTTTATAACGTACTTCACCAAATCCATATACATACGATACCCATTTGTTGGCATCGTTACCATGTAAATAATTATAATATTCACGACTCTGTTTATCGCGGGTAAGTTTAACGTTCGGGTTTGCGCCATCGAATATCATGCTATAGGCATGATGCCGAATTGTACCATCGCTTTTTTCTGAGGCCGCATGCGGATGTTCAATTGCATGCATGTCGTCAGCGTTTACTAAATCAAATGTGATTTTATGTTGCTCCAAATAAATTTTTGAATAGCCTGCTTCTGTGCGATAAAGTATATTATCGGCCCATTGATTTTTATTTTCTATAAATTTTATTGGTTGTGCATACTGCACAGATTGCTCTTGTGCCGCAACCGAATTCGGCCAAAACGTCGCAAGCGACATTGTAAGGAGGAGCAATATTTTAGTAACGCGCAGATTCACGATTTTGGTTAATTATGGGGTGTGCATGGTAAAGAAACTGCTTTAAGTCGGAAACAAAAACGACAAAATTTGGCGATTTTCGATACTATGCCCACTTAAAAATAGGGAATTTTAGTCAAAATGTGACATTTATATCGACCTAGAAACAAATTTTAACTCCTTTTGTGCGCAGCAACGGTCTAAAATCAAATATTTTACTTTGCGCTGACGCTTGAAGCGGTTAATGTGGGTGTCCAAATACCCAACAGTCCGTCGATTTACATTTACTCCAATTCGTAAACTCGTTTCACGCGTTGAGAAATGCCTGTCATTACTTCATAGGGAATTGTTTCTTGAAGTGAAGCGTAAGCGGATATGTCAATATGTTCGCCAAATACTTCAACTTGATCGCCAATTTTAATATTTGGAATTGTACTGATATCTATCATACTCATATCCATGCAAACACGACCAATTACGGGAGCCGATTTTCCGTTAATCCAAACTTTGCCGACACCATTACTCATTCTTCGTGAAAATCCATCTGCGTAACCAATATTAATGGTTGCAATGCGCATATTTTTATCGGCAATAAAAGAGCGGCTGTACCCAACACTTTCGCCGGCTTTTACATCGTGAATTTGTGCAATGTTAGTTTGTAAAGCACCTACAGGCATTAATTTATTTTGCAACACAGTTGATGGGTCAACGCCATATAATCCAATACCTAAACGCACCATATCGAATTGCGCATTTTTAAATCGGCTAATTCCGGGTGAATTTAAAATATGTCGCAACGGTTGATAGCCCAACGAATTAATAATAGTATCAGCTATGTTTTGAAATAATGTAATTTGTTCCTGTGAAAATGTATCGTGTTTTATTTCATCGGCTCCTGCAAGATGTGAAAATATACTTGCAATATGAATATGCTTATTATTGTTTAAAATATTTAATAAACTATCAATATCTTTTAATTCGAAACCAAGTCGATGCATACCGGTATCAATTTTAAGATGTATGGTTGCTGTCGAATTTCCAATTGTTCGAATAAATGTATTTAAAATATCGATACTGTAAATTTCCGGTTCTAAGTGAAACTGCTTCAGTTGGTCAAATGTTTCCGGTTCGGGATTCATTACCATAATGGGTAAACGTATGCCTTGTCGCCGCAAATCTGCGCCTTCATCGGCATAAGCAACTGCTAAATAATTAACACGCTGATTGGCTAAAAGCCTTGCTATTTCAGCTTGTCCGCTGCCATAACTAAATGCCTTTACCATTGCCATTGTTTTAACGCCGGGATTTAACAAGCTGCGATACATATTTAAATTATGCGCCAGATTATTCAAATTTATTCGCAGTACTGTGCCATGCGTTTTTAATGTTAATTGGTTCCCGATTTTTTCCAGCTGAAAACGTCGTGCCCCTTTTATAAGTATAATTTCATTTTCAAATTGGTATCTGTTAAATTGACTCAAACAAGAATCGGTATCGGGAAAAAGATGCGTTGTAAACGACTTAAATATTTCTTGATTATTTATTAATGCAGTACCAATACCTATAATAGTTTTAACACCATGTGCCTTTAATAATTCAGCAACACGTGCATATAAATCCGGTTCTTTTTCACCACTTTCATCGAAATCACTTATTACAACTGTTTTATTTAAGCCATCGGCATGATGATGCATAAATCGCAAAGCAATTTCTAACGATGCGATATCGGCACTGTAAGCATCGTTAATTAATGTGCAATTGTTAATTCCTTTTTTTAATTCTAAACGCATACTTACAACAGGTAATTCTTGTGCCTGCGTTGTAATTCTTTCGATGGATTCGTCGTTAAGTTGTTGTTTGCTGTCCAATAAATATATTGCCGTTACAATGGCATGAATGGCATTTTCCAGCGAAGCGTCATCAGCAAACGGAATGGCAAAATGATAAGGATTGTTGCCATATAAAATTGTAAATAATGTTTTGTCGGAAAGCTGCTCAATATCACTTACAACAACATCTGCATTGCTATCCATATTTGTAGACCAAGAACATACATTACTATTATTTTGTAATAAGGTATTAATGTCATATTGATCTTTGCAATAAATAATGGTTTGGGCTGCCACGAATAATTTCAATTTCTCAGCAGTTTTTTGCTTTTTATCGAGAAATCCTTCATTATGAGCATTTAATATATTAGTGATTATGCCTAAGGTTGGACGAATAATTTTTTCCAACAGTTCCATTTCGCCGGGCAATGAGATTCCGGCTTCAAAAATGGCCATTTCGTGTTGTTTGTCCATCTCCCAAACACTTAGCGGCACTCCTAATTGAGAATTATAGCTTTTTGGGCTCCTAATAATGTCGAAATCGATTTTTAACAAGTGGTTTAGCCATTCTTTCACTATAGTTTTACCGTTGCTGCCTGTAATTCCGATAACCGGAATGTTAAAATTGCTCCTGTGGTGGGCAGCTAAGGCCTGTAATGCGCTTAAACTGTTGTCAGCGAGGAGATAATTGGCATCGGGATGGGCAAGTAAGGGCATTTTTTCGACCAAGAATGAACGCACACCTCCTTTGTAGGCATCCTCTAGGTAAAGGTGGCCATCGTGCTGCTTGCCCGAAATGGCAATAAAAAGCGATTGTTCGCCAAAAGTGATGTTGCGCGAATCTGTCAATAAATGCTCAATAATTGCATTCGGGCTGACAATTTGTCCCCGGCAGTTGAGTATGGCAACAATATCTTTTACTGGATACGACATGGATGAAAATCGTTGTAAAGCTAATACAAATGAACATTTGCGGCTATTTTCAGCGTTTTTAGGGCAAATGCTGCAATAAAATATACCGCTAGCCGCTGCAATCCTTATCTTTGCGGCAAATGCACGGAACGAATTTTGCGAATGTGTATTCTTTTAATTGAGGAAATATATATATGAGTTTAATATCAAGCGTGCTTTCAAAGTTATTTGGAGGCAATAAATACGAGAAAGATGTAAAGGCTATAATGCCGATTGTTGAGCAAGTAAAAGCAGAATATGCTAAACTGCCATCATTGTCGAACGATCAACTACGCAATAAAACAGTTGAGTTTAAGCAGCGAATTAAAGAACATTTGGCCGGAATAGATGCTGAAATTGAGGCCTTGAAAGTGGAAGGCGATGATCCCTTGCTAACCGATGTAGATCGCAAAGATGATATATACAAGCAGATTGATGCACTTCGGAAAGACCGCGATAAAAAGATAGAGGAAGTGCTCGAAATTATACTTCCGGAGGCTTTTGCCGTAATGAAAGAAACGGCACATCGCTTTACCGATAACGAAAAAATTGTATCAACAGCAACACAAATGGATCGCGATTTATCTGTAAATCACGCATTCGTTACCATTTCGGGCAATCAGGCTATTTATAGCAATGAATGGGAAGCAGCCGGTGTGCCAATTAAATGGAATATGGTGCATTATGATGTGCAACTTATTGGTGGTTATGTTTTGCATTCCGGTAAAATTTCGGAAATGGCAACAGGAGAAGGTAAAACGCTAGTTGCAACATTGCCTGCATATTTAAATGCATTAGCAGGAGAAGGAATACATATAGTAACCGTTAATAATTATTTAGCTCGACGCGATGCGGAATGGAATGCGCCTATTTTTAATTTCCTTGGGTTAAGAGTAGATTGTATCGATTTGTATCAACCAAATTCACCTGAACGCAGAAATGCATACATGGCTGATATTACTTACGGAACGAATAACGAATTTGGTTTTGATTATTTACGCGACAACATGGTGCGCACTGTTGAAGAAAAAGTGCAGCGCAAACATCATTATGGAATGGTGGATGAGGTTGACTCCGTATTAATTGATGATGCCAGAACACCATTAATTATTTCGGGCCCCGTTCCAAAAGGTGGTGATGCAGAAATGTATAATGTTTTAAAACCGCGTATCAGCAAATTAATTGAAGCACAAAAAAGAGTGTTTACGCAAAACCTTACTGATGCTAAGCGCATGATTGAGGCGAATAAAAACAAAGAAGCTGGCATACATTTACTAAAAGCACATCGCTCATTGCCTAAAAATAATTCGTTAATTAAATTATTGAGCGAGGAGGGCGTAAGAACTTTATTGGTAGATACAGAAGGTGTTTATATTTCAGAACATAATAAGCGCATGCCTGAAATTGATAAAGATTTATATTTTGTTATTGAAGAAAAGAGTAATAGTGTTGACCTTACCGATAAAGGCATTGAACTCATTACTGAAGGTGGTGATGATCCTCACTTTTTTATTATCCCGGATGTAGGCGCGCAGATTGCAGAAATTGAACGTTCGTTAGCGAGCAAAGAAGATAAAGTGGCATCAAAAGACCAATTGATGCAAGATTTTACAATTAAGAGTGAGCGTATTCACTCGGTGCAGCAATTATTAAAAGCATATACATTATTCGAAAAAGACGTTGAGTATGTAGTAATGGATAGCAAAGTAAAAATTGTTGATGAACAAACCGGTCGTATATTAGAAGGAAGAAGATATAGTGATGGTTTGCATCAAGCAATTGAAGCAAAAGAAAATGTAAAAGTTGAAGCACTTACACAAACTTATGCAACAATTACTTTGCAGAATTATTTCCGCATGTTTCATAAATTATGCGGTATGACAGGAACTGCCGAAACAGAAGCAGGTGAGCTTTGGGAAATTTACAAATTAGATGTTTCTGCAATTCCAACTAATAGACCAATTGTTAGAAATGATATTGAAGATTACGTATTTAAAACACGTAAAGAAAAATATCTTGCTGTTATTGACCGCATTCAACAATTAGTAAAAGATGGCAGACCTGTTTTAGTTGGTACTACATCGGTAGAGGTGAGTGAATTATTAAGCAGGATGCTACAATTAAAAGGTGTAAAGCATAATGTATTAAACGCAAAGCAACATCAGCGCGAAGCGGAAATTGTTGCTGAAGCCGGTAAAGCGGGAAGTGTAACAATTGCTACGAACATGGCCGGTCGTGGAACGGATATTAAATTAGGAGTTGGCGTTGTTGCTGCAGGCGGATTGGCAATTATAGGAACGGAGCGTCACGATTCACGTCGTGTCGACAGACAGTTGCGCGGTCGTTCAGGGCGTAAAGGTTACCCAGGTTCAAGTGAATTTTATGTGTCGTTGGAAGATAACTTAATGCGTTTATTCGGAAGCGAAAGAATTGCAAAGGTTATGGATACCATGGGCTATAAAGAAGGTGAAGTAATTCAGCATCGTATGATTACTAAATCTATTGAACGCGCACAGAAAAAAGTGGAAGAGAATAACTTTGGTATTCGTAAACGTTTGTTAGAGTACGACGACGTTATGAATAATCAGCGTTCACTGGTGTATCAAAAAAGAAATCACGCATTATCAGGTGAGCGTTTAACTATAGATTTAAATAATACGATTTACGATTTATGTGATGAAATTGTAAATACACACCACAATGATAAAGACTATGAAGCCTTTACATTAGATGTAATTCGTTATTTAAGCATGGAACCGGAAATTGCTCAGAAAGATTTTGAGAATGGAAAGATTGATGATATTGTGCGTGATTTATATGAAAATGCACAAGCGTTTTACAAACGCAAATCACAAGCATTATTAACTAAGGTTTATCCGCTGGTTAAAGATTTACATGCATCGAGAGGTGAAACTTTAGAAAATGTAATTGTTCCATTTACTGATGGCAGAAAGGGAATTAATGTAACAGTTAATTTAACCAAGGCAATGGAAACTGAAGGGTCGGAAATTAATTATTCAATTGAGCGTATGATTAGCTTAATTGTAATCGACGACCATTGGAAGGATCATTTACGCAATATGGATGATTTGAAGCAGTCGGTACAAGGAGCAGTTTACGAACAAAAAGATCCACTCTTAATTTACAAATTCGAAGCATTTGAAATGTTTAAGAAAATGCTTAGTGAATTAAATAAAGAAATAGTTTCATTTTTATTTAAAGGTTATGTGCCTATTAGAAGTGCAGATGAAGTGCGCACCGCAGTTCCTCAGCGCAGAACCGATATGAGTCAAATGAAGGAAACACGCGAAGATGCGGCAGCTCCTGCAGGTGACGGCGGGCAGCGACAAGTTGCACAACCTGAGCGCAAAGCAGTGGAACCAATTCGCGTAGAGAAAAAAGTGGGAAGAAATGATGCTTGCCCTTGCGGGTCCGGAAAGAAATATAAAAATTGTCACGGTAAAGAAGAGTAATTCACAATCCGAAAAAGGGATTAATTTATTTTATGCAATCAAACATTTTGCTCAATACATACATAGAGCATACTATACTTAAACCTGATGCAACAATTGCAGAGGTAGAAAAAATTTGCAACGAAGCACTTAAATACCAATTTGCAGGTGTTTGTGTGCCTTCGTACTTTTTGGAAACACCGGTCGAATTATTGCAAGATTCAGGAATTGATATCGTAACAGTAGTAGGATTTCCTTATGGATATAATTCATTAATAAGTAAGTTTGAAGAAGCTGAAGACGCAATTAATCGCGGTGCCGATCATTTAGATATGGTGATTAATATTGCAGCTGTTAAAAATAATGATTGGGATACAGTTGAAAATGAGATTGATACCATTTATCGTTTAGTTAAACGTGAAAATAAAATTTTCAAGCTTATTGCTGAAACCGGATTAATGTCGGAAGTAGAACTTGAACTTATTTGCAAAATTGCCAACGATTTAAAAATTGACTATCTAAAAACATCAACAGGCGTAAACGGTGCAGGTGCTGATGAAGAAACAATTGTCACTTTGCGCGAACTATTACATCCAAGTATCAAGATTAAAGCTTCCGGCGGCATACGCACAAAAGATGCGGCCATTGCATTGATAAATGCAGGAGCCAACAGAATCGGCGCATCGAAGAGTGTCGAAATGTTGGGGTAAAAAGTGCAGCCAATACCAATTGTGCCTGTTGAACCGTTTAGTCAGATAATCAATAATTATTATTACTTTAGTGCCAACAATGCTTATGCGTAACCTACTTGTAATCATCATATTATTTGCTGCTTCGGCAACTTTTGGCCAAATAGACAATGTGGTAATTAACGATTATGCAGGTGCGGCGCAATTAATTGAACAACATGTTGCATTTAATAAAGAACATGGCGAGTTGCCCGGTTACAGAATTCAATTGATGGCAACAAATAGTTTAGTTACAGCAAAAGATGAAAAGGCTTCATTTTTAAAACAATATGATTCGTTTCGAGCAACTATTGTGTTTGAGGCGCCGAATTACAAGTTACGCATTGGAAACTACACCAATAGATTTGATGCAAATCGCGATTTACAAATTTTACTTGTTGATTTCCCCAATGCTTTAATAGTGAAAGACCTAATTAACATTACGGAACAATGATGGAAAATATCGCGGAACAAATTAAGCAATTATCTAATGAATATTTCGAAGAAATAAGGGCTTGCAGAAGACATCTTCATCAGCATCCCGAATTGTCGTTTCAAGAATTTGAAACTGCTAAATTTATTCATCAAAAATTAACATCATTTGGCATACCTTTTAAGCATAACATTGCTGAAACAGGAATAGTTGCTATTATTGAAGGTAGAAATCCCTCCAAAAAAACAATTGCTTTGCGTGCTGATATGGATGCGCTGCCAATTACGGAATTAAATAAATTGGATTATACATCTGTAAATACAGGTGTAATGCATGCTTGCGGACATGATGTACATACGTCATGTTTGTTAGGCGCAGGAAAAATTTTATTTCAGTTGCGCGAACAATTTGAAGGAAGTGTAAAACTCATTTTTCAACCATCAGAAGAAAAATTACCCGGTGGCGCTGCAATGATGATTAGCGAAGGTGTGCTTCAGAACCCTGATGTGGAAGCCATTTTAGCACAACATGTATTCACGCCATTTGAAGTGGGTACCGTAGCGTTTTGTTATGGCAATATGCTTGCAAGTACTGATGAAATTTATATTACCGTAAAAGGAAAGGGTGGTCATGGTGCATATCCACACGATGCAAAAGACCCGGTAATGATGGCAGCACAAATGTTGGTTGCATTGCAACAAGTGGTAAGTAGAAATATGTCGCCGTTTCAACCAACAGTTTTAACATTTGGTAAAGTAATTGCCAATGGTGCCACAAACGTAATTCCGGATGAAGTTTATATTGAAGGCACATTTCGTGCAATGGATGAAAAGGTGCGCGCCGAAGCACATGTATTAATAGAAAGAATAGCACGAAACACGGTTGAAGCATTTGGCGGAACTATTGAATTAAATATAGCAAAAGGATATCCTTCGTTGGTTAACGACGAAGCCTTAACACGTCGCACTTTTGATAGAGCCGTAAAATATTTAGGTGCAGATAAAGTATTAATAACCACACCAAGGATGGGGGCTGAAGACTTTTCGTTTTACTCGCAAAAGGTTCCGGCTTGTTTTTATCGCCTCGGAACGGGTAATCCTGCTAAAGGAATTACATCAAATATACATACGCCAACATTTAATATTGATGAGGATGCAATGATTGTAGGCATGGGCTTGATGGCCTTTAACGCCATTGGCGAGTTGCAATAATTATTTAAGATATTGCGCATCTACTGAACTATGCCAAAAAAATGACTGAACTTTGCTGCAGCATAAATTGTAATAATAACGTTTGGCAACACCCAAAAAAGAGAAATTATTTACCGGCTCCGATTATAAAATATTCAGGAGGCTGATGAGTTATGCCGGTCCGTTCAGGCGGCAGTTTTATACTTCATCGATTTTAGCTATTACTTTATCATTACTCACGCCGCTTAGGCCATTCTTAGTGGGAGTTACTGTAGATACCTATATATTAGGTAACAATTTTAATGGATTAATTATAATTTCAATTATTTCGCTTTTCGTATTATTTGCAGAATCTATTTGCAAATATTTTTTCCTTTACATAACCAATTGGTTGGGACAAAGTGTAATAAAGAATTTGCGCGTTAAGGTTTTTAATCATATTGTTGGATTGAGACTAACTTATTTTAATAATACACCTGTTGGTATTTCTACAACAAGAACAATAAATGACCTAGAAACTATTAATTCCGTTTTTACAGAAGGTGCAATTCAAATTATTGCTGATTTACTCACGATAATTTTTGTAATCACCTTTATGTTTATTACAAATTGGCAGCTTACTTTGTTAAGTTTAATAAGTTTTCCGTTAATTATTTATGCTACCTACATTTTTAAGGAAGGCATAAAGCACACATTTCAGGAAGTTCGAACGGCGGTTGCGAAGTTGAATTCATTTTTGCAAGAACGTATTACAGGAATGAAGATTGTGCAAATGTTTAATGCTGAAGATAAAGAATACGAAAGTTTTAAACTTATTAATAAAGACCATCGCAAAGCACAAGTTCGTTCTGTTTGGTATTATTCGGTATTTTTTCCCGTGGTAGAAATAATTATTGCTTTTGCAACGGCATTAATGGTTTGGCGTGGCGCTCACAGTGTATTAGAAGGAAGAGCTTCATTAGGTGATATAAATGCATTTATACTTTACCTCACCATTTTATTCAGACCATTGCGATTGCTGGCAGATAAGTTTAATACACTTCAAATGGGCGTTGTTTCAAGCGATCGTATATTTAAAATATTAGACACCGATGAACATATCGAAAATAAAGGAACGCTTGCACCTGTTAATTTGAACGGTAAAATTGAACTGAAACATGTTTGGCTTGCTTACAGAGATACAGATTGGGTTTTAAAAGATGTGAATTTTACTATTGAACCCGGAAAAACACTCGCAATTGTTGGAGCAACGGGAGCAGGAAAGACTTCCATTATTAATATTTTAAGTCGCTTCTACGAAATACAAAAGGGTGAAATCTTAATAGATGATATGCCGGTGAAGGCATATGAATTATCTGCATTGCGAAAACGAACCGGTATGGTATTGCAGGATGTTTTTTTATTTAGCGGCAGCATTTACGAAAATATTTCGCTTAGAGATGATAGTGTTTCCAAAGAAAATGTGATAGCCGCTTCAAAAATGCTTGGCGCTCACGATTTTATTATGAAGTTGCCGGGCAATTATGATTATAATGTAATGGAGCGTGGTGCTACTTTATCGCTGGGGCAGCGACAGTTGATTTCATTTATACGGGCACTGGTATTTAATCCTGACATATTGATTTTAGATGAAGCAACCAGTTCTGTAGATTCGGAAACGGAACAAGTAATTCAATATGCCATAGAAAATTTAATTGCAGATAGAACTTCAATTATTATTGCACATCGATTGAGCACCATCCAACGTGCCGATCAAATTCTGGTATTAGATAAAGGTGAAGTAAAAGAAATTGGAACCCATGGGGAGTTGCTGGAATTAAATGGATATTACAAACAGTTGTATGACATGCAATTTGTAAAAACATTAGCTCAATAATAGCCAAAAAAAAAGCAGGACATTGTCCTGCTTTTTTTTTCAAAAATGTTTTTTTAAACAGCTTCAGATAATTCTTTACCTGCTTTGAATTTTACCACATTTTTAGCAGCAATTTTAATTGCTTTACCTGTTTGTGGGTTACGGCCTGTTCTTGCAGCACGTTTGCTTACTGAGTAAGTACCGAAACCTACTAAAGTAACTTTGTCACCTTTTTTTAATGCCTTACGGATTGCAGTCATCATGCTGTCTAAACAAGCAGTTGATTGTGTTTTGGTTAAGCCTGTGTCGGCTGCCATTGCGTCGATTAATTCGCCTTTGTTCATTGTAATTTGTTTTATTAGTTAATTAAATAAGTTTTGTAGTCCCAAAAATACAGTGTTTACGGGCATTTCAAAATACTAATTCCTTGGAACCCCTGTATTTTCAACACTTTATACACATTTCGAGGCTGAAACCCTTAATATTCAAGGGTTTTGGGCTGTTTTGATGTAAAATCGAGGTATTTTCGGCACTTTTTACAGAAAAAATATTTTCAAGAAACTTTGCCCCACTGCTTTATTTTCCATTTTTGTTCGGAAAGATATTTTTTTAGGGGCTGATTTTCGCCTTTTTCAAATTGTGCGTCATCGTTAAGTAGGTTTTCTGCCGAGGTACGGGCTGCTCGCATAATATGCTCGTCGGTTTGAATATTGGCAATTTTAAATTGTGGAGCTCCACTTTGTCGCGTGCCTTCAATTTCTCCCGGACCGCGCAATTGCATATCTACTTCCGATATTTTAAAACCATCGTTAGTTTGAATCATGGTTTGAATGCGTGTGCGCGCATCGTTATTTAATTTATCGCCGGTCATTAAAATACAAAAAGATTGATGTGCCCCACGTCCAACCCGACCGCGCAATTGATGCAGTTGCGCTAATCCAAATCGCTCAGCATTTTCAATAATCATTACTGTTGCATTTGGAACATTTACGCCAACTTCAATTACGGTTGTTGAAACCATAATTTGTGTTTCGTTTTTCAGAAATCGCTGCATTTCAAAATCCTTATCGGCAGGCCGCATTTTACCATGCATAATACTAATGTGATATTGTGGACGCGGAAACGAACGTTCAAATGCTTTAACTCCATCCATTAAATTATTCAAATCTAATTTCTCACTTTCTTCAATTAACGGATAAATAACAAAAACCTGTCGGCCTTCTTGAATTTGTTCTTTCAGAAAACCGAATACATGTAATCGCTCACTTTCTTTGCGATGCACAGTTTTAATTTGTTTTCGGCCCGGAGGTAATTCATCAATAACACTCACATCTAAATCGCCATAGTAAGTCATGGCAAGTGTGCGAGGAATTGGTGTTGCCGTCATTACTAAAATATGTGGTGCGATATTATTTTTAGTCCACAGTTTAGCGCGTTGCTCCACTCCAAATCGGTGCTGCTCATCAATAACTACACAGCCCAGATTATTAAATTTGACCGTGTCTTCAATTAATGCATGGGTTCCAATTAAAATATGAATTTTGCCGTTATCTAAATCTTCAAAAATTACTTTGCGCTTTTCCCCTTTTACACTACCGGTTAATAATTCAACACGCAGATTTAGGGGCTCAAGTAATTCTTTTATACCTGTATAATGTTGTTGCGCCAATATTTCGGTAGGTGCCATTAAGCAACTTTGAAAATTATTGTCAATTCCCATTAACATGGTAAGTAAAGCAACAACAGTTTTCCCGCTACCAACATCTCCTTGCAGCAATCTATTCATTTGCCTGCCACTTAAAACATCTTTGCGAATTTCTTTTACTACACGTTTTTGTGCATTGGTTAATTCAAACGGTAAATGGTGGTTATAAAACGGTGTAAAAATATCGTCGATATTTTTTAATATAAACCCAATACTTGTGCTATTGCGATATTGTTTAACGCGCAGTAATTTAATTTGATCGATGAATAATTCTTCAAATTTTAATCTTCTAATTGCATGTTGTAAATGTAAATCAGAATCGGGATAATGAATTTGTTTATATGCTTCGAACCTGGAAATAAGTTTGTATTTTTCCAAAATGGAAGTCGGTAGTATTTCATACAATTCTTTATCATCAAGCTGATCTATTAAATAATGTGTATATCTGCCAACGGCTTTGCTGTTAATTCCTCGGGCCTTTAGTTTTTCGGTGCCGGGATACATGGGCTGTATTTTTCCGCTTACTAAAAACTCGCTGGTAGCAGCATCTTCAATTTCAGGGTGGGTAATATTTAAGTTGCTATTAAAGAAATAAGGCTTCCCAAACACGAGATATTGTATATCCGGTTTTAATGTTTTTTGCAACCAGCTAATTCCGTTAAACCAAACTAGGTCGATACTGCCTGTTCCATCTTCTAAAGTTGCAGTTAAGCGTTTAGCTCTTTTAGTGCCAACAACTTGAATGTTTTTTAATTTGCCTTTTAATTGAACATCTTTTTGGTCGTCGGTTTGCAGTGCGATTTTAATTACTTCATCAATAGTTTTAAAATCGGTTCGGTCGATATAACGGTAAGGAAAAAATTGTAATAAGTCCAGACAATTATCCAGATTTAGTTCTTTGCGAAGCAATTCGGCTCTTGCTTCGCCAACTCCTTTTAAATAGGTAAGCGGGGTGTTTAAGTTGAGTATTCCCACGGAGTAAAGATATAAGGTCGTGAGCAAATGTGCTAATGTGACGATTTGCTAATTAGCTAATTAGCCAATTAGCAAATTAGCTAATTAGCACATCAGCACATTAATCGGCTGTTTCATTGGTACATTTACACATTGGCTGCTCCGGCTGTTCAATCAGCACATCAGCACATCGTCACATCAGCACATTAATTCGGCTGCTCCGGCTGTTCATTGGCTGTTTAATTGGTACATCGGTACATTTGCACATCAGCACATTAGCTACCGCCACTGCCAAGTCTCCAACATGCCTTCAATATCATTTACCATAAATTGAATTACGGGTTTTAGTGAATCTGCATTTGGTGGAGAGTTAAAGTAGAGTGCTCCTCTAACAAAATTTGTAGTAGTATCGGTAACAAAAAATTGAAAATTACTTGCTGCATCGCCACCTACAAAATAAATAAGACCTTTAACGCCGTATTGATTTTCAATTTCTTGCGGTTCTATGAAATCGGCTCTGCTGCTGTGCTTGTAAGTGAGTTTGTAGGCATCTTCAATCATTTTTTGCACAGTAATATTTTCTTGTAATTGCTTATAGCTGAAATAAATAGTTGCATTTAAATCTTCACAAACTAAATTCATCCAACAAGGGTCGTCAGGAACTTGATTAAAGAAGGTAATATTTTTATCAATTCTATAGTAATCGGGTAACATAAAAGTATAAGGACAATCGGCGTCGTTATAATTAACTTTGTTTTTTGATTCAGGGTAATTAATTTTTGGATAACCGTTTGGCCTAGGTGTATTATCGGTTTCGCATGCAACAAAAAATGCAGCAATAAATAGCAACACACAAATTCTGAAAATAGTAGTCATTTAAAATAGATAACGCGTAAAAATGAAAAAACTTGCAATTTTGAGATTGCAAGTTAGTTAATTGAATAATATTTAGTGAATTATTACCTGTTAAATTAGAATGGAAGTCCATTGTCTTCTAACCTGTTTTTTTCATTTTCCGGTTGCGAATGCGACATGTCGTAGTCGGCCGAAGAATGTGTTCCACCGGCGGTTGTGTTGCCGGGGCGCGGGCCTAGCAGTGTGAAGTTTTCTGCAACAATTTCGGTCACGTGTTTTTTATGACCTTCTCGGTCTTCCCAGCTACGGTTTTTAATTCGTCCTTCAACATATACTTTAGCGCCTTTTCGCAAAATTTTGCCTGCAATCTCCGCCAATTTGCCCCACATAGCAATATTATGCCACTCGGTTTGTTCAACTTTATTTCCTGTTTTGTCGCGATAAACTTCTGTTGTAGCCAAAGTGAAATTAGCCACAACATTACCACCTTCGAAAGTTCTCAAATCAGGGTCTTTGCCTAAATTGCCTATGAGAATTACTTTGTTTACTCCGCTCATAATATTATGTGTTGTCTAAAAATCTTTGAACACTAAAAATAGTCATTATTTTTTAAAAAATCGCGAATTACACCCGGAAATGCATATTTCTTTAATTGGCTAAAACCTACTGTTAATGCATTGGGAACACCGGTGTTTTTTAAATTGTCAAGTTCAAAAATATAAAATTTGCAAAATAATTTTTGATGCGTAAGTTGCTGTTTATATATGTGCGATTCAACTATACGAATTTGGTTCTTCAGATTTAGAGCATGAAATCCGGGAGTTGATATAATTTCAGGAAGCTCAGCACTTTTTTCAGTAATAATTAATGGAAACTGGAACAAGTTTTTCCAGATGTCTTTTTCAGTTCTTTGCACCAGTATTACGCTTCGCGTGTCAGTAATTACCAGAAAATGGAAATATCGGGTTTGCTGTTTAACTTTTTTCGATTTAATAGGATAGTTTGCTTGTTGTTCCTCTTTAAAGGCAATACATCTTCCATTTACCGGACAATTAGGGCAATCCGGGTTTTTGGGTTTACAAACAAGCGATCCAAAATCCATCATTGCCTGGTTAAATAGGTCGGGAGCGGTTTTGTCTAAAAGGCTATCGGCTTTTGCCTGAATTATTGCTTTCCCATTGGGAGTGTCCACAGGCTCGTGCATACCATAAAAGCGCGCTAATATTCTAAGCACGTTACCATCAACTACAGCAAATGGCTGTTTAAATGCATAGGCAAGTATGGCATGTGCTGTGTATTTACCAACTCCTTTGAGTTTAAGCAGGTCGTTATAGTTGTCAGGGAAAACTCCATTTAGCTCATTATCAACCACTTTAGCTGTGGAATGCATGTTGCGTGCACGGGAATAATACCCCAAACCTTCCCACATTTTCATCACTTCATCAGCATTGGCATTGGCAAGTTTTTTTACTGTTGGATATTTTTTCTTGAATTTGAGAAAGTAGTCCAAACCCTGTTCAACCCTAGTCTGCTGCAGAATTACCTCACTCAGCCATACCAAATAGGGGTTGTTTGAACCAAGCCATGGTAAATTACGTTTGTTTGAGGAGTACCAGCGGAACAGTTTTTGTGTAAAATACTTTTGCATTCGAGCACAATAATACAAACTGTTAAAAATTGTAAGGTAATTAAAATAAAATGCCGAATTTTGCTGTTTAAAGTGCTGATTATCAAACTAAAACGAATTCCTTATGAGAAAAGCAGATATAGTAAATAGAATAACGGAGAAAACCGGTCTTGAAAAAGTAGACGTTATGGTTGTAGTTGAAGCCTTCTGTAAAGAGATTAGAGAATCGATGGCTGAAGGCAACAACGTTTATGTTCGTGGTTTTGGAAGTTTTGTAGTGAAAACACGCAAGAAAAAGATTGGCCGTATTATTAAAAAGAACATAGCTATTGAGATTCCGGAACAGCGAATTCCGGCATTTAAGCCTGCAAAAGTGTTTTTAGATAGAGTAAAAACGGGAAAAAAATTAAAAATTAACTCGAAATAGTGAAAAGTATTGTAATTGCTGTTGGATTGGCTGTGGCCTTAATTGTCATAATTTTTTTTGGATTTACCAACAAACCCCCGAAAGTTAGTGCTTTTGACAAGCAACGCGAATTGTTAATAGATTCCCTCAAATACGAAAATGCTGAAACTTTAGTGCAATTGCAAGAAGATATGCAGCACGCTGAAGCAAAGTCGAAATCAGTATTATTACAACAACTTTCTGATATGTGGTTGGCCTTGGGGCAACCTTCAATTGGGGCAGATTATTTGCGCCAGATTGCCGACAATGAGCCTACCTATGATAATTATATGCGCGCGGGAACGGCATTGAGCTCACTTATCGATTTTGAGCAATTGGAAGATATGCGCGTAAATGTTGTTTATGGCGCAAGATATTGTTTTGAGGAGGCCGAAAAATTACAGCCCGGCGATTTGGATGCAAAAATTGGCTTGGCAACAGTGTTGGTTTCGGGCACAAATGCACCAATGGAGGGCATTATGATGCTTAGAGAGATAGATTCATCACATCCTGATAATATTAAAGTGAACCTTGAATTGGGTCGTTTTTCGGTTATGAGCGGACAATTGGATAAAGCTTTGGAGCGATTTGACAGTGTTTTACAAAAAGATTCCCTAAATTTGCAGGCTCGTTACATGAAGGCGCAGACTTATCTTGGATTAACAGATACTGCTGCAGCCGTTTTGGAGCTAGAAAAACTAAAATCAATGACCACCGATTCGATGATTGTGAATCAGGTGCGAAGTGAGATACATAATTTAAATCATTAAAAAAATCACTTAGTATGCCATCAGGTAAGAAACGTAAAAGACATAAAATGGCCACTCACAAGCGTAAAAAACGCCTGAGAAAGAATCGCCATAAAAAGAAATAAGAACTGGCATCTTTTCCGCCCTTTATATTTTCCAACCTCAACCGGTTTGCTCGCGCAAACAAATTAATTTAATTCCATAAAGGGAGAAAATCCGTATTTATTTTGGAAAGGGAACTTATTATTAATTCAACTCCTACGGGAGCTGAGATTGCATTATTAGAAGATAAACAACTCGTTGAGATTCATCGTGACTCTCAGAGTAGCCGCTTCAATGTGGGCGACCTGTACCTCGGCCGTGTTAAAAAAATTACACCCGGGTTAAATGCCTGTTTTGTTGATGTTGGGTTTGAGCGCGATGCGTTTTTGCATTACTCAGACCTGAATCCACATTTCCGCTCTATTTATAAATATTCGAAAGCCGCTCAGGAAGGTCATCCTCAGCGTATGGACAACTTTGTTAAAGAGCCCGAAATTGTAAAAACCGGCAAAATAAACAATGTTGTTGCCAAGAGTCAGCATATACTGGTTCAAATAATTAAAGAACCAATTCAAACTAAAGGTCCTCGCTTGAGTTGTGAAATTTCACTCGCAGGCAGATATTTGGTGTTAACTCCTTTTAATGAAGTTGTAGGCGTATCTCGCAAGATTGCTTCAGCTACAGAGCGTAAGCGGTTACAAGGATTGATTGAGCAATTGCGCCCAAAAGGTTTTGGGGTGATAATAAGAACAGTTGCCGATGGTGTTGCTACCCAGCAATTGCAAGACGATATGAAGGATCTGATTGCACAATGGGCTGAAATAACCAAACGATTGCAATTACTTCAAGCACCACAAATAGTTTACAGCGAAACGCGCAAAACTAATACCTTGCTCCGTGATGTATTGAATGATTCATTTAATAATGTTGTGGTTAATGAACCTGCAATTGCCAACGAGGTAAAAGAATACATTAAAAAGATTAGTCCGGGTTCCGAAAAAATGGTTACCCTTCACAATACAGGGAAATCAGTTTTCGATCAATATGGTGTTACCAAACAAATTAAATCGCTGTTTGGTAGAACTGTTAATATGGACAGCGGCGCTTATTTAATTGTTGAGCATACCGAAGCATTGCATGTTATTGATGTTAACAGCGGAAATAAAACAGCCGTTAAAGGCGATCAAGAGCAAAATGCTGTTTCAGTAAATGTTGAAGCTGCAAAGGAAATTGCTCGTCAATTGCGTTTGCGCGATTTGGGTGGGATTATTATAATCGATTTTATCGATATGAAACATCCGGATAATAAAAAGGCTGTGTTTAATGCGCTGCGCGATGCAATGGCCGGCGACAGAGCGAAACATACTATTTTACCGGTATCTAAATTCGGACTGGCACAAATTACTCGTCAGCGTGTTAAGCCTGAAGTTAGTATTATTACAACTGAAGTTTGTCCTTCATGCAATGGAACAGGAAAAATTGAAGCTAGTGTTTTATTGATTGATGATATTGAACGTAAGATTAAGTATCTGGTTACAAATCAAAATCAGAAAAACATAAAATTGGTGGTGCATCCTTTTGTTGAGGCATTTATCAAGCGCGGTTTATTCTTCCGCAGTATTCAATGGAAATGGTATTTTGAATATAAGCAGAAAATAAATGTTATGAGCAGCAACGACTTCCAATATACAGAATATCGTTTCTTCGATAAATCTGATGAAGAAATTCATGTTGAATAACTATCGTTAAAACGTATATACCCATTCTAATTTTCCGGTATCTGCATTTAGTGATGCGCAAGTGAAATTATCATCTAAGTCGGGATGGGTTTTAAAAATAATTACCAGACTTGATTTACGTGTGTAAATTCGTGTAATTTCTCCATCAACTCCCAACATAGCAGTGGCATCGAATTGCCAAACTGTTTTTTCTGACTCGTAATTATACTTACTTATAATTCGATGCGCATCGGGAGCTATTTTGTTTTTGTGCAAGATATAACACAAAGGTACTTTATTGTTTGTGCTAACCGGATTGTAGCGTTCGTCGGTATAATAAATATCTTTGTTAAGGCTAATGCTATTTATTAAAAATTGTCCTTCTATAAATTGATTGCCTCCGGTTGTAACTTGAATGTCCGCCTCCTTTATTGCAGCAATATGCGTCAACTTGCGAATCCCATTTGTATTTTCTATTTTTAGTTTATCGCCATCAATTAGCCTAATTTCATTAGGCGACGAATGGTAGGGATTTTGGTAATAATTATTTAGCGATTTGTTTTGCAATTTTAAATTTTCATATAATTTATCGTCAGGCGCATTAATTTCACTTACTTTTTTGCTAGATAGGTCGTAAGCATAATGCAATCCATTTTCGGTTGTAAAATAGTATATTTTTTTACGTGTATCTATTGCTATGTATTTCTCCTCCAAGGCTTTATCATAGCCAGTTGTTTTTACTATAGGTGAGGTAATGTTTCCTGATTTAAGTATTTGAGAAAAATTATTTTCTTGTATTGCTAAATTTGGTAATAACCTTGAGTGCAAACCTAATTCACTACTGTAAAACCAAGCCTGATCGTTAATCATGCCTAAATAACAAGGAAGTGTTTCCGGTTTTGAATTGTTAACCTCGGTTTGTTTTAATATTTTTCCTGTTGCGGCATCCAAAACCATTTGTTGGTAGTCGGTTCTGCCATTAATAAAAATACCCTGTTTATTTAAAACCGTAAAATAACTGTTTGCAACAATAATAAAGCGCTTGCCATTTTGGCTTGCTTCGCCTACGGCTAATAGCTTTGCATTGTAGTCGTTTTTGGCAATAACTTTTTTCCAGATTAATTTTCCGGTTTTAATATTTATGCTGAATAACTGATTGTCGATTCCAAGCCACAAAGTATCTTCAACACCAAAAGCAGCATTTATATTGTAGGATACTCTGTGATTGCTCATGATAATCCCCGAAGGAATTGTAAATATTTTATTTAATGTTTTATTGTTAATTCCGCTAATTAATAACTCTGATTTATCGCCCATAGTTTTAGCATGCATGATTATACTCATTTCAGGATAGATAAATAGCGGATTAACAGCACTCATGTTTTCCGGATTTGGGGCACTTAAAATATTAGGTTCAATGTATTGTGTTCCTAATGCACTTTGGTTGCTGCTTGGAATAGGTTGTGGGCAATCTGTTTTCGTGATTGTTCTTATAGTTTTGCCGTTTAATTGATAGGTGCAGCTATCGAATGCAACAATTTGATTTGCCAAGTGATTAAATTCAAATACATTGCCAATTCCGGTTGTAGCTTGTATAATTTGATCTGTAATTTGATTGATATTAATTGTTTGACCTGCTTGTGCCTGTTTAATTGTATTGTTTATAATGTCATTGTAATTGCTTTTTGTTAAATAAGCAACAGGCGCTTCAATTGTTTTAAATGTGGTGCCATCAATCCAAATATTTTTACCTGATATTGTGGTGAGCATTAATGCATTATGCTCTCTGTCGAAAGCGTATAATTCGTTTATATTGGAAAGGTTATTTTGCGTCATTGCCAACCCTTCGCTTAATTCGGAATTTGCAGTAATTAAATCTGCTTGAGTTATAGCGATATCTAATTCCGGTATTTTTCTACCATGAATTCCGTTTTCCGAATTGTACATCCAAAAAATATTGTTTTTTGCACCAATTATACCTGAATATTCTTCCGGATAATTTCCAATTACTTCACGAGCCACCAATTCGCCGGTTGCCAAATTATGCAACGTTAAACGCAATTCGGTTGAGCCGCTCCTCATAGTAATTCCACCTTTTCGTTCATAGATGGAAGTTTTAAAAACACCTTCAAGGCTGATAAAATATTCGGTGCCATTATAAGATGCCGGATATACTTGGTAAAGGTAATTGGCATCACTGCTTTTTGCAGAGCGCAAGAAGCCTGTGCTCTTACAAGTTTTTAAGGAGAAAAATAAAGCCAGAGCAAGCGCAATAAAAATGCCCAAGATAACTATTCCCAACAATGGTGTTTTCTTTTTAGGTTCGTGAAACGTCATATACCAATAATTTAAATTACGATAAATATTTTCCTTCAATCGGCATACGTCGGCCAACACCAAAAGCTTTAGGTGAAACTCTTAAAACAGGCGGAAATTGAAATCTTTTCCATTCATTGCTATTCACCATTTTTAATGTGCGGCGCACCGTTGTTTCGTCGAAACCAAGCGCAAGGATGTCTTGTGGACTTTGCGACAATTCTATATACTGAAATAAAATGCTATCTAAAATATCATAAGGTGGCAATGAGTCTTGGTCTTTTTGACCCGGGCGTAATTCGGCACTTGGTGCTTTTGTAATGATGTGTTGCGGAATAATTTCTTTATCGCGATTGATATAAGCAACCATTTTATATACTTCCGTTTTATATACATCGGCAAGCACAGCTAAACCGCCGCATAAATCGCCATATAATGTACCATAGCCAACAGCGGCTTCACTTTTATTAGTAGTGTTTAATAAAATGTATCCATGCTTATTGCACATTGCCATTAAGGTTAAGCCACGTAATCGAGCTTGAATATTTTCTTCGGTTACGTCGAATGATTTACCGTCAAATAAAGGTGTTAATTCATGCAACACTGTGTCGTACATGTTTTTAATGGCGATAGTATCGTGTTTAATACCAATATTTTTTGCCAGTTCCAGTGCATCTGTTACAGAGTGCCCGGTAGAGTATTGCGATGGCATAAGTAAACCCCAAACGTTTTCTTTACCTAATGCTTCTGCCGCCAACACGGCTGTAAGTGCTGAGTCGATACCACCGCTTAATCCTAAAATTGCTTTTTTAAATCCTAATTTTTCAAAGTAATTTTTAATGCCCGTAACTAATGCGCGATATATTAATTCAATTTTTTCTTTGGGTTGAACCTTGTCAACTATTTGTGTTTGTGCTGATGCAATTACTTCATCTAAATCATACACTTGCAGCGCTTCTTCAAAATAAATCATTTCATCAAATACAACTGAATTGGCATTAACAATAATACTGCCACCATCAAAAATTAAATCGGTTTGTGCTCCGCAATGATTTACATAAAATACCGGGATTTTATATTTGGCAGTATTTGCTTTTAAAGTTGCAATGCGTCCTTCTGCATGGTCATAATCGAATGGTGATGCAGATATATTCAACATTACTTCGGGTTGAATTTTATCTTTAATGAGCACATCCATTGGGCACGCTTTGTACATCGGGTTATCGTTGCCCACGTTCCATAAATCTTCACAAACAGTTAAAGCAATTTTGCGGCCTTTAAATATTATATTTTGAAATTCGGTTGCCGGCTCAAAATATCTGTACTCATCAAATATATCATACGTAGGTAATAATGCCTTATTAACGATATGCTTTATCTCACCTTCATAAATAAAGAAAGCAGAGTTGTGTAAATCTTTTCCTTCAATTTTCGGGTTGCGACTTGGTGAGCCGACAACAACTGCAATGTGTTTTGTTAATGGTTTAATTTTTTCGATTACTTCATAGCATTTATCTACAAAATCATCAAAGTCGAGAAAATCTCTTGGTGGGTATCCACAAACACTTAATTCAGGAAAAAGAATAATATCAGCTTTGCGATTTTC
The DNA here is from genome assembly GCA_031372705.1 of Bacteroidota bacterium. GTDB lineage: Bacteria > Bacteroidota > Bacteroidia > Chitinophagales > BACL12 > UBA7236. The sequence continues at coordinate 26,435 of JANMLV010000097.1, read as the reverse complement.
AGCTTCCTGAATATAGTGTGCAATTTTATTGAAATTAGATTCAAAATTGCCGATGTGAACGTTTATTTGGGCTAATGCTATCTTCATAAAAAAAATGTCACGCCTATTGAGCGTGACAAAGTTAATTTTTTATTTTGTTATCCGGTCTCAGAACAACACTCCAAGTCTTATACCAAGTTGTTTAAGGTACGCGTTATTATCATCAACATCGTCATCAATGAAATTGGCAAATCCGTTTTGGAAAAAGATTCCTGCAATGAGATTAGTATTTTCTGCAATAGAGTATTCTGTTCCAACGCCAAGTGTAAGGCTAATATTGAAAAGTTGATATTGAGAACCTGTCAAATTATCGGTTTCTCTTAGATTTACATCATCGGCTATAGAGACATCATTAATTACTAAGTCGCCACGTGATTTGATGCAAAAACCCGGTGTTAATCCAAATTGTCCATAATAGCTGAAATAATTAATTTCATTGGTTCTGAGACGCACAGTTAACGGTATTTCTATGTATTGAGTTCTGGCAGTCCAAGTTGCTTTAATATCTGTAGCTGTATCAGTAAAAGAAACACCAACGTTAGCATAATTAATAATGACACCGGTTGAAAAAGCATAGCGTTCAACACTGCCAATAGTTTGGTCTAAAAGTAGTCCATATTGAAAACCGGCTTTAGTACCTTCGCCTTCATATAATCCGCCATCTACCTTCGACCAGTCGAAAACCGGAGAAGCGGTAAGGCCAAATCTAAATTCCTGAGCGTGCAATGTTGTAAGTATTGCGCAAAAAAACAGGCTTGATAATATAATTTTCTTCATAGCTTATTAGTTTTACATTTGATTTAAATATTTTACATGGTGCACAAACATAAGTTATTTTTTGTAATTCTTTGCATGATTTCGTTTACATGGTTTGTGGTGGCCGGTTGCGGGAACAAAAACGACAATCCGCACCCTGATATTTCAGACATTCCGGAGCAGGAAGTTTCTATTTTGCGACTCGAAACGATGATGTCGGAGGCTAATGCGACCAATTACAAATCGGTTTTCGCGAAAATTGAAGCGGCGCATCCCGAAGTGTTTGCGGCTTATTATCGCAATTTTTGGGGACTTTCGGTAGATGATACTACTGCCGAATATGATGTTTATGACTCGTTATTTTCAAATACATTAGGCAATGAATGGATGAGCAGATTAAATGATACCATAAAGTTAGTGTATGCCAAAATGGATGATGTAGAAGCGGAAATTTCAACTGCATACCGGTATTTTAAGTATTACTTCCCTGATAGTGCACTACCGCAATTGTATACCTATACCGGGCCTTTTGTATATCAAACGCTTTTTGATGATGAAACAATGGGTATTGAGCTTGATATGTATATGGGACAAAACTTTGCCTATTATGGTAATTTCGAGAATAACATGCCATTGTATCTTACTTTTCGCTTCGACAGACCATTTATTGCTTTAAATGTAATGCGCAGTTTAATGGACGGTAGCATTCCGGTTCCCGGGATGGAGCTTAGCTTGTTGGATGCCATGTTGAGGGAAGGCAAGATGCTTTATTACTTGGATTGCGTGTTGCCCAATATGCCTGATTCAATAAAAATGGGATATTCCGATGCTCAAATTGAGTGGTGTGATGCTAATGAAGCAGAAATATGGAAGTTTTTAGCAGGAGAGGAGTTATTATTTTCGAAGCGTACCGACGACCATCGCAGATATTTGGATGAAGCTCCTACTTCGGTAGGGATGCCGGATGCAGCACCGGGAAGGGTTGCAGCCTGGGCCGGTTGGCAAATTGTTAGGTCATACATGAAAGAAAATCCTGAAACGGACCTCCTAACACTGTTTTATGAAATGGATGCCTTGAGATTTTTGAAAATGTCGGGATACAATCCTGAAGACTGAAATTAGTTTAACAAGAATGGTGCAATCATTTGAAATTCAGGAATAATAACATCAAAATAGTTGCCATCGCCGGTTCTGAGCATGAGGTAAGTGCCTTTCATTTTGCCCATTGGAGCTATAAGATGGCAGCCTGAAACGTATTGATGTAAATGCCCGGGTTCCATAATGGGTGTTTCTCCTACAACGCCTTCACCTTCAACATCGCGCCAAACGCCAATGCCATCATAAATACGCCAGTGTCTGCGCATTAGCTGAACGGTAAACTCGCTTTTGTTTTCAATTGTTATTCTGTAAGCGAACACAAATTCGCCTTTACGCGAATAATCCGGTTGAAAAAATGTTTCAACGCTAACCTTAACTCCTTGTGTGATTGAAGTAACCATGCTTGCTGTTGTGCTGTAAATGTAAAGAAAAATCGGTTCTTTCCTGTTACGGCAACAAAAAATTATGCACCAAGGTTTGTGCTTCCCGTTTAGCTGTGTCTAAATTATCATTAACAATTACATGGTCGAAATACCGAGCAAAGGTGAGTTCGTATTTCATTCGCTCGGTTCTTATTGCAAGTGTTTCGGGTGTTTCCGTATTGCGATTTTTTAATCGTTCAACAAGAATTTCGAGCGAAGGTGGTTTTATAAATATTGAAATTGTGTGTTCAGGATACTTGTTTTTTAATGCTAAAGCGCCTTTAACATCAACATCAAAAATTACATGTTTTCCGGAATTCCAGATGCGCTCAACTTCACTTTTAAGTGTACCGTAACATTTACCGGGATAAACTTCTTCCCATTCAACAAAAGCATCTGCTTCTACTTTTTGTTGAAAAGTTTCCATGGTTAAAAAATAATAATCTTTACCATCAACCTCCATATTGCGGATTGGACGTGTGGTAGCCGAAACAGAGAAAACTAAATTTGGTTCTGCTGCCAATAAATGTTTAACTATTGTAGTTTTTCCTGCACCTGACGGAGCTGTTACAATTACAAGTTTACCCTGCATTATAAAACATTATTAAGTTGTTCTTTCATTTTTTCTAATTCATCTTTCATAACAACTACTTTGCGTTGCATTTCGGCATGATATGATTTTGAGCCAATTGTATTTATTTCACGATTCATTTCCTGACAAATAAATCCGAGCTTCTTGCCTTTTTCATTTGTATTGTCATTCATTGTTTCCATAAAGTAATTGCAATGAGAGCGCAGTCTGGTTACTTCTTCGGTGATATCCATTTTTTCAAGATAAAAAATCAGCTCTTGTTCGAATCTGTTTTTATCAATGTCTTCACCGCCCATATAATTTTGTAAATCGGAAAACATTTTAGTGCGTTGTTGTTCCATTCTTGAAGGGTCAAGATCTTCAACTTCTTTAAGTGCTTCTAACATTAACTGAACTCGAATAACAAGATCTTTTTGCAAGTTTGCACCTTCATCGGCTCTGAATTTATTGAGTTGATTTGCTGCGCGTTCAATTTGAAGGCTTACTTCATTCCATTGTTCTTCACTTAAGCTTTCAGTTGAAGTTGTGGTAACATTCGGCAGCCTGAAAACTAAATCGAATATTCTGCTGTCATCAACACTTAAATCGTTTGCAATGCTTTTAAGCTGGCGATAATATTCTTTAACTGCTGTTGGGTTTATTTCACCACCTTTATCATCAGCTAATTCGTAACCTAAAGTGCAGTCCGTTTTTCCGCGCATGATTGCCTTGTTTAAGAGGTTGCGGATTTCGATTTCATATTCTTTGAATAAAGGGGCAATTCGGAGATTTAAATCGAAGGATTTACTGTTTAACGTCTTCATTTCTAACACAATGTTTTTACCGGCAAGGGTAAAAGTACTGCGTCCATAACCTGTCATTGAAATAATCATACAAACTAATTTACCGCAAAAATACAATTATACTGTTGTATTCAAAGGTTTTTTAGTTCCGGTAAAACTTACCAATGCTACTCCTGCAAAAACTAGAATGGCAGAAATTACTTTACTAAAGGTAATGGTATCGCTTCCTAGAGCAATAGCGATGATAGTAGCAATTACGGGTTGTGTATAGATGTAAATGCTTACTAAAGCCGGTGAGCCATAGTTTAAGCCTAAAATATTAAACAAATAAGCGAGCACGGTTGCGCCAAGAATTACGAAACCGAGTGCCCAAAACGCAATTGAAGGAATACCCTGCCATTCAATACCTATTACCGATTGAATGCCAAATGGTAACACAAATATAATTCCATAAGTAAATATCCATCTGGCAATGGTATAGGGCGAGTATTTAGCCATTAATGGTTTAGCAATGATAAGGAATATGGCATATGATGTTGCGTTGATGGTAATACATAAATCACCAATAATACTTGAAGGTGATGATGCATCTGCTGCACCTGATGAAATGAGCATGGCAACACCAATTGCTCCAATAATAATTCCGCCTGATTTTAACCAGGTTATTTTATCTTTCAAAATTATCCATGCCATTATTAATACAATTAACGGCGTAGCAATCATAATGAGTGCGGAGTGTATTTCAGAAGTTAAGCTTAGCCCTTTAAAAAACATGAGTTGATTAATTACCACGCCGAACAGCGATGCAATTAATAATTTCTTGTGGTCGCCGGGTGCAATTTTTTCGCGACCGGAGATATAATACAGAAGTGTAAAAATAATAACAGCTCCTGTTACGCGCATCAAAACGATTCCAAATGGGTCGAAATATTGCAATGCAGTTTTTCCAATGGCATAATTAACGCCATAAATAATGTTTGCACCAAGAATAAATAAATGTGCTTTGAGCGAAGCCTTCACAGTGCAAAATTACGCAACCTGCAATTAATATGAATTAATAATAAAATTTAGAAATCTAAACTTAATGAAAAATACCAGCGTGGGTCACCCAATCCGCTTGCATCAAGTGGTTGTGCTCTGTCTACTCTGATAAAATATCCAAACAGCGTAGTGCGTATTCCAACTCCTGTTCCCATAACTACAGGGTCGCGGTAATAATTTACATTTACGGTAATAGGTTGTTGCGAAATTTCAGATTCGGTATACGGATTGTCTTCCTCGAATGGTGATGCGCCTTCCCAAGCGGTTCCAATATCATAAAATCCAACAACTTGAAAATTGCGTAAAAATTCGGAGCGCAACGGTTTATTAAAGAGATATGAAAAAATCGGTAATCGTAATTCAGAATTGAAAACTGCATATCCATTACCATTTCTGGCATTTTGATCGTAGCCACGCAAATTTGTTGCTAATGTTTGGAATGCATATCCTGCTTCCTGATTAATTTCAACATCTTGATTAAATACCGGAGCAATCCAACTATCGACACCACCTAAATAATAAATTAATTTTTGTGACCCAAATGAAGTACCACCGGCAACGCGATTTGCCCAGGTTAGTTGACGATGAATTTTTTGATAATGACGGAAATCAAATCCAAACACGCCCATGTAACCATCATTGATACTCACTTTTAATCCCTGGTCTGCATTAACTTCAAATTGCTTATGAATTTCAAACCACACTTTGTAGCGCATGCCATTTAATATGTTAGTCATTACCTGATAAGTATTATCATGCACATATTCTAACTTCATAGAAAGCCAATCTTCTTTATAGTTCGGTAAGTTTAAACTAAAAGTATCATTAGCAAGAAAAACAACTTTTTCACCACGGTAAGAAAGACTTCCTCTTATACTTCTTATAACATCAATCGGATATTTTAAACTTCCTTCAACAATATTTGATTTAATTCCTGCATCTACTAATGGATACCATGTTGGTTGGAATGTATATTGCGCATTTTCACTTTGGTAATACCAAGTTAGCTTTTTGTCTAATCGGTGTTTTAAATCATCGTACGACAAATAATATTCGCCGCCCGAGAATGATGTCGGGAATCTTATTCCGCCTGTGTAACGATAATCTTCAAATAAGTCGCTAATACTTACTGTAAATAATGCACCAAGGTTTGGCGTTTGATATACGCCACCGGTTGTATTAAAGCTTTCATATTTGTTTATAAACAAACTATTGTCGAGTTGACTGGTTACAAACTCGCTACTAAATTTAAGTCGATAAGGAACAATGCGCGATGAACGGAATTTTTTTCCGGTATTAATATTTTCCTGCTCAGGGTTTCTTGATTGGCCAAGTGCAACAGGGTCTTCGTTTACTTCTGTCAGCTCCGGTTCAGGTTCCGGGAAATCTGTTTGGAAAAACATGCCTTCGTCAATTTCCTTTTTAATAGTATCGGTGCTGGTAATAATGGTTTGTGTTTTAACTTGAGTAACTGAATCAGTATTATTAATTGTGGTAACTAATTCGTCGTCTTTCTTTTTTAAGTTGATGAAATTTCTAAAGGTGGTATTATCAAGCGTATTGTTTTTTATTGCACTCATATCACCCGGTGCGTTGGTAATAAAAAACACTTTATCTTTTCCTTGTTGAAATACTTCGGAAATTTTTCCTGTTTTCCAATTTACATCATGCTCAATAATATTTCCTGCATAGTTGGTTACCGGAAATACATAAGCTGTATCGCGATAGATATCGGCAAGCAACATGGAGTCAAATTTGGGCCATGTGGTTAAATCAGTATAATCATATAGGGGATTTGTAACTATAGAGTCAGGATAATACACCAACGTATCAGTATGGTCATAAAGACTGTCGAGATATCCTGCAAACCTATTAATAATGCCGTTTTGATCGCTTAAATAGGCAAAATGTTTTTCGTCGAATTGCAAAGGTGCTGTTTCGCTGATTTTTTTGGTATGCGTAACCTTAACCAGTTTTTTTGATTTGTGTATGTAATCGTAGAAATAAAGATCCATGTTGCCAACCGGTAAAATTGAATCTACTGTTCTGGTGTTGTACAATGAATCTTTTTCACGATTTGATGCGAAAATAATTCCTTCGTAACCATTATTTAATTGCACATATCCGGGATTTAAGTCATCGAAATAGTCGTTAGTGAGTTGTTCAACACGGTCGTTCAACAAATGATACATGTAAATATCGCTTTGACCGTTATTCATCACACTCATGATGAGTCTGCTATTTGTTTTAGCAAAACTTACATCTAAAATTTTTTGAAAGCGTGAAAGTTCTTTAGTTTCTTTTTCTTTTTTATCAGTATCGTAAGTTGTGATAAAATTTTTATATCGCTTTTCATAAACGATTGCTAACTTTTTGCCGTCAGGGCTCCAGCACACTAAAGGATTACTTAGGTCAGTAGCTAAGGTTCTGGTTTTTAATCCGCCTTTCTTTATTTTGTCGGTTTCTTTTGAGCCGATTTCTTGGATAAATACTTTAAATTTTCCGTGGTCATCTATTGCGTAGGCAATATTTTTTCCATCCGGACTTAAAGCTAATTCATGATATTGTGCGTTTTTCTTTGTTTTTCTCGGTATGATATTTTCGGTACTAGGTTTAATTTTTCCAACTGCTTCTTTTTGGTATTTGATTAGGAAGTGTTTGTACCATTCATCAATTGTGCCATTTACGCCGGTGCCCAAAACAAAAATGAAACCATTTTCGAGTGAGCGATTAATTCGTATTAGATACAACAAATTCGGAATGGTAGCTTCGCCATAGCTTTCAGCAATATAATACCAAAGTGCATGTCCGGCAAAACGCGCATCCTCGCCGGTTAGCTTATTAAACTTTTCGTACCGGCCGCTCATAACACCTTCGCGCAACTGATTATCTAATTCGGTATTCCATTCTTCACCAATGTATGAAACTAAGCCTTCTGTAAACCATTCAGGTAAATTTAGCAGCACCGCATTTTGTACAATTTCTTGTAAGTTGCCACCGTAAATCATTGAGTTTATTAAAACTTTTCCAACTCCTTCCCGAATTTGTTTTCTTAAATGCTGATGGTTGCCATCGAAATAAATAAATATTTTATTCCCAATAATTTTTGTTTGTCCGCCAATGTTATATTGCTCTTCTTTGCCAATTGCAAAATTACTTTGGTTATAATCGGAGATATTATTGTAAACAATTATTTCCGGTTTTGAGCTTAATTTATAGTCGAGTAAATCTTCAATTTGCACCAAATCAGATTCGGCAATTTGAGCCGTAAACTTGCCTAAATTTTGTCCACCTTGACTGAAATAAACTAAAAAATGGTCGCCTTCATAAAATTGCCATGTAAATTCTTTGTACTGAACACGATTTTGACCGAATTGAACTTGTGTCCCTTGTCCATAGGAAAATTGGCCCAGTAGGAGCAGTATCGAAAAAACGACAATCGACAGCAAAAAAAATCCTTTATCTTTCATACCATTAAGCGACATCACCAATGCAAAATACGTAGTTTTGCCATAAAGTTCAAGTATTCAACAAAATTTTACAAAATAACGTTTATCTCATGGCCCATATTGTTAGCTTTACTTTTAACCCTTTTTACGAAAATACTTATATAATATACGATGAAACCGGCGAATGCGTTGTAATTGACCCCGGTTGTTACAGTAAGGAGGAACAAGAGGAGTTGAGCGATTTTATTACAAAAAAAGGACTAAAACCCAAATATCTGATTAATACACATTGTCATATTGACCATGTTTTGGGGAACAAATTTGTTGCCGATACATGGAATGTGCCACTTTTAATGCACAAAGGAGAGATACCGGTATTACATGAAGTGGTAAACTATGCGCCAACAATGGGTATGCACTACAAAAAATCACCGGAGCCAGAAATATTTGTTGAGGAAGGCGAAGTTGTGGAATTTGGTAAAACGACTTTAGAAGTGATTTTCGCACCCGGGCATTCGCCTGCCAGCATTTGTTTTTATAATAGGAACGACAAATTTATAGTCAGTGGTGATGTGCTTTTTCGTCGTTCAATTGGCAGAACGGATCTTCCCGGAGGCAATTATGCCACTTTAATGCAATCTATCAATGATAAGTTAATGCCATTGCCGGATGATACTAAAGTTTATGCAGGCCACATGCAGCCAACAACCATTGGCGAGGAACGCCGGGAAAATCCGTTTTTGAATGAATAATATTAGCCGTAAATATTAATTTCTGCTTCAATATTTATTTGGTTGCGCAATAAATCTTCTAAAGTTTCTCTCTTGCGAATTAATTGCATTTTATTGTTATTGTTGATGAGCACTTCAGCAGGACGGAGTCTACTATTATAATTGTTACTCATTGAATAACCGTAAGCACCCGCATTTTTAATGGCGAGGATATCACCTTCTTTAGTTTCGCTCAGTTTACGATCGCGGCCAAATGTGTCTGTTTCACAAATATAACCTACAACAGTATAAATTCTTTTAATGCCATTTGGATTACTGATGTTAACGATATCGTGCCAAGCATCGTAAAACATAGGCCTGATAAGGTGATTCTGTCCGCTGTTTACACCGGCAAAAACAGTAGCCATAGTTGGTTTGATTACATTTACTTGAACCAACAATGTTCCTGCTTCGCTCACTAAAAATTTTCCTGGCTCAAACCATATTTCAGGTTTATTTTCGGCGTTACCAAAGTAATCATTATATTTTTCTGTTAGTTTAATACCTAATTCCACTACATCGGTGGCAACATCATCTTCTTTATACGGAACTTTGAAGCCGCTGCCGAAATCTAAGAATTGGATGTCCGTAAATTGCGATGCACTTTCAAATAAAATATCGGCTCCTTGCAAAAATGCATTACTGTTTAAAATGTCAGATCCGGTATGCATGTGTAGTCCGATAACATTCATATCATGTGCTTTAATAATCCGTAAAACATGTCGAAGTTGATAAATTGAAATTCCGAATTTACTATCAATATGTCCGGTTTGAATATGATGATGCCCACCGGCTTCAATATGTGGGTTTAGTCTTATGCAACAAGGAACTGTATTGTGATATTGGTTGCCAAATTGTTCTAAAATGCTGATGTTGTCGATATTAATAACTACGCCAAGTTGCACTGCTTCGTTTATTTCTTGCATGCTTACACCGTTGGGAGTAAAAAGTATTTCTTCCGGTAAAAAACCGGCTATTAATCCAAGTTGAACTTCTTCAATGGCAACAGCATCGAGTCCTGCACCTAATGCCTTGAAGTGCTTTAAAACCTGCATATTAGTTAGTGCTTTACAGGCGTATTTTATTTTTACAGGGATGTTTGAAAATGCACTTTTCAGTGTTTCATATTTATTTGTCATTGTATCTTCATTGTACACATACAATGGTGTTCCAAATTCGGCTGCAGCGCGCAGCAGCTGGTTAATGTTGTTCATATTTGATTTGTTTTTTGATGCTATTTAGTTTAAATTATGACAATAAAAAAAGGCTTACCAATTCGGTAAGCCTTGTATATTTTATTTAAACATAAAATATGCTAAGCATACCGATTCCGGATGCGTTTCTTAGCAGATTTATGTTTATAGTTGAATTCCATGGGTGCAAATATAGTTATTAATTTTCACTTAGGTAAAATTAATTTTGTCCTATTAATAATAATTCAATGGCAGCCAAGTTTCGTATATCGCATTTTCCCCATCCCCCTACCATAAACCTCTACATTTCTCCTTCTCTCCGCGTGAAAAAAATGACCATAAATTGTACGTATTATAACAGATGAGTTTTTGAACGGATTGCCGGCTGTTTCATTTGCACATTGGTACATTTGCACATTAACACATTTGCATTTCTCCACCTTTTTACCCCTCCACGTTCTGCATTTCTCCCTATCTCCGCGTGAATAAATAGACACAGATTGAACGTATTATAACAGATGACTTTTTGAATCGGATTGCCGGCTGTTTCATTTGCACATTTGCACATTTGTACATTAACACATTCGCATTTCTCCCTCTCTCCGCGTGAATAAATAAACACAGATTGAACGTATTATAACAGATGATTTTTTGAACGGATTGCCGGCTGTTTCATTTGCACATTTGCACATTGGTACATTTGCACATTAATTCATTTGCATTTCTCCTTCTCTCCGCGTGAAAAAAATGACCATAAATTGCACGTATTATAACAGATGAGTTTTTGAACGGATTGCCGGCTGTTTCATTTGCACATTTGCACATTAACAAATTTGCATTTCACCTTCTCTCCGCGTGAAAAAAATGATCATAAATTGCATGTATTAAAACATATGATTTTTTGAATCGGATTGCCGGCTGTTTCATTTGCACATTTGCACATTGGTACATTTGCACATTAACACATTTGCATTTCTCCCTCTCTCCGCGTGAAAAAAATACAATTCACCCTAACTCTCCCGGCCCCGGAACATCCGGATCGCCAAGCTCAATAACCGGATCCCAATAAAGCAACTTGTAATCAACAACTTGGTCGTTTTTAATCTTAACGCCTTCTTTTTCTAATAGCTCAACCATTTTTTCAGGTGGATTAAAATGTGCTTTTCCTGTAAGCAGTCCATTCCTGTTTACTACACGGTGTGCCGGAACTTTAGGTTTTGCATGATGACTGGCATTCATAGCCCAGCCAACCATCCTTGAACTCAAACCTGTTCCCAAGTATTTGGCAATACTGCCATAATTAGTCACCCTTCCTTTCGGAATAAGCCTAACCACTTGCCAAACCTGATCAAAAAATGTTTCGGGCGCATATTTTGAAGCCATAGTGCAAATTAATTCGATTTTATCGTAAAAATCTGATAAATCCTCCCGAAAATTGCAGCATGTTAAATAAAATTGTAAAAGCAGGTTCCATCACCAATCTTACTGACGCACGTTTTTTTGCCGCTTTTGATGTAAATTATATCGGATTTTGCTTCGACCCGCAATCCCCAAATTATATATCTCCCCAAAATGCACTCGCTATTAAAGGCTGGATTACAGGTCCTCAAATTGTTGCAGAATTTGCCAACCAAGATATAGACAACATCAATAATATTATTCAATTTTTTGAACCGGATGTTATTGAAGTGGATAGCGATTTTGTTGAACAAATTATTCCTACTGCACAAAAATTTAATCTCCCCATAATAGCACGCACATTAAAACCGAATGTTATATTAAATGAAGTGCTGTTTTATATAATTCCATTCGCCGAAAAAGAATCTTTAATTAATTCCAACGAAAAATATATTTTCGACCTTAGTGAATCTACAGAAACGAATATAGATATTACTGCAATTAATGCCATCCAATTAAAAGGCTCTCCCGAACAAGAAGTCGGCATAAAATCCTTCGATGCGATAGCGGAATTGTTGGAGTCAATAACTAATTAAATTAAAACAAAACAAGGTAGCAAGATATCATTCGCCTGTGCCGGAATGCCTGAAACATTAGCGTTTCATAAGCAGCGTATGAGAAAATAGCAACTTACTTCCCAATTTTAAACCGCACATATTTAATGGTTTTATTCCCCGCTAAATGCATTTTCTCGTAATACGTTTTAATCTCTAAAAATGGATGAACTAACGGTTTGCTATAAATATCATCATCTGCATATAATAAAGTATTATCTCCTTCAGCTACAGTTTCTAAAGTAAATGTATATAAAGTAGGGTCATCCGTTTTCAGGTTAATTATACCACCTGGTTTTAAAATCTTTTTATAAAAAGATAAAAATCGTTCACTGCTTAATCGCTTTTGTTCTTTTCCTTTTTTGAGATGCGGGTCAGGAAATGTTATCCAAATTTCGCTTACTTCATTTTCTGCAAAATAGGTTGCAATAATATTAATATCGGTGCGCAAAAAAAATGCATTAGCAATGTTTTCTACCATAGCGCGTTTCGCTCCACGGTGCATCCTGTTACCCTTAATGTCAACTCCAATATAATTGCTGCTTGGGTCGGCTATTGCCATTTCACAGGTGTATTCTCCTTTTCCGCAAGCAAGTTCTAAAACTACAGGATTGTTGTTTTTAAAAATATCACTATTCCATTTGCCTTTCGGGTCAACGGGTTTGTTTTCGTGATTAACTACAATAGGTTGCAAAAAATTAAAATTCTGCAACACATTTGGAAACGTGTTCAACTCCGCAAATCGCTGTAGCTTACTTTTTCTCACCTTAAAATTTTGTTTTAAATTGGGTGCAAAGGTACTCTAAACCTGTACTTACCGCAAATAGTGGCGTTTTTATGATGATTGCCAATCGTTGAATGGCTTGAATTTAAAGGGTTTTGACACCATGCGGTCACTAAATGCAGCTTGTTACCATTTGCACTAAATGTCATCTCGGCGCAAAACCTCAGCCCTTTTAGGGCGTTGCTAACAAAGAATTGAGAGACATAGATTAGGTGCTTTGTAAAACCTTTTTATCTTTAAGCACCAAAAAAAGGGATACGCATGAGTCAACCAACCTCACCATTACATCCAAAAGGGCTATATGTGCTCTTTTTCACCGAAATGTGGGAACGTTTCGGTTATTATTTAATGCTCGGTATTTTTTCGTTGTACATGATTGATGCATGGGAAAACGGGGGAATGGGCTTTACTGGACAAAAAAAGTCTGATATCTACGGTACCTACATCGGCCTTGTTTATTTAACACCATTTATTGGCGGTTTGCTTGCTGATAGGATTCTCGGTTACCGAAGATCCATATTTATTGGCGGCTCATTAATGGCTGCAGGGTATTTGGGACTTTCGATTCACAACGAGAACGCGTTTTTTATATCGTTGCTACTTATCATTTTAGGTAATGGTTTCTTCAAACCGAATATTTCTACCATGGTTGGTAATTTGTATAACGATGATAAATATAAAGCAAACAAAGACGCCGGTTATAACATTTTTTACATGGGTATTAACGTAGGTGCATTTCTTTGCAACTTCGTAGCAGCATTTATGCGCATCAACTACGGTTGGGGATTTGCATTTGCCGCCGCAGGTATCGGTATGATAATTGGTTTGATAATATTTGCAGCAGGAACAAAACATATAAAAGAAGCTGATGTATTAAAACCTGTAAAACCGGGCGACCTATCAACCGGTAAAATTTTGGGAGCAGTTTTGTTGCCAATGTTTGGATTCGGTTTATTAGGTTATTTTATAAATGGCGTAACAGGTCCCGACAATCTTGATGGTAATATATTAGGAACAGATACCAACGATGCATTTATTTTTGGATGCGTTCCGGTTGTTGCATTTTTCTTATACTTAATGTTTTCTTCCGATAAAGAAGATAGACGACCAATTGCAGCCTTGTTAAGTGTGTATGCTTGTATTGTAATTTTCTGGGCAGTATTCCATCAAAATGGTGATGCACTTACTGTTTGGGCTGAAGAATATTCACATCGCAAAATGAGCGACGGTGTTGCCAATGTGGCAGAAGGAATAGGTATGGCGCAAACTGTTAATTATCATCCTTCAGTTGAATATGATGAAGCCACTTTCGAAAATTATTTGGGCGGACTTGGAGCTACGCGTGATTCACTAACCGCAGCAGGTAATGAAGATGGCGCAAAAGCTATTTCCGATGAGATAGCCATTCGCAGTGCTTCACACCGGTATTTCGAAAATTTACCTGAAGAAAACAGACCTGCTCCCGGCGGCGATTTGAAGTTGTTTTCTACTGAATTATATCAATCAATAAATCCGTTCTGGGTTGTATTACTTACACCACTTGTTGTAGGTGTTTTTGGATTCATGCGCAAAAAGGGCAGAGAACCCAGCACGCCAACAAAAATTGCAATCGGCTTAGTTATTACAGCATTGAGTGCATTGGTAATGGTACTTGCAGTTAAGTCTGTAGATATTGCCAACGACAAAGCAAGCAGCTTATGGTTAATAGCCACTTATGGTGTTATTACTATTGGTGAATTATGTTTATCGCCAATGGGTCTATCATTAGTAAGTAAATTATCGCCACCGCGTTTAACAGCTTTAATGATGGGTGGATTTTTCCTCTCTACATCAGTAGGAAATAAATTGGCCGGAATTTTGTCAAGTAATTTCGAAGCAACTGATAATAAAGGCGGATTTTTCTTTACCAATTTCATTCTGGTAATGCTTGCCGCAGCTATGCTTTTTGCATTGTTAAAATGGCTCAATGGGGTGATGAAGGAAAAAGGAGTGAATTAATTTAATCTTAACAGCAAATACTATTTTATGAGTGAACCAATTGATGAAATATTAAAAGCACAACATCCAACACCGGTGGACCCTGAATTGGAAAAAATTCAGTCATTTACAGGAAAATACCCTAAGCAATTATGGTATTTATTTACTGTTGAAATGTGGGAGCGTTTCTGCTTTTATGGAATGCGCGGTATGTTAACAGTTTTTATGGCGAGCCAATTAGGATTAACCGATAAAGCTGCCAATTTACAATACGGTGCCATTCAAGCTTTTGTTTATGCATTTACTTTTATTGGTGGTTTATTCGCCGATAAAATTCTTGGTTTCAGAAAGTCGCTTTTCTGGGGGGCATTAATGATGATTGCCGGCGGATTTATTATCGCTATTTCGCCCGAAGAATTTTTCTATATCGGTATTTGCTTTTCAATTATAGGAACCGGGTTCTTTAAACCCAATATTTCGACAATGGTGGGGCAATTGTATAAAGATGGCGATTCAAGGCGCGACGCGGGTTTCAGCTTGTTTTATGCAGGTATAAATTTGGGTGCGTTCATGGGTGGTATCATAATGGTATGGTTTGGTTTAAATGTTTCTTGGAGTATTGCATTCGGCTTAGTTGGTGTGGTGATGACCATCAGTATTATTACTTTTTGGTTTACACAAAAAACAATGGGGCCAATTGGTTTATCGCCATTAAGTATTGCCATGCCGGCTTCAAAAAAGCGTATGTATGAAATTGCAACTTATGTCGGTTCATTAATTACGATTCCACTTATTTTAATCTTGGTAAAGAATAGCAACTATACCGACATGGTTATGTATATTGTTGGACCTGCTGCTTTACTGTATGTATTATTCGAAATGCGCAAATATGATAATGTTGCCAGAAAAAAATTAACTGCGGCATTAATATTTATCGTGTTTTCTATTTTCTTCTGGGCATTTTTTGAGCAAAGCGGTGGTTCATTATCGTTGTTTGCTTTTAATAATTTAAAGAATTCATTGTTTGGCATTCCAATTAATCCAAATGTGGTAAATAACTCGGCAAACTCATTATTTGTTATTGTGTTTGCTCCGCTACTCGGATTAGTATGGATTTGGCTTGCGAAAAGAAAGAAGGAACCAAATGCAGGGGCTAAATTCGGATTAGGATTTTTGTTACTTGCTGCAGCGTTTTATGTATTTTATTATACCATTAAATTCGCCGACACGCAAACAGGCTTAACTTCTTTAGAAATATTCACTTTAGGTTACTTCATTATTACATTTGGTGAATTGTGCTTGTCGCCAATCGGCTTGTCGCTAATGACAAAATTATCGCCTCAACCAATGCAGGGTTTAATGATGGGTATGTGGTTCTTAGCAAGTGCTTACGGGCAATATGCTGCAGGATTACTTGGTGCAGGCATGAGTGCTGCCGACAATAATGCAACTGCTTATGAAAAACTGGTTGGTTATACCAATGGTTACGAGCAACTTGCTCTATATGCCGTTGTTGCGGGTGTGGCACTTTTGGCTTTGTCGCCGGTTATTAAAAGATTAATGGGAGCAACAAGGTAATTAGTAAAATGGGTGGATGTAACAAAAGTTACTCGGCACTATAAATAATAATCCTATTTTTACACCGCTTCGGCACCAAGCCGAAGCGGTTTTTTTATGGAAGTATTCGGTTATTTAGGCGCTATAATTGTTGGATTAACCCTCGGTTTATTCGGAGCAGGAGGTAGTATTCTTACTGTTCCGGTTCTGTATTATTTATTTCACATAGAAGCTGAACTCAGCACGGCCTATTCGTTATTTATTGTTGGACTTACAGCATTAATTGGCGCAATTCCTAATATGCGGAGGAAAACAATTAGTTACAAAACGGCTATCATTTTTTCCATCCCCAGTTTAATTGCTGTTTATTTAACCAGAACATTTTTATTGAAAGCAATTCCCGATAATTTATTTCAAATTGGTAACCTTGCCGTAACTAAAGATATTGGTTTATTGTTGTTTTTTGCGGTTATTATGATTGTTGCATCCATAAGCATGATTCGTCAGCGCAAAATTGCAGACCCTGTTTATGACGAAAAGTTACATTTTAATTATCCGATGATTATCACCGAAGGTATAGTAATTGGAACCTTAACAGGACTGGTTGGTGCAGGTGGCGGCTTTCTTATAATTCCTGCACTGGTGGTTTTTGCGAAATTGCCAATGCGAATGGCAATTGGCACATCTTTATTAATTATTGCCATAAAATCGATGGTGGGTTTTGCGGGCGATATTCAGGCAGGACAGCATATTGATTGGACTTTTATGTTAACATTTTCGGCGCTCACCATTACAGGCATACTTTTTGGCTCTTGGTTGAGTAAATTTGTGAACGGTAACAAATTAAAAGGCGCTTTTGGGTGGTTTGTTTTATTGATGGGCATTTTTATTATTATTGAGGAATTATTTCTTGAAATATAATGTATCCTATAGGTGAAATCTCGTTATAAAATGAGTAAAAAAATGATAATTGTTGCAATCTTGATTTTGGTTGTATCACTTTTTGTGACAATCAAAAATGTACAGGCCCAAGCTCATGTAGAAAGTAAAAGTTTTGACCTGATGCTATCAACATTGCTGGCACATAATGTTCCGGAAATGGGTATAGCTGATATTCCTGCAGATTCTAATTTAGTTTATTTAGATGCACGCGAAAAAGCTGAGTATAATGTTAGTCATATTAAAAATGCAATTTGGATTGGCTATGATGATTTTAATATATCGCGGCTCGATAGCGTAAGTCGAGATGCTAAAGTTGTAGTTTATTGTTCGGTTGGTTATCGCTCTGAAAAAATTACTGAAAAGTTAAAAATTGCAGGATTCAAAAATTCGACAAACTTATACGGTGGCATTTTTGAATGGGTAAATCAAGGTTTGCCCATTTACGATAGCAATGCAGCAGCAACCAATAAAGTGCATGCATATTCTCCCAAATGGGGTATTTGGTTAAAAAAAGGCGAAAAAGTTTACGAATAATGTAAAGGTTTGTGTGATATACATAACCCAAGGTTCTATTATCACCGGCTAATTTTGCCGGCAACCTATTAATTTGAACATGAATAAATATCTTCAAATAATAATTGATTCGTTTTCCGGGTATTGGAATTACCTGTCACATGAAATTATTAACCCACACTGGGGTAATTATTTTTATTGGCTTATTGGCATAAGCTTAATTGTTTGGATGCTTGAAATAATTTTTCCATGGCGCAAAAATCAAAAAATAGTTCGGGAAGATTTTTGGTTGGATGCATTTTATATGTTCTTTAACTTCTTTCTTTTTTCGCTAGTTGGATTTTATGCAGTATCAAATATAGTTGTTCAATTGTTCAACGATTTTTTAGCACTTTTCGGCATTACCAATGGTATTGCAATAGAAATTAATGCATTGCCATTTTGGTTGAAAATTGTATTCGCTTTTATACTGAAAGATTTTATTCAATGGAATATTCATCGCCTATTGCATCGCAGTAATTATTTATGGCAATTCCATAAAGTGCATCACAGTGTAAAGCAAATGGGGTTTGCAGCGCATTTGCGTTTTCATTGGATGGAGAATGTGGTGTATCGCGTCATTCAATATCTTCCATTGGCCATGATTGGTTTTGGCATTAACGATTTTATTTTGGCTAATTTAATTGCGCTAGTAATCGGACACTTTAATCATGCAAACATCAACTTACAATTAGGTCCACTTAAGTATATTCTCAATAACCCTCAAATGCATATCTGGCATCATGCCAAAACATTGCCGCCAGAAAAACGATACGGCATTAATTTTGGAATCAGTTTAAGTATTTGGGATTATATCTTTAAAACTAACTACATCCCTCACTCCGGTCGCGACATAGAATTAGGCTGGCCCGGCGATGAAACTTTCCCTAAAGATTTTATTCACCAAGAAATTTATCCAATAGCTGCGAAGGATTCGGGAAACTAATTAGCTAATTAGCAAATTAGCTAATTGGCAAGAAACCACATCAGCGCATTAATTAGCCCGGCTGTTTAATTGGTTCATCGGTACATTGGTAACATTTGCACATTGGCTGCTCCGGCTGTTACATTAGCTAATCAGCTAATCAGCTAATTAGCACATTAGCACATTAGCACATTGGCTGCTCCGGCTGTTACATTAGCTAATCAGCTAATTAGCACATTAGCAAATTGGCTGCTCCGGCTGTTCATTGGCTGTTTTAATTAGCTAATTTGCTAATTCGCTAATTGGCTAATTATTCCGCATTCAGTCTGTTATCTCTTAATGATAAGTATTAACTTTGCCTCAATGAGTCTCAAATACAAGCGAATACTTCTAAAGCTCAGCGGTGAAGCGCTGATGGGCAACCAAAACTTCGGTATCGACCCGGCCCGTTTAAAAGAATATGCAATGGAAATTAAAACAGCAGCGGAAGCCGGTGTTCAAATTGCTATTGTTATAGGTGGTGGAAATATTTTCAGAGGTATGAGCGGAGTTGGTTCGGGTATCGATCGCGCCCAAGGCGATTATATGGGAATGCTGGCAACAGTAATAAATGGTATGGCATTGCAGAGTGCACTCGAAAACGTTGGTTTGTATACAAGAATGTTGTCGGCCATAAAAATGGAGCAAATTTGTGAGCCCTATATTCGCCGCCGCGCAGTGCGACATCTTGAAAAAGGCCGAATTGTAATATTTGGAGCCGGAACAGGTAATCCATATTTTACTACCGATACAGCTGCAAGTTTACGCGCCGTTGAAGTGGAAGCCGATGTTATTTTAAAAGGCACAAGAGTTGATGGCGTTTATACAGCAGACCCTGAAAAAGACCCTACAGCTACTAAATTTGATACCATTTCATTCAGAGAAGTAATTTCTCGTAACTTAAATGTTATGGACATGACCGCATTTACTTTATGCGAAGAAAATAATTTGCCAATAATTGTATTCGATATGAACAAAAAGGGCAACCTTGAACAATTAATTCATGGGAATAATGTTGGTACATTGGTAACAGGAAAATAAAAAATACAGATAAATAAAATCTTACAAATATGCACGAAGATGAACTTAGTTTAACCATTGAAATGGCTCTGGACAGCATGCAAAAATCTATCAAACATCTTGAAGTTGAATTGTCACACGTAAGAGCCGGTAGGGCAAGTGTTGCCATTTTAGATAACATCAGAGTGGAGTATTACGGTGCACAATCTCCTCTTAGCCAAGTAAGCAACTTGTCGATTCCTGACGCACGAACAATTACTATTCAGGCTTGGGATAAAAAAATGCTTGGCGAAATAGAAAAAGCAATTCTTGCTGCAAACATCGGATTAACTCCGGTTAATAATGGAGATGTAATACGCTTAATTATGCCACCTCTCACTGAAGAAAGAAGGCGCGACCTGGTAAAACAAATTAAACACATGGGCGAAAGCACAAAAGTGGTAATTCGTAACTTCAGAAAAGATGCCAACGAAGAAATTAAAAAACTTATTAAAGACGGCTTGCCGGAAGACATGGGTAAAGATGGTGAAGACCAAGTACAAAAACTCACCGACAGATTTATTGCAGAAGTTGAAAAACACCTCTCAGTAAAAGAACAAGAAATAATGACTGTTTAATCAAAATTAGCAAAGGGTTGGCGACTAATAAATTAACTTACTGCTAACCATTGTGCTTCTGCTTATTAAATAATTTCAAACAAATGAACTACCGTAAAGAAAAAGATACCATGGGCGTGGTTGATGTACCGGCCGATGTTTATTGGGGCGCGCAAACACAGCGTTCAATTATGAATTTTCCTATTGCGCAGGATATTAATAAAATGCCGAAAGAAATTATTGCTGCATTTGCTTACTTGAAAAAAGCTGCAGCAATTACTAATAACCAACTCGGTGTGCTCGATAAAGAAAAGAGCGATATGATTGGCATTGTATGCGATGAAATACTTGCAGGTAAATTAAACGATCAGTTTCCACTTGTAGTATGGCAAACCGGTAGCGGTACACAAAGCAATATGAACATGAATGAGGTTGTTGCTTATCGCGGTCACGTAATTATGGGCGGTAGTTTGATGGATGAAAAAAAATCTATTCACCCGAACGATGATGTAAATAAATCACAATCGTCGAACGATACTTTCCCAACAGCAATGCATATAGCTGCGTATAAAATTTTAATGGAAAATACCATTCCGGGTATTACAAAATTACGCGACACATTAGATGCTAAATCAAAGGCATTTATGCATGTTGTGAAAATTGGCCGCACACATTTTATGGATGCAACGCCATTAACATTGGGACAAGAAATGAGTGGTTATGTTGCGCAATTGAGCCACGGGTTAAAGGCAATTAATAATTCACTAGCTCACTTAAGTGAACTTGCATTAGGCGGAACAGCTGTTGGCACCGGAATAAATACTCCGGATGGTTACGATGTTTTAGTGGCAAAAAATATTGCACAATTAACGGGACTACCATTTATTACTGCTGAGAATAAATTTGAAGCATTGGCTGCGCACGATGCCATTGTTGAAGCACACGGCGCTTTAAAAACGGTTGCTGTTTCGTTAATGAAAATTGGTAACGATATTAGAATGCTATCGAGCGGGCCAAGAAGTGGTATTGGAGAAATTCATATTCCTGATAACGAGCCGGGCTCATCTATTATGCCCGGAAAAGTTAATCCAACACAATGTGAAGCACTAACTATGGTAGCTGCACAAGTTATG
Source organism: Bacteroidota bacterium (assembly GCA_031372705.1). GTDB lineage: Bacteria > Bacteroidota > Bacteroidia > Chitinophagales > BACL12 > UBA7236. Next base: position 4,756 of record JANMLV010000097.1, on the reverse strand, counting down.
GGCAACGATGTAGCAATAAACATTGGCGGCGCAACAGGACATTTTGAATTAAATGTATTTAAACCGTTAATGATTTATAATTTCTTACACAGTGCGCGATTAATTGGCGATGCATGTACATCATTTAACGATAATTGTGCTGTAGGAATTGAACCTATTGAAGCCAATATTAAAAAGCACGTTGATAATTCTCTGATGCTTGTTACGGCACTAAACACAAAAATCGGCTACTACAAAGCAGCCGAAATTGCACAAACTGCACATAAACAAAATAAAACTTTAAAACAGGTTGCTGTGGAATTAGGATATTTAACTGCGGAAGAATTTGATGAATGGGTTATACCAATGAATATGGTTGGTAAAATTTAAATCTAAACCATAAAATAAAAAAGCGGACTGAGCAATTTGCACAGTCCGCTTTTTTATGCGTACCAATGAACTTATAACGGTATAATAATTTCTCCCGTCGATGTAATTGCGCCGTTAGCAACAACAACACCCGGAATAGTGATGTCGCTAAATCCTGCAACTGCTGAAAATTGAACAGAATATGTTCCTGCAACCAGCCCTCCAATCAAAAAACTGCCATCACCACTAATGGCTGTTCCAAAAGTATCGGTTGGCGTAATTGCACTTACATGGTATGCAGCGTCAAATGGAAAAATATTACCGGCAATACCACCCGATTCCACTTCCGTATAAACCCTGATTACAGGTTTCAATGAATAGCCTCCACCACCGGTTGTAACTATAGACTGCTCTGCATCAAAATCTAACCATAGGTTATATACTAGGCCTGCTTCAAAAGTGTAATGAACATTTAATTTAAGGCCTGAAGTTTGTGCCGATGGTGTCGCTAATGGATAAGTAATACCATCAACCACTACACTATTGTTATCACCTAAAATTAATCTGATTTGTGAAACGGTTCGCGGAGAAACATCCTCAGAAATCATTAAGGTGTCTACCCCATTATTAAATTGCAGTAAATCATATATGCCGGGATTTAATAAAGGATACGTATGCGTGCCCGCATCTGAAATTATTTCAATCGATTGAATATCAATGTAAACAGCATCGTAATCTGCAGGCGCATCGGTTAAAAAAATATTTACTCTTGCTGCGCTGCTATTTTCAGAGTTGTCGCTACATGAGGTGAATCCGACTATCATGATTATAATAACCGGAAGTAAACTTAGTTTCATCTTTAACGTTTTCATAGACAATAATTTACAAATAGAGGTGCAACTATAGTGCCATCAGCCGAAACACTTTGTTCGTAAGGGTTTAGCGTTTTACCAATTGTTTTAAATTGTGGAATCTTTACTCATATGCCAATATAATTTTCCTTATCCCATTATTAAACAATGTGCCAAACTATTAGAACATAATTTTTTTTTGGTAGAATTAATTTATTTGACTATTTTAGGGAATCAATTAAAAAATTATCCTGTTTTAAATAAAAATGATTTAACACTTAAATTCTATACTATGAACGACTTAATCGAAAAAGTAAAATCTACAGCTAACATTAGCGATGAACAAGCGACACAAAGTATAGCAACTGTTGCTCAATATTTAAAAGACAGGATGCCAAAAACACTCCATTCACAGATAGACAATATGCTCAATGGCGAAAAGTTTTCAGACAGCCTCAAAGAAACATTTATGGATGCAGCAGTGGAAGCGAAAGAAAAATCGCAAGAAGTCCTAAAAGATGTTGCTGAAAAAACAGAGGAAGCCGCTAAAGCAATTAAAGAGAAAGTGGGCAATCTGTTTAAGTAAGCTTTTGGATGTTGCAACCAATGCAACATTTTGCCATGTTTGTTTTGTTGTTGCGAAAAACCCCAATAGCGACCATATAATGCCAATGGATATGGTGTAGCATTTGACAAAAATCACCTCCGTTTTTGTTGATAACCTTACTTTTGAGGTGCACTTTTGTCATATATTTGCAACAAACAACACTATTATGAAAAACAAACTCTTAGTTATTCTAAGTGTCATTAGTATGACATTAGCAAGTAAATCAGCCAATTCACAGGTGTTTTATGAAGGCGTTTCACATCTCAATGTAGGTATTGGCCTTGGTGGGTATTATAGCTATTCTTATTTGTCAGGCTCAGATTATAGTCGCACGCCAACGATATTCTTGTCTTATGACAAAGGAATTATGGATGAAGTTGGACCTGGGAATATCGGCATTGGAGGCTTCCTTGGATTTTCCTCCGCAAATGCAAACTATGCTTATGTTGGCTACGAATGGGATTACAAATGGTCAAATTTTGTAATTGGTGCAAGGGGCACATACCACCTAATTTTAGATGCAGAAAATATAGATTTATATGGTGCTTTAAGTCTTGGATTATGGGCTCAAACATATAAATACACTAATTCTGACCCGTTTTGGAATGGAAGTTTGGATCAATCAGACACTTATATGAACCTATACTATGCTTTTAGCGTAGGTGGAAAATACATGTTCAGTGAAAATCTTGGTGCCTTTGCCGAAATTGGGTATGATATTGCTTACTTGAAATTAGGTGTTACTCTTGGTTTATAACTAATTTAAGAAAATTAAAAACCGGATATTAAATTATGTATCCGGTTTTTTTATGCAATTTAACTACCACATTTGTTGCTGCTTTCCATTTTATTTCACTTCCTCATAATCTACATAATCACCATCTTTTCCTTGCTGCTTTTGTGGCGGCGTGCCGGGCGTTTTCGGCTGTGTTGATTTACCTTTACCCTGCTGATTTACCATTCCTTGCATCATCGGTTTAATTACAACCATATAAACGATAATTATTATTGCTACCCAGGCTAGATCAGACATGTTTGAATTTTATTCAGGTTACAAAGTTAATAATTCTAATTATAACGAAATTGCCAACTGCTTCGAAAATCATCAGTGAGAAAAATGAAGAGGTATGCTAGCGCGAGTTAAGTAAAATGCGATTAAATGCATATATTTTTCATTATTCGAAAATTGAACAATCGGAATCCTTCCCATCCGGGTTTGCAGTCACAGCTCATTACTCATTGCTCATCACTCATCAATTCGAAAATTGAGCACTCGAAATTCTTCCCATCCGGGTTTGCAGTCACTACTAATTACTCATCCCTCATTGTTAATCTCTCATCCCTCATCCTACCTACTCAAATACATGCTCTTTTTCGAATACATTTCTCTAAACGCAGGGTCTGTTAAATCGGCAATAAACCTAATGGCTTCACCTGTCGATTTCATTTCAGGCCCTAGTTCTTTATTTACATTCGGAAACTTATCGAAACTGAAAACAGGTTCCTTAATGGCATAACCGGTCAACTTTTTATCATAAGTAAAATCAGATAATTTTTTATATCCCAACATTACTTTTGTTGCCACATTTAAATATGGTATTTGATAAGCCTTTGCTATAAATGGAGTGGTGCGCGAAGCACGAGGATTTGCTTCAATCACATAAACCTTTTCATTCTTAATGGCAAACTGAATATTTATTAATCCGCGAATATTTAATGCATGCGCAATTTTAACAGTATAAGCTTCCATTTGCTCAATAACATGTGCGCTTAAATTAAATGGCGGCAATACCGCACTTGAATCACCACTGTGAATTCCGGCCGGTTCAATATGTTCCATAATGCCCATTACGTGAACGTCGGTCCCATCGCAAATAGCATCAATTTCCGCTTCCTCTGCTCTGTCTAAAAAATGGTCAATTAAAATGCGGTTATCAGGAAAATGTTTCAAAATGCCAATCACACTGCGCTCTAATTCTTCATCGTTAATTACAATCCGCATGCGTTGTCCGCCTAACACATAACTCGGACGCACCAACACCGGATAACCAATGCGATGTGCAACTTCAGTTGCTTCTTCAACATTTGTGGCTGCACCATATTCAGGATACGGAATTCCTAATTCTTTTAATAAATCGGAAAACCTACCGCGATCTTCGGCAATATCCATGTTGTCATAAGAAGTGCCAATAATTTTAACACCGCGTTCATGCAGTTGCTTGGCAAGTTTCAAAGCTGTTTGTCCGCCTAATTGCACAATAACGCCTTCTGGTTTTTCGTGACGGATAATATCATAAATATGTTCCCAAAAAACAGGTTCAAAATACAATTTATCTGCTGTATCAAAATCTGTCGAAACCGTTTCTGGATTGCAATTAATCATGATGGTTTCATAGCCACATTCTTTGGCAGCCAAAACACCGTGAACGCAAGAATAGTCAAATTCTATTCCTTGCCCAATTCTGTTTGGGCCTGAACCCAAAACAACAACTTTCTTTTTATCAGATACAATACTTTCGTTGTGAACATATTTTTCACCATCTTTTGACTCAATTTCTGCTTCGAATGTCGAGTAATAATATGGTGTCAATGCTTTGAATTCGGCTGCGCATGTATCAACCAATTTATAAACTCTATTGATGTTCATGTCTTCTCTAAGTTTATAAACTTGACTTTCCAAGCAACCCATCATGTGGGCAATTTGTCGGTCGGCAAAACCTTTTTGCTTGGCCTCGAGCAATAAATTTTTGGGTAAAGAATCGATTTTGAATTTAGAAATTTCTTTTTCTAAAGTATATAATTCTTCATATTGTTTTAAAAACCACATTGATCTTCTTCCATGAAGCATCAAGATCATATAAAATAAAAAGAACGGCAAAATTAAGATAAAAAGAAAAATATGTGACATGTAAAAAGTAAGAATAATTGGTATATAAAAAATACTTTAAGT
>JANMLV010000075.1:0-6361 GCA_031372705.1 Bacteroidota bacterium | reverse complement strand
CGGAAAACTGGATGCATCAGGTTCTTGTTGAACCAAAGCTCCACCGCTAAAAACTTCAATACCTGCTGCCGGACCGCTAGGTGTAAAAAAACTATCATGCTTTTCGGCTGTAGCACCCGTTAATGGCTGAAACCAATGCGTATAATGTGTTGCTCCTTTGCTCATTGCCCAAGCTTTCATGCTCGCTGCCACCTGATCAGCAATTTTACGGTCTATTTTTTGGCCATGTAAAATGGAGGCTTTAACACTGAAGTAAGCTTCCTCACTCAAGTGCTTGCGCATTACTTCATCGCTAAACACATTAGAACCATAATAATCAGAAATTCGGGTGGAAGGGACTTTTACCTCAATCGCCTTGCGATTAAGCACCTGTTCCATAGCAGTGGATCTGTTTGATATCATTCCGGTTAATTTTCTGCAAAATTATGGGGTTTTTTCGAAATTGATAGATAATTGTCCACTTTATATGTGGAAAATGAGGAAATAGCGAGAAATAAATCAACTATTTTGATTGAATGCAGTCTAAAATTAATAAATGCTTCAAAATATTACATATATAATAAAATATAATGTATAAAATAAGATTGTCCTTATAACGCTTCTAAGAATTTTATCAAAGCGGCTCTTTCTGAAACGTTAAGGTGCTTGAATGATTCAGTGGCCTGAATTGCTTCTCCACCATGCCAAAGTATTGCTTCTTCAATGTTTCTTGCCCGGGCATCATGAAGCAATCGAGTATGGCCATTAGCTAAAGCGGTTAATCCGATTCCCCAAAGTGGTCTAGTTTTCCATTCTGAGCCTTCAGCCAGGTAATCAGGACGATTATCGGCCAGCCCAGGTCCTAAATCATGCAATAACATATCGGTATAAGGATAAATAATTTGATTGCTTACTTCAGGAATATTGGTTAAAGTGCCGGTAGTCCATTTTTGTCGGTGACAATTTTCGCATCCAATTTCAAAAAATAGCTGCTTTCCCGTTTTAACTTGGCTGTTATCTAAATTTCTAGGTGCAGGAACTGCTAATGTTTTTGTGTAAAATGAAGTAACATCAACAAACTGAAAATCAACCTCGGGCTCATCTGTTAATCCATCATGTTGCGCTTGTCCGGCACAAGATTCTGCACTAAAAAGTGGATTGGTTATACCCATATCCCCGTTAAACGCAGCAGCAGTTTGTTGGTCGAGGTTAGGTTGATTTGCCTTCCACCCGAAACGCCCAACTTTATTTGTGCCTGAGGCAACGTCCCAAACAAAATTTACTTTACCTGAGATTCCATCGCTGTTAATATCGTATTCATCTGCTTGCAAAATAATTTCTGATTCATCTATTGCCTCTAGTAGACCTAATCCAAAAACCGGTGGCGCCGTTCTTACGGAAAGCATTATACCGGCGGGCAATGGTAAATAAGTATCTGTAATGGTTACCATTGGGCGCAACAAACTATAAGGGGTTCCATCAGGATAAGAATAAAATTCTTCTATGTAACTCACAATTACTTTTCCTTCTGCTATCGAATTAATTATTGCTTTATCTTGTAATTGGTCTCCAAAACCCGGAGCAGGGTTTGGCCCCCCAAGTAAATCGTAACCCGGAACACTTAGTCTAAAAACACTGGGTGTGGCGCCTCTTCCGTCTAAAGTGTGACAATTAATGCAACTTACATTATTAAATATTGGCCCTAATCCTGAATTTATTATTGCCGGTGCAGTTACAAATGTTGCTTCAAATGTTAAATCGCCATCAAGATGCTTTGCAAGTGCTGTTGCACTTAAATTAGGAGCAGGTGTAGAAAATGCCGCACTAGTAGTTTCATACAAAGTTGTTTCACCTCCTGCCGCATACTCATCTGGATTATACCACGTTTTTATTGCTTCGTCGACGGCACAACTATATATGAATGAAAAAAGCGAAAGTATTGCTAGCGATGACATAGCAATACTTCGCCTTGATTTTCTAAAATTTAAATTAATAGGCATCAATAATTGGCTTTACTTTACTTTGTAATTCTTCTTGTAGCTGACGCACAGATTCTTGTGCGGCTTCTACGGCAGTTGGATTATCAAAAATTGCATCCGTAAAAGTGCCGGGAATTGCCTCAATTAAATCAATAGCTTGTTGAATTTCAGATTTAATTTGATCATCAAGGTCTGCATCTTTTAATTGAATAAAATTGCTTATGCCGGCGCCATTAATTAAATAGGTGCCTTCATATAAATTTTGAATACTTCTAATATTATCTTTAAAATCTTCTTTACTGTTTGCACTAAATCTACTTTCTTCAAGTGTGATATCTAATTGTGAAAAAGGATCGTAAATTTTTCCGTTACCAACTTCATCTGCAATAGCAATCATTCCATTAATTATTTCTTGCATTGCTGATTTCTGACTTACATAAATACTCCCATTTTCGCCGGCTTCGGATATCTCTTTTTGAAAATTTTCTCCTGTGCTATTCCAACTATACTGCAGTGTATAAGTATCATATTCTAAACTCCTGGTGACAGCTGATAAGTATTCAAACTCACGTGTTGTAAATTCCCCAATTAATTTATCTCCATTGGCGCCCCATAATAAAAATTCAATTGTATGGAAACCTTTTAATGTTCCCTCTAATCCGGTAATATATTCCTCAGTTAGTGGCTCGCCGCCAGATAGCACAGCTTCTAAGTCTACCACATTAACTGGCCAACTATCAATAGATGGGTCGATACCTTTTGTAGCCACGGGACCAAATAAAAATCCTTCAGATTGTTCCCAAGGTTTGCGTGCATCGCGCCAAGCTTGCCGTGCGTTGTTTAAATTGATTGTCGTTGGGCTTGCTGCAAGTGTTTCTGTTGCTGTAACCAGTAAGTTACTTTTGGCATGCAAATCGACATAAGTTTCAGTAATGACATGCGCTGCCAAATGTGATAAAATCGGTTGAAAGTCATAAGTATCTGTAAGTATAGTTTCATCATCTTTGCATGATGAAAATAACACCAATGCACAACTAAAAGCGAGCGTATAACCGGTAGTTTTTTTATATGTATACATATTTTAAAATTTGTATTGATTAAAAACTATATGCAAATGCGAGTGTAAATGTATTTTCTTTATTTAATTCGGGAATGCCTATGGTTCTAAAATTGAAATCTGATTTGATAGCAATATTTTTATTCCATACATAGTTTAGTCCAGTTCTAATTTCAGTGCGCTGCCAGCGCGGATTATTAAAAACATCGCCACTAGTTTTATGCATTGAATCATAGTAGTAGTATCCACAAAAAATATCAAGCCGATTAGTTTTATTTGAAATTTTGGATAAAATGTTATATCCGGCCTCAATAAAATATCCGAATGCGGCAGCGGCAACCGGCGTGCGTTTTACATTAAGATTATTAGATAAATTTCGATTTGCTTCAGTAATTATAGCTGAATTTTGAAGCTTACCTGACAATGCTAATGCATTAATTGTGAAACCGGAAAAGGCAGCATGCGCATGACCATCAAATAGTTGTACAAATCCGTTTTCTGTAATATCCGGTTTTGGGCGATTGGGCGTTGAATTTCCTATATATGAACTTATGCCCCAAACGATGTCGTCATTAACTGAATAATCCAAACGAGCTGTAAGGGCAAATGCATCTGCATTTACATATTCGAATCGAGTTTGATTGCCACGTTGTATCCAATTTGCTGAACTAAATGCCGAATTGTCAAGTCCGTTAACTAAAACTAATTGCATAGTATAGTTTTTCCATTTGGCTTCAGCTCCAATGCCATATTCAAACCAAGTTTCCGGAATTAATGTTGCTTCGACATTATTAAAACCTGTGGTCATGTAGGAAAGTGGTTCATCATAAGCCGATAAATGCCCAAAAGGAACACGAATTCTGCCGGTTTTAAGTTCAAGCCAGGGCTTAATTTGCCACGCTAGTTCTAAAGCCTCAATTGTTACTTCGCCGCCCTTTTCAATTTCCACCTCAAATTCGCCAAACTCCTCAAATCTGTCGAATTCCATTGTTGAACCTGTTCCGCCGTGCTCAAATTCAACCTCAATTTCTAATTTTAATTTATCGTTAAACCGATATTCCGGCTCAAAAACTACTCTATTCAAATCAATTGTGTTTCGTTTTTCAGGAAAGGTTTCCCAATTAAAATTACTATATGTCATTTCACCATATCCCTGCACTGTAAATTTCGCAGAACTGGTGGAGTCTTTACCAATGTTGACCTGCGCCTTAGCTATTGAGCCTGACATACAGATAAAAAGGATCCATGTTTTTACTATTTTCATTATTTAGATTTATTCTAAACAGCGCAAAAGTAAAGTCAGAACATGGAACTTTTCATTAATTTGACAAAATACCCTTTTTGAGGTATAAGTGTTCAGTTTAAAAAGGATTTGTTTCGTTGCCTTTTTTTTGGGAGGATATAAACATGAACAATAAGATAAAAAATACAGGGATACTTCTATATCGACTTAAAGTATCTGCATCTGTTACCAGCATTCCATAAATAAATAACAGCTCGATACTCATTACAATAAATAAAATCGCAATCGGTGTCCATTTGATTTTATTCTTAATTATCCTGTATAGCAAAATACAAATAGCAATCCAAACAAAAATCAATTCAATTGATTGATAAATTCTAAAAATTTCATGACTATGCAAAATGTTTGGTCTAAACAGGATGTTATTTATTGCGTAAGGAATTAATTTAATTAATTCAATTCCACTATCGCCAATTACTTTAAATGTATAATCGGGATCAACTCCGCCGGATAAAAAATAGGTTTGTTCTTTTTTTATATATTCAAAGTAGTTAAATTGCGGCAACACAACAGGAATAATTAAACAAGCAGTAACCAGCGAAATTGTAAATAATGTAAATGTACTAAATGGGTTTTTATTTAGTCGTTTAAAATAAATTACTGTGGTGTAAATAAGCAGGTTAAATAAAGTTAGTAAGGCTACGTAATCACGAATTAAGAACAATAATACAAGCGCAATTAAAATAATTAGCTTATTAACCTTCAAATCCTTAAATGTTAAGGGTTTAGCCGTAGTTTTAAGTATTTGAATTACAATAATTGACAGCAGTATAAATACAGGTGCTTCTTTTAACAAACCACCGGTCCAAAATATTAATGAAGGGAAGAAAAATAGTAATAAAAAAAGTATTTTGCGATGTTGGCTTGCTGCTGAAATATGTTTAACTATAACCTTAAAAAGTCCAATTGAAGTTGCAAATCCAACAAACGTTAAAATTACAATATTTGCCCATGCGTTTCCGAAAGTAAAAACATTTAGTATGGCCATTAACCTGACCATGTGATATTCTTTTACATGCCATTCAATAAATAATTGATTTTGATAAGATTTCAAATATTCAGGAACATTTTCAAGTGAAGTACGGGTGAGCATCTCAAAGTAATGACGAGGATTATCGAATATGCTATTATAAACAATTAAGCTATCATGAAAATATCTTAAACTATCACCATGACCAATAACATTTGACCAAATATAATAATTTGCAAAGCCAAGCAAAACCTTAAATAAAAAAGCACCATGGGTTAGTGTGTTGCTAATGCCATCAACCCTAAAAAATCGACTTCGCGCTATCACTAAAATTAGCAATAGCATCCAAATGCCGGGAATAAAGTATAACAACATCCAGTAAAGATAAACTTTTGGTTATTTCATATTTGATTAGGGAAATTATTACTAGGCAGGTATTCGGATAGAATGGATGCCTCATCAGCACATCATTGCTTATTTTAGATTGCTATAGGCCGATACCATAAATCTATTCAAACCCGCGCCATTTGCATTTTTAAACCACTCTTTAGCTCATTTGCTTTTCAGTTTTTCACTTAACTTGCATGAACACCAAGTTTTATACACAAACACAAATTTTCCTTACGTGGAATAATCACCCGTTTGTCAACATAAAAACAATAAAAATGCACCAAACTTTCCCTTTTCAACCTTAATTTTGTCCCTCAATCGATAAAAATGTCCGAACAACTTGCTACAATTGAACAGGCCAAGCAATTAGGTCTGTTAGCCGAAGAATTTGAACACATCAAAACTATATTAGGTCGCACACCTAATTTTACAGAACTCAGCATATTTAGCGTAATGTGGAGTGAACATTGCAGCTATAAAAACTCAATAACCCTGCTCAAAACATTACCACGCAAGGGTAAAAAGATGTTAGTGGAAGCAGGTGAAGAAAATGCAGGCCTTATCGATATTGGCGATGGTTTAGCTTGTGCATTTAAAATTGAAAGTCATAATCATCCATCAGCTATCGAGCCTTACCAAGGTGCTGCAACGGGTGTAGGCGGAATTCACCGCGATATTTTTAC
>JANMLV010000062.1:0-2464 GCA_031372705.1 Bacteroidota bacterium | reverse complement strand
GTGAACTGGATGTACTTTCTCAATTAAAAGAAAAAATGGAAAGCGATTCTAAAACTTCTTCTAAAGCTGCTAAAAAAGCGGAAGAAAATGTGGAAGACGTTTCTGATGAAGCAACTGAAGAGTCGACAGACGATAAAGAAGCTTGATAGTGCCATTAATTTAGTTAAAGCCCTGCTTGAAAAAGCGGGGCTTTTTTTATAATGTGCAGATGTACCGATGTGCAGATGTACCAATTAAACAGCCTAAACCAATGTACTGATGTGCTAATATGCTGATGTGCTAATGAAACAGCCGTCATTCCACCTCAAAATCTAATCCGTTCTTAATCCGTTTAATCAGTTCTATCTGTGTTCCTTTTCTTGTTCACGCGGAGAGATGGAGAAGCGTAGCCGCGGAGTTGGCTGTTTAATTAGCTCATCAGCACATCGTCAAATCAGCACATTGGCTTTCCGGCTGTTTTCTTCGCGTCTCCGCTTCTCCCTTTCTCCGCGCCTGCCCAACTGAATAGGTGGGTGAACCAAATCTTCATATTCATATGAAAAAATCAAGTTGTAAATAGTTTAGTAATTTTACGTTATGGCAATTAATTATTGGTTAATTAAATCGGAACCCGAGGCATTTTCGTGGGATGATTTTGTGGCGAAAAAAACGGATGCGTGGACAGGTGTGAGAAATTATTCGGCACGCATTCATTTACGTGCAATGCAAAAAGGTGATTTATGTTTTTTTTATCATAGTGGTGGTGTTTCAGCGGTAGTTGGTATTGCAAAAGTTACTAAAACAGCTTATCCTGACCCAACAGCAACGGAGGGCGATTGGAGTGCTGTAGATGTTACGGTTGTAAAAAAATGTAAAAAAGAAGTACCACTTAAAGAAATTAAAAAAGACGAAACTTTGCAGGATATGCCGCTAGTGAGAATTAGCAGACTTTCAGTTTCACCTGTTACGGAACATCAATTCTTCAGAATTTTGGATATGAGTGGCACTAAATTATAATAACCTATATTGTTATTATTATAAGTTTAGATTCGCAATTTCATTACGATTTAGGTAACATAATTCTAAATGTAGTTCCCTTTCCGGGTGCACTCTGCTTCACAAATATTCTTCCTTTATGATAACTTTCGGTGATGCGCTTTGCAAGTGTTAAGCCGAGTCCCCAACCACGCTTTTTTGTGCTATATCCCGGTTCAAAAACCGTTTGTTGTTTTGAACGTGGAATTCCCTTTCCGCTATCGCTGATGTCGATGACTGCGTATTGATTATCATCCACAACTTTAATAGTTATATCTCCTATTCCATCAATAGCATCTAAGGCATTTTTCAGTAGATTTTCAATTACCCAATTAAATAAAATAACATTCATTTTTACAGTTACTTCAGGAGCCGGATACTGAAAATCGAAGCTCACTTTTTTTGATGAACGTCGCTTGATATAATCGATGGAATGTTCTAATTCAGTAATTAAATTCTTATCTGTTAAATCAGGTTGAGAACCTACTTTTGAAAATCGATCTGCAATTAATTCCAATCTCTGAACATCTTTGCCCATTTCTTCCACCACTTGTTGTTTGCCCTCCATTGCCGGCGATTGCTCCAAATACTCAACCCAGGCCACCAACGATGAAATTGGTGTTCCCAATTGGTGCGCAGTTTCTTTTGCCATACCAACCCAAACGCGGTTCTGTTCCGATTTACGGGCTGTATTAAACAAGGTATAAGCCACAATTAAAAATGCAGCAATAATTACTAATTGAACATAAGGGAAATACAAAAGTTGCTGATATAATACCGAGTGCTTGTAATACACAAATTGATATAAATCTTCACTGATTTCAAGTTTAATCGGCTCGGCGAAATCTTTCATCTCCAATAATTTCTTTTGAAGATAAAGTGAGTCTTGGGCAATTTTAACAGAATCAAGATTTAATGAAGCGACAATATTTCCGCTATTATCGGTTGAGATAATGGGCACCGTTTTATTTGCCTTAATTAATTCTACTAAAAATCCGTAATCAGTAATATCGGTTGCTGTTGCAATATAATGATATACATCTGCTATTTGCTCCACCTTTTGTTTCTCTTCCTGAGCCAGTTTTGTCGCCAAATTATCGGTATAAATTAACGAAGCAGCAACGATAATTAACGCCGACAAAATGAGCACTATTTTCCATCTATACTTTCGCTCGTAAATATTCATACTTCCATAATCTGCTTGCTAAGGTAATAAATTCTTGATTGTGAGCGTGGCATCAATTAAAACTTGGCTGTTGAAGTAAAATCAATAACTTGCTATATGCATTGGTATACTTCTCCGTATTACTCTTCCTCAAATTCAATAAACTCAATTTCTTCTTCGGTTTTTACAGGTTGTTTCTTCGCCGGCTTGTCATTTTGTTTAAACATTTCGTCGCTCGGGTCCGGTTTAAATATATCAATAAAGCGCTGTACTTCAATGCCACGA
>JANMLV010000034.1:0-87801 GCA_031372705.1 Bacteroidota bacterium | reverse complement strand
GGTAAATTAGAAAAGGTTAATAAAACTACCCCCCCCCCGGCAATAATCATGCTAGTTATTAGTTTTGGTGCAATAAACGTGCAATTGATTTTCATAAAATTATGTTTAAGTGAATTGGTAATAAAACTACAGTTAATTGTTGAAATTTTATAACTTTTTTTTGTGCCTTTAACTTCATTATTTTTTAGTTCAATTGAAATATTACGATAAAACAAAAAAAGAGTATTTTGCTTTTAAACAAGTTCCCACCAAAGTAAATACTAACATTCCCTACCTTTACACCATGTTGCACAAAACGCGAGCAATTGTTTTTAAGGTAACTAAATACTCTGAATCGAGCGTAATAATTAAAGCTTATACAGAATTGTTTGGTGTGCAATCGTATATTATAAATGGCGTGCGCTCATCAAAGGGGAAATCGAAGGCGGCATTGTATCAGCATGGTAATTTGTTAGACATGGTGGTGTATCATAAAGAAGATGCTAATTTATTGCGCATCAGTGAATGTGGTTTTGCGCATATTTATGAGGACTTGCCATTTAATATTGTGAAAAGCTCGTTATTAATTTTTTATCTCGAAATTTTAAATAAAATAGTAAAAGAGCACGAAACAAATGAAGCACTATTCGATTTTTTATTTGAAATATTTATTGATCTTGATCAAACGGATAAGCCCTTAGCTAATCATCACATTTGGTTTTTATTGGCACTTACTAAATATTTGGGCTGCTACCCAACTTCTTCACCCGAAACATTTTTCGATTTAAAAGAAGGTTTGTTTGTTGAAGAACGTCCGACACACAATCATTTTTTAAATGAGCAATTATCAATAAAATTTAGAGGCATTATTGAACCGGAATTAAAAAACTACGATCAAATAAAATTATTAGCTGCGGAAAGAAAAATTATATTGCAGCAACTGCTTATATATTATCGTCTTCATATTTCCGATTTTGGGGAGTTAAGGTCTTATGATATTTTAGAAAGTTTATTTAAGCATTAATCTGTTACTTGTTTTAAGTAGCTACTTGTTTGCGGTTTGATGTGCTTGTTTCTCGCAAAGTTCGCAAAATAAACCCACGCAAAAGGCGCTAAATCAGTAGGATGGGTTTTTGTACTTTGTATCGATTTTGATATCCGATAGCAACCGGGCTTGAAGTAAATATGAACAATATTTAAAGAAACTTATGCTTAAATATATATCTCCCTCATTCCAATTTAAATTTAAAATCTTGTTAAATTTTGATCAATCTTGTTAAATTTTTTAAATCCTACCAAGTTCTTATGTAATAGTAAATGCGCTTGCCGGGCTGAATAAATGGGGGACAATTACATTAATCATAAACTTCAAAATGAATATTGTCCTTGGAATATCCTAATTCGGCTATTTTAGTTTTAGCATCATTTACCATGTTGCGCCATCCGCATAAATAAAAATCCATTTCCGATTTTCCTTGGTCGCAAATTTCAGCATATACATCGTGCACATAACCTTTTGCACCTTCCCATTCGTGTGTTTCGTGTCGGCTCAATGCTACGTGATATTTGAATCGTGGGTATGATTCTTGAAGTTTTAAAAATTCTTGGTGATATAAAATATCTCTTTCTGTTCTGGTGCCAAAAACCAAATGAATTTCGGGTGTAGCAATATTGTTGTGTAATAAATGCAAAATTTGCGACCTAAATGGTGCTATGCCTGTTCCGGTGCAAATCATTACCATTGGTCGTTCGATTGTTTCGGGTAAAACAAATTTTCCTGCCGGTCCGCGAAATTTAATTGTTGTTCCCGGAGTTGCATCTTCAAATAAATAGGTAGAGCCGAGTCCGCCTTCTTTATGACTTACCAATAATTCAAATACATTGTTATTTTCAGGTGCCGAAGCGATAGAATAACTGCGCATGCGCTGACTTGAGCGTTCGCTTATGGGCAAATCGAGTGTTACGAATTGTCCTGCAATAAACTCAAATTTTTGCGTCTCCGGTACTTCAATAAAAAAACTGCGCGTATTTCCCGTGCGCACTAATACTTCCTTTACTATGCCTGTTTGCCAAGTGAACATCTTAACTTTTTATGAGTAAACACAAAGGTGCTGTAAAAAGTTTAGAAGTAAAAAATACTTCAACCAATCAATCAAATCTGCACTGCAACATATAATTACACGAAATTATGGTAAATGACACTCGTTAATCACGATTTATAACAGTTAATTCACTTACCTTTGCATTACTGTCATGGATTTGCCTGAATTGCTCACGGTATACCGAGAGCAGGATGAAAGAGTTAATAAAATTATTGGACAGATTGCAAATACGGAAAAGCCCGTAAACCTGCATCTGAAGGGCATTGCAGGCTCATTACTGTCGTTTGTTGTTGCCGGCATCTACAAAAATCTTCATCATCACCATCTTTTTATTCTTAACGATAAAGAAGAAGCCGCCTATTTTCTTAATGATCTGGAAACATTATTAAAGAAAAAGGATATTCTATATATCCCCGATTCATTTAAAAAGGAAGGGTCGTTTGAAGAAGTAAATACCAACAGTGTGCTATTGCGCACCGAGGCAATAAATAAAATAACACATTCTGCTACCCGAGGAGAAATAATTGTTACCTATCCCGAAGCACTTGTCGAAAAATTTGTTGTTGCGGAAGTGCTCAATCAAAACATCATTTTCCTAAAAAAAGGAGAAAAACTCGACGACCATTTTATAATTGACCTCTTAGCCGAAAACGGTTTCGAACGAACCGATTTTGTTTATGAACCGGGCCAATTCTCTGTTCGTGGTGGAATTATCGATATTTTTTCATTTGGCAACGATTTACCTTATCGTGTAGAACTCAACGACGACGAAGTAGAGAGCATCCGCGTATTTGACCCTACAACTCAAATATCAGCAAAATCGATAGCACAAGTTACTATCATTCCCAATATACAAACACAATTTGGCAGCGAACAGAAATCATCTCTATTTAATTCGCTCCAAAATAATACCATTATTTGGTTTAAAGATGCCAAATACACTTTTGAAGTAATTAATAAGTGCTACGAAAAAGCATTAGATTGGTTTGAGGTTGCAAAAAAAGAAAAATTATTAAATAGAGAGCATCCATTTATTAATAATCCTCCCGATCAACTGTTTATTTCTTCAGACCTCTTACTAGATGAAATCAGCAACTTTTCTAATATTGAATTCGGATTGCATTCCAATTTCAACAACGCAAGTGAAATAGCATTCAATGCCGTTCCACAAATGTTGTTTAATCGCAATTTCGAGCAACTCATCAGCAAATTAAAAGAATATCAAAGTCAACGATATCATTTATTTATTTTCATGAGTAACGTTCGTCAGGCTGAACGTTTTCATGAAATATTTACCGACTTGAAAGCAAATGTGGAATACATGCCTATTATTCCGCATGTTAATGAAAACGGCGCTGCATCAACAACTATTGCTGCCGGTTTTATTGATATTGATAAAAAAATAGTCTGCTTTACCGACCATCAAATATTTGAACGTCACCATAAATACACCTTAAAAAGCGGGTTTTCGAAAACCGATGCCATTACCTTAAAAACGTTAATGGAATTGCGTCCCGGCGATTTTGTAACACATATTGACCATGGCGTTGGCATTTATTCGGGATTAGAAAAAATTGAAATCGCAGGACAAATACAAGAAGCTGTTAGATTGTTATATCGCGATAACGATTTATTGTATGTAAATATTAATTCATTACATAAAATATCAAAATATTCAGGCAAGGAAGGAACGGAACCTAAATTAAATAAAATTGGCAGCGATGCTTGGGAACAATTAATGCGAAAAACCAAAGCAAAAGTAAAAGATATTGCCAAAGATTTAATCGCCTTATATGCCAAACGAAAAGCAAGCAAAGGTTTTGCGTTTTCGCCTGATGGTTATTTACAAAACGAATTAGAAGCAAGTTTTATTTACGAAGATACACCCGACCAATTTCGTGCCACCCAAGATGCCAAAAGAGACATGGAAAAACCCTATCCTATGGATAGATTGGTGTGTGGCGACGTTGGTTTCGGGAAAACAGAAATAGCCATCCGCGCAGCGTTTAAAGCCGTTGTTGATGGTAAACAAGTTGCCGTTTTAGTGCCTACAACTATTTTAGCTTCACAACATTATAAAACATTTTCAGAGCGTTTAAAAGAATTTCCTGTTACTGTTGATTTTATAAATAGATTCAAATCAGATAAAGATAAAAAGGCAACTTTAGAAAAACTGGAAGCCGGAAAAGTTGATATATTAATTGGCACGCATGCCATTATCGGTAAAAAAATAAAATTTAAAGATTTAGGATTATTAATCATTGATGAAGAACAAAAATTTGGCGTAACCGTAAAAGAAAAATTGCGCGCATTCCGTTCGAATATCGATACGCTTACATTAACAGCAACACCAATTCCCCGCACTTTGCAATTTAGTATGATGGGCGCCAGAGATTTATCAATTATTAATACACCACCGCCTAATCGTCAGCCCATTCAAACAGAATTAAAAACGTTTGATGCGGAATTTATTCGCGATGCTATTTATCAGGAAATTTATCGCGGCGGACAAGTTTATTTTATTCACAACAGAGTTAGAGATATTCAAGAAACAGCAGCGCTGATTAAAAAAGTTTGCCCTGATTTAAACATTGGTATAGCACACGGACAGCTTGAAGGCGATGAGTTGGAAGACCACATGATGAAGTTTATTGATAAAACTTACGATGTGCTTGTTTGCACCAATATTGTAGAAAGTGGATTAGATATTCCCAATGCCAATACCATTATTATAAATAATGCCCATTGGTTCGGGTTAAGCGATTTGCATCAATTGCGCGGACGTGTTGGAAGAAGTAATAAAAAGGCCTACTGCTATTTAATTTCTCCACCTCTTTTTGGGTTGCCTGATGACTCGCGCAAACGATTGCGCACCATAGAACAATTTGCTGATTTAGGCAGCGGGTTTCAAATATCGATGCGCGATTTAGATATTAGAGGGGCCGGAAATTTATTGGGTGCAGAACAAAGCGGATTTATTTCTGAAATTGGTTTTGATATGTATCATAAAATTTTAGATGAAGCCATTCGCGAATTAAAACAAACACAATATAAAACATTGTTTGCCGAGCAAATTGCCGAAAAACAAGAATATGTGCGCGATGTGCAAATTGATACCGATTTAGAAATGTTAATTCCCGACGAATATATTACTAACATTAATGAGCGTATGAGTATTTATACGCGATTAGATAATGTTATTAATGAGGAACAAATTACCACCTTCAAAAACGAACTTGTTGACCGCTTTGGCAAAGTTCCGCGACAGGTGGAAGAGCTCTTTAATGGCATCAGGCTGCGTTGGCTGGCAAAAGACCTTGGTTTAGAGCGCATCATCTTCAAAAACAGAAAACTAAGGTGCTATTTTGTAGAAAACCCCGAATCTGCCTTCTACGACAGCACTACTTTCAATGGTTTAATGCAACTAATAGCCCAAAAACGCAGCACCGGCATTATCAAGCAAACCGATAAGCGATTGATGCTCATTTTTGAGCAAGTTCAGAGCATGAGCCATGCCAGAACACTGTTACAAAACATGCATCAAATCCTTTTTAGTAATGCAATTAAGCAGTAAATTTGAAAAAATTGCTTTATATGAAAAATAGCACCTTATTGCTGTGCACATTGGTATTACTGATGGCTAGCGCTTTTAAAAGTGACAATACTTGCGATTCTTTTTTCCCTCAAAATGTTGGCAGTTCATGGGAAATGACGAGTTATGATGCAAAAGATAAAGTTGCATCTAAAAGTGTAAGCAAATTAACGGCCATTAAAGATGTTGCCGATGGGTTGGAAGCAACAATCAATATTGAATTATTCGACGATAAAAATAAATCACTTAACAAAGGTGAGGTTACCATGAAATGCACTCAAGAAGCCTTTTATATGGATATGAGCAATATGTTTGCCACAGATCAATTTGAAGGCATGGAAGGTGTTAGTATTGAAGTAACAAACCAATATATGGAATTTCCATCCAATCCCGTTGCCGGACAAACTTTGCCTGATGCAGAAAGCACTATGACAATTACCATGAGTGGTATGCCATTAATGACAACAAAAATTAAAACTACCAATAGAAAAATTGAAGGAACCGAATCGGTAACGACACCCGCCGGAACATTTAGTTGTATTAAATATACTTTTGATACAGAAGTTTCATCAACCATGTTTAAATCAAAAAGCAAATCAACAATGTATATGGCAAAAAATGTTGGTAATGTTAAAATGGAATCTTTTGACGATAAGGGAAAATTGCAATCTAAACAATTATTAACTGCGTTTAATAAATGATTCTATTTCGTTTTTCCTTTTTTATTATAGCAATGACCTGTGCGTTGCTATCTTGTAAAAAACGTGAGTTGCCTCAACTAAACGATGGCACCGAAACCGTTGTGGAACAAGCCGTTTACTTAGTGCATAGTATGATTTATGCCAATGATGCCCCTTGGACTACTTCAAATATTTTTGTGTTAAAGGGCACAGGCGATACGGTTTGGATTTATGGTTCCGGCTATGGCGATTTTGTAGACGTTTGTTCCGATTGCAACGATAATAATTATTACCTCGGCAACAATTTTCGTGGAACCGGTCCGGCAACTGATGATGTAAAACAAGTTGACAGTGTTATTACACAACTATTCGGCATGCAGCGCGATTCCGTTTTATTGCAATTTATTGTACCACATTATCACAACGACCATATCAATAATGAATTTATTGATGCATTTCACAGTGCATTTAATTATCCGCTTCGCGAAGACGAAAAAATTTGGATTCACATTAATGATGCATACGGTGCCATTTGCAACGAGCCTTGCTGTGGTACAGAACCTTGTCCTGATAAAAAAAATAAATACTATGGAGTGCCTTATATGCCTTCATGGCAAAAAGAATACATTAATTTATTCACCAATATGGGTGAAGCCGATGACGAATGCAATAAAGTAATAAAAACTTTTTCTAGTGCAAGCGGCAATTGGCAAATCACTAAAGCATTGGCTGTTGCCAATGGAGGGCATACAGATGGAACCGTTAATTTGCATAACAACGCACTACAACTCCGCATTGCAGGCACTAAAAGCAAAAAACAATGTCCATTGCCCGAAGGTTGGCGAATGATTTCTGTGCATGGCAATGTAAATGGAAACACAGACACCGGCGCAGAATAAATCGGCATCCCCAGAATTGGTTATTTGGTTGTTTATTTTATTCCTTTAGATTTGTGGCGTAAATACACATCTATGGGAAGTTTTATTTTTGAAGAAATAGAAGCATTTGATCGGAAGCAAACTGCTTTCTCTGTTCATCCAAGACCAATATCATTGTTAAAACTGGAAGCTGATGAGATACAGTATGTTGAAGAATTAAAAACTGCAAAGGATTATGTAACTGTAAAAAACGGGACAATAGCAACCGGAAAAGGAGCTGTAATTGGACTATTGGATACGGGTGTAAATGAAACACAAGTATTATTAGCTGACAAAGTTATTCATTCAATGAATTATGCAGGCTTAACAGATACAAATTCAACTATGGATTTTCATGGACATGGTACACATCTTGCCGGAATTATTTGCGCATCGAAAGGGGAGGCAACATACTTTACTAAAGATAAGACAGAAACAAAACAAGCGGCAATTAGAGGTGTTGCACCGGATGCAAAAATTGTCAGTATAAAAGTAACCGATGAAAAAGAGGGATACACAACTTGGTGGAAAATTGCTGATGGCCTAGAGCAAATAATAAAATACAATGCCACAATGCCGGAATCTGATAAACAAAAAAAGGTAAACATTGTATTGATTGCCTATAATGCATTAGATAACATTAAACGCCCGCAATGCACAGCCCATCACCGTTTACAAAAGTTGATTAATTTTTTGTGGCTCCAAAAAATTCCTGTAATATGTTCGGGTGGAAATGGATTTAAATATTTTAAGGGAGAAAGTGATAAATTTCCGGAAACAGGCCTTGCATATCCTGCATATTTGAAGCATGTTATTGTTGCTGTTTCAAAAGACAAACTAGGTAATCTTTCACTTTTCACACAAAGAATTTTTAATGATTCGGCAATTAAAGTAAAAGAGCAATTTGCCGTTTATGGTGAAAATACTTTGTCGACCGGCATAAATAGTCCAAATGATTACACCGTGTTATCAGGCAGCAGTCAAGCAGCCGCAATGCTAGCCGGAATTTGTGCTATAATTTATGAAAACAAATCAGATATTCTACAAACAACTTCTGAAGATTTCAATTCGCTATTAATGGATAATGTGCAATTACAAACAGAATCAATTACAACGCGCAATAGATCAAGAGTTAATAAACAATATTTTTCCACGTCAATTTAAACAACTAAAACATGTTAGAAGCAAATAAACCATATATATTTATTGATTATAATACTAAAACATGTTGGTTCTGGGTCAGAGGCATGATTGAAACAAATAAAGCTGTTTTAAAAAACGAAACAGAAACACCGGATTCTAATGACCCTACTACACAAATTATTTGCTATACCCTTGCTGCCGACGCCACCACTCCCGCAGAAGGCAAGCCATATAAATTCTATTATAGTTCCAATAAGTCTAAAATCTCAATTCGAATATTTAATGGTAATGCAATTCAAGGCAGTGTAACAGTGCGGTTAAATCAAAACCTTAACCACTTTTTTGCTGAAGATGATAATTCTCGGCCATTCTGCTGGATAAAGTCCTCACCGGTAACAGGTGTAAACGTGTTTTTTAAAGTGAATTTAAACATTACCAATCAGCCGGTTACTATTGAGGAATTACCAACTGAACATAAATTGATATTGTATTATAATTTGACTAATACAACTCAGGGTTCATCAGAGCGAAGCTTTAATCTTGAAGATTACGATCCTTCTACTTTTGAATTTATTGAAGTACATATTCGGAAGCCAAACCTAACGAGAAAAGGTTCAGGCACTACCTCCCAAACAGATGCGGATTCATCTGATGATAATTAATTAAACAATACATACTAAATTTGAAGCCAATGCAATTGAAATATTTAATTACGTTGGCTTCCTTTTTTGTGCTTTGCCTTGCGAATGCATTTGGCAATAACATAGACACTGCCTACATTAACAAGCTAAATACGCAAAGCTTTAATTTTCGAAAGACCAACCCCGATTCAGCCAAAATACTAGCCGATAAAGCAATAGCGCTCGCAAAGGAAATTAATTACACAAAAGGTCTCGGCGATGGATATACTCGTTTGGGCTTGCTAGAAAAAAACAAAGGTAATTTTGAAGCCGCCGTTAAACTTTACCAGCAAAGCCTATATTTTCGCAAGCAATTAAACAATCAAGAACAAATTGCAGGTGTTTATTCTAATATTGGAAGTGCATTTCATAATGCTGCACAATTTGATTCTGCAATATATTATCATTTGGAGTCAATACGTATAGCCGAAAAATTGAATAACAGTTCGTTATTGTCGAAATACAACGGACAACTAGCAATAGCCTATCAAAAAAACGAAAACACCACAGCAGCATTAAAGTATTACACTATAAGCTTTGATATCGCCCAAAAAGCCGGCGATACGCTTAATTTATTGCAATCGACGGCAAACTTAAGTTCCTTATACATCGATATTAATGAACCAAGAAAGGCAATAAATTATTTGCAACAAATTGTAAAATCTATTCCCGAAGATGCCGCACAAGATAATATTGGGAACATATACAATAATTTAGGAAACGCCTATAACAATTTGAATATTTTTGATAGCGCTCTTTTTTATTTCGAATTAGCAAAACAAATATTCGAAGTAAACGAGTTACCGGAACTAGGGGTTTGTTTAAGCAATATAGGTATACTTTATTTCAAAACAGGGAATCCCTATAAAGCTGCAACAAATTTTAATAGAAGTAACGAATTATTATTGAAGGCGAACCGACTGGAAGTAGTTGAAGATAATTATTTATACCTCTCCAATATATTTAGTTACCAAAGTAAATTTGACTCAGCAGAAATAATGATGCAATTGCATATTGCCTATCGCGATTCAGTTTTTAACCAAGAAAAGGAAGCAAAAATTAGCGAGTTGCAAACAGTATACGAAACTGAAAAGAAAGAGCAAATCATAAAACGACAAAAACTAACCAACACCGGAATAATTGTTGGCGCAATTTTGCTTTTGGCAATTTTGCTCTTGTTGTTTAATCGTCGTCAGTTAAAAAAGAAATTGGAATTTGAACAGCAATTAGTATCCGACAGGTCGCGCATAAGTTCTGATTTGCATGATGATATTGGTTCTACACTGGGCAGCATTTCCTATTTTAGTCAACTCGTTACCAAATTGCAAAAAGAAAACGACGCCGATAAAGTAAATCTACTATTGGCAAAAATTGAAGAAGTAAGCGGTGAAGCCGTTGAAAACATGAGCGATATTGTTT
Source organism: Bacteroidota bacterium (assembly GCA_031372705.1). Taxonomy (GTDB): domain Bacteria; phylum Bacteroidota; class Bacteroidia; order Chitinophagales; family BACL12; genus UBA7236. Next base: position 77,289 of record JANMLV010000034.1, on the reverse strand, counting down.
GGGCAATTAAACCCGATAACGACAGCTCAGAAAAAATGTTCTTGCGCATTCAAAATTATGCTTCGGAATTGCAACAAGCTTCAAATACAGTATATCAATCGGTAATTGACCCTCAAGCAAATGCAATTAGTTTAAATATGGAGCAGCGGAAAAACATTTACCTCATTTTTAAAGAAAGTATTTATAATGCGTTTAAATATGCAGAAGCTTCGCAAGTTACTTTTAATGCAAATTATAATGATGGGTTATTAAATATCACATTAATGGATAATGGCAAGGGATTTGAAGTCGGTAAAAAGCAAAGCATAAATGGTAATGGCTTAATAAATTTACAACGCAGAGCAAAAGAAATTAATGCCGTGTTGCTTGTTGAAAGTGTTTTGGGTAAAGGAACCAAAATTTCAGTAAACATGTCAATTTAATTACCCAAGATTGGCGATTCATTTAAAAATTAAAATAGCTGACCTTTACAAATATGAATAACATTAAAGTTTTATTATTCGACGATAATATAAGGATTCGGGAATCACTTTCCATTTTGTTTAATGCAACGCGCGGCTTTGAGTTCTGTGGCGCTTACCCTGATAATACACAGGTAGTAGAGTTGGTTGAATTACACCAGCCAAATGTCGTATTAATGGATATTGATTTACCCGGAATAAATGGCATTGAAGCCGTTAAAAGAATTAGAAAAACAAACACCGATCTTCCTATTTTAATGCTTACCGTGTTTGACGATGACCAAAAAATATTTGATGCCATTTGTGCCGGAGCATCGGGCTATTTACTCAAAAATAAGTCGTTAGACCAGCTAATTGAAGCCGTAAAAGAAGTATCGCTGGGTGGCGCGCCTATGTCGCCATCAATTGCAAAACGCGTGTTAGAATTATTTCAAAAGCAAAATAAATTTGAAACGGCTGATGATTTTAATTTAAGTCCCAGAGAAAAAGATGTACTTGCTTATTTAGTGAAAGGTTCCAGCTATAAAATGATAGCCGATGAATTACAAATTGGCTACGACACTGTGCACACCCATATTAAAAAGATTTACAAGAAATTACATGTAAACTCAATGACGGAAGCGGTTGCAAAGGCTTTGAAAAACAAACTCACTTAAAATTATTTCACTTTATAAAAAAACCGAAACCGATTAAGTTTCGGTTTTTTTTATGCTTGGCATTCACCATAATTGGTTATTGCACGAATTTTATTATTGCCACATTTTTGTGTTATTAATTAAACAATTAAAAAATACAAACATGAACAAAGCATTATTAGTTGGTATAAATAAATATGCCGATGCTCCTTTAAACGGATGCATTAACGACATCACCGACATGGCGAAGCACTTAGTGGAACACTGTGCATTTTCAAAACAAGAAATAAGATTACTTGTAGATGAACGTGCAACTAAACGCAACATTTTGGAACGTTTAAAATGGTTAATTACCGGCGCAAGAAAAGGCGATAGGTTGTTTTTCCAATACAGCGGACACGGAACACAATTGGCTACGCGTGACGAAATTGGCGAAGTGGATGGAATGGATGAAGCGGTTGTGCCATTTGATTTTAATTGGGACGATGTAAGCACTTTTATAACAGATAACGAGTTTAATAATTTATTTCGTCAAGTGCCTGAAGGTGTAACCTTTATTTGGGTTTCAGACAGTTGTCATTCAGGCGGCTTAACGCGACAATTAAAAAATAGAAGTTTTGTCGCAAAAGAGCCAAATAACAGCGCAAGATTTTTAATTCCACCTGCAGATATTAACTGGAGAGTAGAAACTGCAAATGCTGCTCACATCAATGCACGTGCATTTTCAAAACCGGTTTCAAATATTAATGTAGGATTAATAAGTGGCTGCGCTTCACATCAAACTTCTGCCGACGCATATTTTAATGGTAGATACAACGGAGCACTAACTTACCATTTATTACAAACATTAAATAGTGAAAAAACACATCGCAAGAGTTTACAACAAATTGTTATTGAAGTGCGTCGTCGATTATTAAAAGAAGGTTTTCCGCAAGTTCCGCAATCGGAAGGTAATATCAAAGTTCTTAAAGGTGCGTTTTTATCTGCTAAAACAATTTCACCTCAAAGAAAACCTACAAAAGCAAAACGTAAAGCAAAAACAAATGTGGTAAAAAAACATATCCCTCAGCAAAAATTAATTACTAAAAAATAATTCACAAATTAAATCACAATTAAAAAATCAAAAACATGTCAGAAACAACAATTTTAAACAAAGCCAAAACCCATGCTGATACAGATGGATTTGGTCCAATTCCTACTTGGAAAAACGGTATTGACACTTACACAGTGCGTATTCCTGCCGGTAAAAAATTCAGTCGCTTTGCATTCGACAATCACAGTTTTCTTGCCGGTGCAACAGTAATCCAAGCGCCTAAACCCGGCGATAAAGGTCGTGTTACATTTAAAATTAAATGGAATTATATGGCTTTTGGAAAAGTGGATTACCAAATTCGCGCATTTGCTGCAATTGAAGGAACAACAAATGAAATTGCAATTGCAGTTGGTTCTCCAAATTGGGACCGAAGAGCATTCGAGGCTTTGGAACAGGGCGTTCGCTTCCGTTTGGTTATTCGTGGGGCAGAGGCTGCTCGTATCGGCAATTTATTGCGCAACCGAAAAGACAAAGATGTGCAAGCACGTTACAAGTCATTCGCTAAAGGAGTTGAGTATAAAGACAGAGAACCGGTAACCATCACGATTGCCGTTACCGTTGCAATTGTTATTGGTGTAATTGCACTTGCCACAACCGGTGCATTAGTTGCAATTTGTCTTGCAGCCATTAATAAAGGTCTTTGTGTTGATGCCACACACAAAACAAACGGACCAAATCCATTTAGCGATGAGTTAAGTTTGAATGTAAAAAAATGTAAATAATAATTTCACAAAACATATTTGGTTAGCGAAAGCAGTTTTAAATTGCTTTCGCTTTTTTATTTTCAATCTTGTAACAAAAATCACTGCATGCGCCAATTAATAATTCTACTTTTGCGCAAACATCTAAAATGGAAAATCATCAATTTCGTCCGGAAAGCTTAATGATGAGCTTTGGCTATAAGCCGGAACTTAGCGAAGGCGCTATAAAATGCCCGATATTTCAAACATCAACGTTCGTTTTTAAAAATGCAGAAGCCGGAAAACGTTTTTTCCAAGTGGCTTACGGCTTGAGCGAACAATTACCGGGTGAAGAACAAGGATTAATTTACTCTCGTTTAAACAATCCCGACCTTGAAGTACTTGAAAACAGGCTTACATTATGGGATGGCGCTGAAGCATGTGCCGTTTTTTCGAGCGGAATGAGTGCTATTTCGACAGTTTTATTAGAATTTTTAAAGCCGGGTTCATTTGTGTTATTTAGCTCTCCACTATACGGTGGAACCGACCATTTTATAAAGCATGTACTTCCTCAATGGGGTATCGAAAGTGCATCGTTTGATGCGGGCGATAGTGAAGCAGATATCGAAAATATAATTCGCGCAAAAGGTGCTAAAAATCTTGGGCTGATTTATATTGAAACACCTGCTAATCCCACCAATGCACTTATCGATATTAAAATGTGTAAGCGCATTGCCGATAAATTTACTGCACCTGAAAAACCGGTTTATGTAGCAGTTGATAATACGTATATGGGACCCCTTTGGAGTCATCCATTAAAACATGGTGCCGATTTGGTGATATATTCAGCAACTAAATACATTGGTGGGCACAGCGATGTAATTGCCGGCGCTGTTCTTGGTAATAATCAATTAATGACACGTATTAAAACCATGCGCACTTTTATGGGTAATATGATGAGTCCTTGGACGGGCTGGTTATTATTGCGCAGTTTAGAAACACTAAAACCAAGAATGGAACTTCAAGCACAAAACGCAATTAAAGTTGCAGAATTTTTAAGGGAGCATCCTAAAGTTGAAAAGGTTTATTATCTCGGATTTATTGAGGAAGGAAGTGGGCAGTACGCTATTTACCGAAACCAATATCTTTCGCCGGGAGCTATGTTAAGTTTCGATGTTGTTGGTGGTGAAAAGGAAGCGTTTTTATTCTTAAATAATTTGCAGCTTATTAAATTAGCTGTTTCGCTTGGCAGCACCGAATCGCTGGCAGAACATCCTGCAACTATGACGCACGCTGATGTTTCTCAAACGGAAAAAGACAAACTTGGTATTTCTGAAAAACTAGTTAGAATTAGCGTAGGGGTAGAATACTATGAAGATTTAATTTATGATATTGAACGATCGCTTTCAAAAATTTAAATTATTACAACACATAAACCGCAGTAACCTTACTGCGGTTTTTTTTATGCTATTTCTATAATTAAATATTGAATTGCATTAAAAGTTACTACTTCATTTATTGCGGAACCTAACAGCACTTTTCCCAATGGCGAAATTGCAGAGAGCGCAATAAATACATTATTTGCTATCATCATTTTTCCATGTCCGATAGAAATATAAAAAAAACCATTATTAGTGCGCACCAAACTGCCCGGAATAACCCTGGCAGTACTTCCTACTTGTTCAATCGCCAACAATTCATTTCGCTGTTTATGTGCATTTGCAAGTTGGCGTCCCACATTTTCTTGTTCGATATGTAACATTGCTCTGGCTGTTTCATATTTATCACCGGCTGTACTTTTGGTTTCATTACTTATACTTTCTCGAAGTGCCTCCAAAGCAGTTTCGAATGATGCTATTTTCTCATTTATGCCATTTAATAATTGTTGATGCAAGGTACTTTTAAAAGAAAATAATTCTGTCATAACGATAAAAATAAGCAATAAAGTTGTCAGGTATTTTTGATTATAAAAATCAAACTCATTTTGAATGCCAAATCACTATTATAAATTGGCACGTGTTAGTTTAGCTATCAAATATGTACATAAAAAAAACCGCATCGAGGAGCTGATGCGGTTCGCGACTCTAATATGAGAACTAAGAAGAATTAACTAAACACTTATAAGTAGACTCATTACTTACAGGTATAAAATTCTACATATCTATAAAACATTCATAAGACAGAAAAATCGATTTATTTGACCACTTTTAGATGCTAAAATGATATAACTAATTGATTTACAGACTTTTACACTATAAAAAACAGGCCTTTTAACGGAATTATTGCGGAAAAATCATTAAAAAATAATTGTTATATTTCACTTTTTCCCACAAAAAAACCGCGTCGAGGAGCTGACGCGGTTTCTGTGACTAAGCATTCAATCCCACTACTGAACTGAAATTGATTGGGAAACTACAGACTTCCCGTTGTTAATTTCCATAATATAATTACCCGGCGACAATGTGCTGATATCAATAACATTGTTTAATTCGGAAGGATTATTATTTTCATATATCAACTTTCCTGTAATATCGGTAATGGATATACTTACAATTTGTTCACCTGTTGTATTGTCAACATAAATAACTTCATTTGCAGGATTAGGATATACTGTTATTGCTTCAATTGCTGAATTTTCAACATAAGTATTTTCCTCTGCAGAAATTGTAAGTGTTTCAGCCGCAACCGGAATTACTTCTCTGTCTATTTTAATTGCAGTAACACCACTGAAGCTTATTTCAACTTCTTCAGCATCTGTTTTTCCGGAAATATTGTCTACTACTACAATACTTAATGTACCAATTTGTCCATCACCTGAAATGTTTTCGCGATCTTTTCTAACTATGGTTCCAACAACTTGTTTGGTATCACCAAATGTTTTACTCAAACGCAATGTTTCACCAACGTTACCTATCCATGAATCATCAAAATTTATTTTTAAGCTTGCAGCATCAATTACATCTGCATCAACATTTATTGTAAATGTTAAACCATAAATATCTTCAACACCTGTAATTTCATCACCCAACATGATAGGAATTTCATTTAAACCAATGCTAAGCATATCTGCACCAGGTGCAAAATATAATGGTGCTTCACCACCTTCTAAACGAAGTGTGTTTAAAGGATGATCAAGTCCTAAATTATTAATTACTGCTGTGGTATCCTCATCGTTAATTGTTCCGTTACCATCACAATCTGTCCATTTTAAATCATTAATTATATACCAATAAACGGAATCCGGTTCCATCCAAGCTTGCGCTAATTTACCGTCCCAGTCGATTGTCATATCGGCACGTGGTGTTCCTGTTGCGCCATAATTAATACCTATTTCAAACAAATCGCTTCCATCTGCATAACCATCATTGTTTGCATCACCGGGCCAAACACAATTGAAAATACAATCATCAAAAGTGCCATCAGCATTTGATTTAATTACTGTAAAACGTTGATCAAAATCTTCTAACCATTGGCGACCGGCAATTAAATACCCACCATCGGAAGTTGATTCAACATCAAAAACTTCCATTCCTGTTTCAGAGAATCCCCCAATAGCACCCATTACGGGAATAAAAACAGCGTCAATTTCTGCACCTGTTGTGGCATCAAGCACCCAACCGTATACACTGCTTTCACCACCATCTTGAGTGAACACTATAAAATTACCACCGCCCAGTTCAACGCCCCAAGCACCTTCTTCCCAAGCAGAACCATGATTAAGCGCTTGAAACCACTCTAGCGTTCCGTCAGCAGCCAATTTCCTTACAGTTCCATTATATACACCTAAGTCAGTTGCTCCCGAGCCTGAAAGTAATAAACCTCCATCTGAAGTAGTTTTTAAACCATTTTGATAGCCATATTCCCATGAAATTCCCCATGGTAAATATGATGACCATTCAAGTTCTAGCGCACTATTGTATTTATATACTATTTTATTTCCTGCATTACCAGTAGAATATGCAAATCCACCATCAGCGGTTGCAGTAATTCCTGTCTCTTTGTAATCAAAATAACTCCATAACCAAGCAGCTCCTGTATCAGGTGCAACTTGCCATGTAGACAATAAATTACCTGCCTCATCAACTTCATAAAATGAATGTTGAAAATCAGTTAATCCACCAATTACAAATCTACCATCTGTTAATTGCACAGCCTGTCCGCCATAAAAGAAAGCATCGCCATCCCATGAGTCAGAAAGCCATTCTAAAGCGCCATCTGCATCTACCTTATACATTTCAGGTGAAAAACCTTCAGCAGCTACATAAACTGCTGCACCACCATCTTCAGTTGGCAAAACGCTGGTTGCATATGCATAAATCCATGGCAATCCTGCCGGAGCTCCACCCCATATTTTTTCACCATTTGCATCTAATTTTACAATATAACTAGAAGAAACATCCGACCAATCAGCCAAGTTTCCACCATAACCGGCAGCCCAATAATCCCCATCGGGACCTTGTTCAACATCATATGCCCAGTTTCCTACTGTGGCAAAACCCCAACTTTGCGCAAATGCACTTGTTGTAATAGTAAAAGCCGCGAGGAATACGGCTAAAGGAGTAAATAGTTTTTTCATAATCTCTTGGTTTAGTATCTGAGACAATTTTACGGATACAAATATCTACCACCCCAAAGCTAATTAAAAGAACATAAAAACGCTCATATAGCGTAAAAATAAACAAAAAAACATCTTAATATGCTGAATATCAACATATTAAGATGTGAATTATTTTCCATTTATAGATTTTTGATTAAATTCTATCCCAAATTAATGGCCCAAAACACTTATCATAATTGCCTCACTTCCAATGGCTGTTTGAACATTTATCATATACTGGCCGTTTGCCAAATCGGGTAACGTAATTTTTGTTGTGGAGATATTACCTCTGCTGTAAACCGATTCTCCATACATATTAAACAGCTCAATCGATTCAATTGCATTTTCTGAAACAATAAAAATTTCGTTGGTTGTTACCGGATTTGGATAAAGATGAATTGATGTTGAATTACTATTAACTATTTCAGTTGGCGATTCAAGCGATAAATCACTTGGTGCAATGCTGATTTCATTTTCGTTTACATCTATCGCTCTTATATTTTCAAAACGCAAACTCACCGGCGAGCCTTCTACCTTTCCTGCAATATTATCTATTACAACAAAATTTAAGGTTCCAATTTCGCCGTAACCGGTTGCATTAACATGATCTGTTTTTGCAACTGCTCCTGCTGCAGCAGGTATATCATTTATTGTTTTAGAGAGTGATAATAAATCTAATGCATCTCCAATAAATGAATCGTTGAATTTAACTTTCACCGTTGTTGCATCAATACTTTCGCCTTCGGCAAATGCTGTAAATCGCAAGCCGTAAAGTGCATCGACAAAATCTGTTTCGTTTCCCAATAAAATTGGCACTGCATTTTCTCCAATTACCAATGGTGCAATCGGTGCAAAAATTAATGGCACTTCTCCTGCTGCTGTTTTTAATGAATAAACAGCGTGCTCCAACGAAAAATTATTACTAACTGCTGTAGTGTCAGCTTCATTAATTATTCCGTCGCCGTTGCAATCGGTGTACTTATTATTTACGCCCGATGGTAAAGCCGTTGCCCATTCATTGGTGAAATGCGCATACCAATCGATGCTCATATCGTCGCGCACGTCACCGGTATTACCGTATCCCAAGCCAATTGCCAAAATATCGTCCATATCGGCAACTCCACTGTTATCGGCATCGCCGGGCCAAACACAATTAAAAATACATGCAGGCAATGCACCACCGGCTCCTGAAGCAACAACTAAATAATAATTTGGCTCACCAATAACCCATGCCATTCCTCCGGTTATATATTGTTCGTCGGAAACGGCTGTAATAAACGTAAGTAAATTATATGGTGCATAATTAATTATGGCGGAATCGGTTTCAACAAATGCGGCATTCATGCTTACTATTTCCAAATAATCGCCGGTTGCCGGGTCAAACGAAACGCCATCATAATTATATCTAATTAATTTATAATTGCCGGATGGTGTTTGCGCAATTTCGCCAAGCGTTGAATTAAATAAATCGCCGATTGGTGAGGCATAATTTATAAAATTATAATCCGTTCCAAAAATGGCAATCGATGCTTGAAATACATCACCAAAAAATCCAACATTTTTAGCGCCGGTAATAATTAAACTGCCATCGGCTCTTAATGCTATTTGGGCAGAGAAAAAATTATCTGTTGCCAAGCCTATATTTGATGTACTTGCTAAAGCTAACGTTTCATCAATTTCAATTAACATATTGGCAAATGAATCAGTTACGCCAAATCTGCTTGCAAAAAGAAATCCGCCGTCTGCAGTATTTACAATATCTGATGTGCTGGCAGAAAAAAGTGACATGCCAATAATATCTTCAAATGTATGTGTGGTAGTAGAAATTAAATCCCCTGTTGAATTATCAACTGTATAAATATTTATCTGACGAAAAACGTCATTTGCAACAACGCAGGCAATATCGCCGGTTGGTAATTGATAAGCAAGTGTTTGTGAAGCGGTGTTCTCACCTAATAAATCGGACCAAGCAGCACTTTCCCATAGCATATTACCTTCAGCGTCGGTTTTAAAAAACCAAGGCCTGTATCCGTCAATCAACATGGTTGCAACCAAAAAGCCACCATCTGAAGGTACAGCTGTAATTCGGTTTACAACTTCCAATGCGCCCGGTTTATCGTGCGATTGTTCCCAAAGCACAGCTCCACTCATGTCGGTTTTAACCATTAACACCTCGCCTTCCATGATGTCGAGCAAGCCCATTTCTCCAACAGTTAATATACCGTCATCCAACACTAATGCAGCTTTTGCATCTGCACCGGGCCAAACGTCTGTAGCCTCTTTGGCATAAACCCAAGGGTCCTGAGCCATTACAACTGTAGTTGATGCTACCAGTAAACTAAAGAGTATTAATTTATTCACATTCATAAAGTTACCTTTTTGGAATTCATTAATGCAAAAGTGACGGATAAATTTGTTGGTAAGAAATACAAAATTGTTACTTTTATAGCGTGAAAGAAGTATAATACTTTTAATAACTAATTCATTATCAATATTTTATGTTTATAAAAGAGGCACTTTTATAGGATGGCGTTTCCAAAAGTAATAGCCATTTACACCGCTCTTTCTACTAAGGAACAGGAGCGATTTGAGTTGTTTGTAAACAGTCCTTTCCATAATACCAGGGGAAAAATTACGCTTTTAATGGCGGCAATTTCAATAAACTTCAAAGGGGAATTGACCGAAAACGCAACTGAAAAAGCCTGGGATAAGCAGGCTGTGCACAATAAAATATTCGGGGGAGTAAAATACAACGAACTGCAACTCAATAATTTGTTGAGCGATTTATATCAATTGCTTGAAAAATTTCTTGCTTGGCAAAAATTTGAAGAGAACAGTGAGCAACAGGATGTTATGATGATTGAAAATCTATTGGAAACTTCAATTCTAGATAACGCCGGAAAAATAATTAAACAGAAAACATTATTAAAAAACAAGGATGCCATTGCCGGATTTAAATTACATCAATTGGCAGATCAATATTATTTTCAAAGATCAAGGAAGGGCGACAACAGTTATTTACTTAAAGGGCAACAAACATTAGACATTTATTATCTAAACAATCAGTTGCGTATTTGGTGCGAATTACTTAGCAGATCAAATATTTTGGCTTTACAATATGATGCGTATAAATTTCATCGATTTATAGATTTCCTGGAAAATAATCTTGCTGAATACGGTGAACAACCAACTATTAGTATTTATTACCCGATATTATTGTGGCTTAAAGACCAGCACAACGATGCTTGGTACATTGGCTTTCGAGAAAAACTATTCGCCCATATTCGTGAATTTCCGGAACAAGAAGCAAAAGACATTGTTGCTTATGTTCAAAATTATTGCGTTAAAAGAATTAACGAAGGTCGCAATGAATTCCTGAAAGAATGGTTAGCCATTTCACGTTTTATGTTGCCGTTAAATTTATTGCACGAAGGTCAGCACATTTCGGAATGGACTTATAAAAATATTGTTACCGCTGGTGTCCGCCTAAAAGAATTTGAATGGACCGAACAATTTATACACGACTACTACGAGCAATTGGCCGACGATGGTCGTGATAACGCTTATCAATATAATTTGGCTGTGCTCTACTATGAAAAACACGATTTTAATCGTGCAATGCAACTATTAAATAAAGTACATTTTACTGATCCCAATTATTACCTCGATGCGAAAAGCATTCTCCTAAAAATTTATTACGACCACCATGAATATGATGCTATATTATCGCTGCGTGATACAGTGAAAATATATTTGCTGCGCGATAAACTACTGAGTAAAAATCAGCGGTTGCTATACAAAAGCTTATTTAACAACACTATCAAATTATATAAGCTGCGCATCGACAAGGGTGTTACCAATGTAGAAAAATGGAATAAACAACTCGCCCATTTACGAGTAGACATTATGGAAACAACTTTGGTTGCAAATAAACAATGGCTTATGAATGCGCTGGAATTAGTAGATTCGGGAAACCGGTAATAAAATTCAAGATAAAACCTTTCATAAAAAAACAAGGCATATTTCAACGTTTTAAAGGGTTGCAATATGCCTCGCTAATCGCTAAGCTATAATTTTACAAATCGCGTTTCTTAGTAATAAGCCATCCCAATAGACAAAAGACAACTGCATAAACGGCACCTACAACTAATGATAGCGCTGTTGGGGCTGAAGACGTTGATTCTAATCCGCCACTCATTAAGTGATCTACCGGAAACGGTACCATCTTTAAAAAGTAGGTGGCAACCGGCATATAATCGCCAAATCCGTCAGGGAAAATTCCTTCTCTTAATATTACATCTATTGGAAATAAAAAGATAAGAAAAATAATTACGGCCAAACCTGTTCTTTTAAATAGGGTGCCGAAAAAATATCCCATCGACATCATTCCAAGTGATTGAATAAAATAAGCAAATATGTATCCTGAATGCGCAAACATTTGGTCTTTATCTTCGGGTAATGAATAAATATTTCCCGCAATTAAACCGCTAAGCATTAATATAAATGTTGAAATTATACTTAACAAAACAATCAACGTTATTTTAGCAATAACCGTTTCCTGCCTTGTTAATCCATCAATTATATTTTGTCGCAACGTGCGATAAGTAAATTCGTTACATGTAACAAATATTACCAAAATTGCAAGAATGATATTAAAATAACAGGCATACAAAGTATAGTAATTCCAAATGTTCGGAAAGCCTAAAACATTTGCAGATGTTAATCCCTCTTCGCCACCGCCTGCAAGATTTTTACCAACCAACAAGGCAAGGGTCATGAGTAAAATATAAATTGCAAATAATATTTTAAATGTGCGGTAAGGCACTAATTTAAGTAATTCAATTTTGAGCAAACGTATCATATAGGGTTATTCGGCAGTTAATTCTAAAAATTGTTCTTCAAGGCGTTTTTTGCGTGTATTTAGGTGTTGCAAATAAATTTGCTTATCGCTTAAATATTTATTTAATGCAGCAGCATCAAACATGTCATCAACATTTAAAACAATAATATTATTTTCAGCACTTGCTTTGCGAATTCCTGTAAAGGATTGCAAGGCCTGTAATACTATTTCGTTATTATCGGCAGCTATTTCAATTTGTGTTTCACCTTTAATTAAATCGGCAACACTTCCTTCTGCAAGCAAGGTTCCCTTTTTAATTACACTAACGTGTGTACAAACCTTTTCAACTTCATCTAAAATATGACTAGCTAAAATAATTGTTCTTCCGCTTGCCGACTGTCGGGTAATGAATTCGCGCACTTCGGCAATTCCTTGTGGATCCAAGCCATTTGTTGGCTCGTCTAACACCAATACATCCGGGTTGCCAAGCAAGGCGCTTGCCAAGGCAAGGCGTTGGCGCATGCCTAACGAGTAAGTGCGTGCTTGACTTTTCTTGCGATCCAACAAATTAACCGATTCTAAAACGGCATCGATAGTTTTTTCATCGACACCCTTTATCTTGGCAACAACTTTTAAATTTTGTTCTCCACTTAAATAGGGGTAAAAGTTAGGTTGCTCCAACAAAGCACCAATGCGCTTGCGATTAATATCATGTGCACCATTGTTAAACCAGGAGTAAGCGCCCGATGTTGGATGGGTAATGCCTAAAAGCATGCCTAATGTAGTGGTTTTACCACTTCCGTTCGGACCCAAAATGCCATAAACCGCTCCCTTTTCTACACGGAGGTCGAGTCCGTTAACGGCTTTTATGGGACCGTATTGCTTTTTTAATGCTGTAGTTGATAGTATCGTTTCCAATGTATTTTCAGTTTAGTGTAAAAGTAAACAATTAAGTAGTACTGACAATCAATATGCCAAATTGAATCAATCAAATGCTAAACGGGCAACTATTGCAAAATGTTACAAGTAGTATACCTTAATTTTAGCTTTGACTTAATTAACCTGTATGATTTTGTTAATGCTCAATTGCAGTAAAATAATATTTGGTTAATATTTAAGCAAGTGACTCACAAGGATTAAAGCGAAGAGCAACATTATTTTCACACAAATATTTGACTTTCGGGGATTTGCATAAATTTCTATATTTGTATGATATGTTACAACCCTTTTTTCAAGAAGATTTAATCGAAGCCGGCTGCGACGAAGCCGGAAGGGGTTGTCTTGCAGGACCGGTTGTTGCGTCTGCTGTAATTCTGCCCAAAGATTTTTTCCACCCTTTGCTTAATGACTCAAAACAATTAACTGAAAAAGAACGCGAATTGCTGGAGCCTATCATTAAAAAAGAAGCCATTGATTGGAAAATAGGCATCTGCGATAATCATGAAATTGATAAGATAAACATCTTAAAGGCTAGTTTTAAATCTATGCACAAAGCAATAGATCAAATGAAAAAGAAACCCGGATTATTGTTAATAGATGGGAATCGCTTTTATAAATATCCGCGCATTCCGCATCAATGTATTATTAAAGGTGATGCAAAATTTATGAGTATTGCTGCAGCTTCGGTATTAGCCAAAACACATCGCGATGCCATTATGCAACAATTACATGCCGAACACCCTGAATACAGTTGGAATCAAAACAAAGGATATCCTACAAAGGAACACAGAAGGGCAATTGCAACGCATGGAATTACCAACTACCATCGTATTACATTCAGATTATTACCTGAAAATCAAGCAAATTTATTTGAAGTATAAACTTATTATTTATCGTGGTGCATAATTGCAGTAGCTTCTACTTCTACTAAATATTCCGGCGCAATTAATTTACTCACTTCTACCATTGTTGTGCATGGTTTTATTTCCCTGAAAAATTCGCCGTGCGCTTTTCCATATTCTTCCCATCTCGAAATATCTGTAACAAAAATACGTGTGCGCACTACATCGTTTAATGTAGCACCGCATTGTATTAAAACAGTTTCAATTTTTTGAATAATAAATTTAGTTTGTTCATAAGCAGAGTTGCCACCAACTAAATTATTATTTTCATCAACAGCAACGGTGCCGGTAATTTCAACAGTATTATTAATAACTACTGCGCGTGAATATCCAACAATATCTTCCCATTTGGCTCCGGAAGAAATATTTTTTCGCATGTTAATTTTCCCCGTTTTTTTTGCGCATTGTTTCCCAAATTTCCAACATATTATTGGCTGCTGCCATTTGTTTCATTTTTTGTCGGGCCTCACTTGCAGGTGAACCAAAATATGTTTTTCCATCTTCCAGGTCTTTTCCCACACCGCTTTGAGCCAGTATGGTAACGTTGTTGCCAATATGCAATGTTTTTGAAATACCAACTTGACCCCATGCAATTACATGGTCGCCAATAATTGTTTTACCACCAATGCCAACCTGACCGGCAAATAAACACATTTTACCAATTTCTACACCGTGTCCTATATGAATATGATTATCCAATTTAGTTTGTTCGCCAATTATGGTATCGCCACTTACACCTTTATCTATTGTGCAACATGCACCAATTTCTACGCCGTCGTGAATAATTACGCGACCGCAACTTTCCATTTTATCGAAATGTGCAACTCGCTTTTTAAAATAAAATGCATCTGCGCCCAATACCGAATTTGCATGAATAATAACAGTGTCGCCTATAATTGCATTGTCGTAAATAACTACATTAGGATGAATAATACAATTTTTACCTACTATAACATTATTACCTAAATACACACCCGGAAAAATTACTGTTCCTTCGCCAACTACTGCACTATCAGCAATGTTTTTTAATGAAGGTGTAAATGGTGCAAAGTGTTTTACTAGTTTCACATAATCGCGAAATGGATCATCACTAAATATTAAACCTTTGCCTTCGGGGCAGGATACTTCTTTATTAATAATTACGAATGTTGCTGCAGATTTCAACGCTTTGTCGTAATATTTATGAAAATCTACAAAAGTAATATCGCCTGCAGTCACTTTATGAATTTCATTAATTCCTGTAATCTGAGCTTCGCCATCACCTGCAAATGTTCCACCAACAAATGCTGCGCAATCTTTTAACGAAATAGGATTCTTCAATTTCATGTTGCAAAGGTAATCGGTAAAAATAGACACTAGGTAAACCACTTCAAAAATTGTATCGAGTTTGCTGTTTATGAAAAACCTAAAAAGCCGCCCCCAATTGGTTGAAAGCCTTATCTTTGCGCCTGCTTAATACCAATTTGGGCAAATAATTTAAAAGACAGCATATGAAACAAACAGCGTTAACACAATTACATAAGGATTTAGGAGCCAAAATGGCCGAATTTGCCGGTTATGAAATGCCTATAGTTTACTCGGGTCAAGTTGAGGAACACCATAATGTAAGAAATGGTGTTGGCGTATTTGATGTTAGCCACATGGGCGAGTTTATTCTGAAAGGCCCTAATGCCGCTGCTTTAATTCAAAAAGTAACAACTAATGATGTTTATGCTCTAACTTCCGGAAAGGCTCAATACAGTTGTATGCCAAATGAAAATGGCGGAATTGTTGACGATTTATTGGTTTATCACCTCGAGGATGGCAATTATATGTTGGTGGTAAATGCCGGAAATATTGATAAAGATTGGAATCATATTGTTAAACATAATACTGAAAATGTAGAAATGCACAATATTTCCGACAACACTTGCCTGTTGGCCGTTCAAGGACCTAAAGCGATGGAGGCCCTCCAAAATCTTACAGATATTGATTTGAGCGCAATTGCCTACTATACTTTTGCAAAACATACATTTGCGGGCGTTGGCAATGTTATTATTTCAGCAACAGGATATACCGGTGCCGGTGGATTTGAAATATATTTCCCAAAAGAACACGCACTTACTATTTGGCATAAAGTATTTGAAGCAGGAGCAGCGTATGGTATAAAACCAATTGGACTTGCCGCACGCGATACTTTGCGTTTAGAAATGGGCTTTTGTTTATATGGAAATGATATAGATGATACTACATCTCCACTTGAGGCCGGCTTAGGTTGGATTACCAAACTTAAAGCTACGAACAATGAGTTTATAGGAAAAGACAAAATAGTTGCCGGTAAAGAAGCCGGATTAACGCGCAAATTGGTTGGATTTGAAATGATTGACCGTGGTATTCCGCGTCACGATTATCCAATTTTAGATGCATCGGGGGCCGTTATCGGAAAAGTGACCTCGGGTACACAAAGCCCAAGTTTAAACAAAGCAATTGGCCTTGGCTACATAACAAATGCAAATGCTGCTGTTGATTCCGAAATTTTTATAGATATTCGCCAAAAACCCGTGAAAGCCAAAGTGGTTAAGATACCGTTCTGGAACAAATAACTGAACCTTACCTACAATGTTAAAGCTTTCATTATGACCAACACACAAGACGATAAAAGACCAATTTTAGAGGTTTGCCTCACACCCGCACTTTGGAATCAACATGATGCCAAAGATAAAAATGTTGTAGTGATAGATATCATTCGTGCTACATCAACAATTGCCTCCGCTTTGCACCATGGTGTAAAGAAAATGATTCCTGTAGAAACTATTGAAGAAGCAAATACATGGCTCGAAAAAGGTTATTTGGTTGCCGGCGAACGCGACGGAATTAAAATACCTCATTTTCATTTTGGTAATTCGCCATATGAATTTATGAGTGAAGAAGTTAGGGGTAAAGAAATAATTCATACCACAACCAACGGCACTCGATGCGTTTTAATGAGTAAAAGCGCCAGAAATATTGTTGCCGGCAGCTTTGTTAATCAAGATGCAATTTTTGATTGGATTAGAAAAGAAAATAGAAATACAATTTTATTTTGTGCAGGATGGAAAGATCACTACGTAATGGATGATGCACTTTTTGCAGGTGCAATTGTTCGGGAATTGTCGGATGAATTTAGAATAATTGACGACTCAACGCTAAGTGCCAAATTATTATATCGCTACGTTCGCGAAAATATGTTGCGCACTGTAAAGCAAGCTACTCACTTTAAAAGATTACAACGTTTAGGAATTGAAAACGACATTAAATTCTGCATGAGTAATCCGCAGTTTGATGTTGTGCCTATTTTTGATGGCACAGGCTTCGTTAAATTATAAATTATTTAATCTTCTTCTGCGTTTAAGAAATGTATAGATTGAATAAATCGATTTACGTTATTCGATACCAATACCTGTGCATCGCCGCCGGCTACAAATTGATAAACACTATTGCCGTCAAAATAAATATAAATGCGATATGTTTTTTTATTCATCAAAAGCATTTCAATATATCGGCCTTCAACCTTATTGTTTTCTACTTTCTCAATTTTATAAGCTTTTCCTATATATTGCTTTTCGGCACTTGCAATTAAGTCCTCAAAAAATGCATTCTTATTACCAAATTTATGCCCCGGAGGATAAGTGCTAACTATTAACGAATAATCAATTAACTCTTTATAATCACTTGCAGTAAATGTTTGAACAGTTAAAGGGCCGGAAGGCAATGTATAAGTTTTATTTTGTTTTGATGGCGGAGTAGGCAAATAACAATTGAATGATGGTTGCTCGAAAAAATGCCAGTTAACCAAAACATTTGATGCAGTAGAAAACGAATTTAAAAACGCTTCTGCATAAACTTCAAACGGGTTGTTTCCCGGTCCGCCTGCTAACAATTGATACAACACATTATCTTGTAACAGGAACTGTGAACGCACAAAAAACGAATCCCCCACAACGGCTGTAAACTCTCGCCCTGTAAAGCTTGGGTTGGAAATGATACGCTGTGCAATAATTTTTCCGCTTATTTGATCTTGCGTACTTTTTATAAACTGCTCGAAAAAATCGTTTTTGTTTTTTTGTGAAAAGGTAGGCGGATAAACAGTATAGCCAACCGAATAAAATAAATCTGATTTTGCGTGATTATTCGAATAATTAAATGTTTTAATTACACCGCCATCACTCCAAGGTGTTTCTGTTTTAATCCACTCACTTTTTAATGGGACTTTAACTTTAAAATTGGCATCTGTTCCTTTTAAATCATACCAGCCTTCTAAAAATAAAGTATCTGCAGCTGCCATATCAAAAAAATCACCAAACGAATCTTCGTATGCTTTATAATTAGTTTCAATACCGCCTGTTGCTTTTATATTTACAACCTTAATACTCTCCGGATCTAAATAGCCACTCATGGTTGGCATTACATAAAGTTCAGGAAAATCATCCGGTATGGTGTTAGAAATATTTGCAGTGTTACTATTATTATTACCAATTGTTGGTTTATTATCACCACTATATAATTTTAAGTTAAATGGTTCGGGAGACACTGCATAGCCTTTGTTTTTTAATTTTTTCAATAAGCCTGCTTCACCTGCAACCAAATCTGCATCTAAAATATATAAAACAGATTGCTGTGTGCTAAGTGCATCTACTTTTTTTAACAACAATTCATTCACGTTATTAATCATAATATAAATGTATGCGGACTGCTCCGCCGAATTAACTACTTTGGCATATTCGGAAGTTGATTGTTGCACATATGCATTAAATTTTTCCGCATCTGCATCTATATATGTTTGAATTCCATTTATATAACTACTTAAAACAGTTGCTTGCGTATTAAAATCCATTTCATCCATTACGCCGGCAATTTGACGAATAGTTAACATGCTCAACGTTGGTTTAGTTTGTTGCAAAGCAATGTCTTGTAAAATAGTTTGCTGAAAATCGACACCCGCGCCGTGATCTTTTTCTTTTAATAATTGCAAAAGATATAACGGTTTAAATGTGTAATAATTTTCTACACTTGCGTTTAACTTTTCAGTTACCATTAATTCAAAACGAATTCTATCTTCTCTTTTGTAATAACCTTTTAATGTATTATCGCCGGAATTTTTCATAAATACCGGAATGTTTTGAATTTCTGTTGGATCCGGAACATTAAAAAATGCAACAGTATTCACATTATTCATGACTTGCGATGCTCCTGTTGCAATATCATAATTTTCTATCCCCGGCAGCTCGGTTGATGCCAAAACAAATGATGTGAATTTGCCGTCCGGACTAACAACTTTCCACAAAAGTGATTCCTGTGCGCCGGCAGAAAAAGCCAGCAATGCAAACACAAAACAAATAGTGATATTCCTCAGCATAATATTTGAATAGGTTGAACGGGTAAATTTAAGATAAAGTTATGGGTTTACCCCAATTTAATCAATAGAAAGGAGTCCACGACTGCACCATTGATTTAATTGGGGTTACCCTGAATAGAAAATCTGCTCAAAATTCTTGGGATATATCTTCTTCTGCTGATTTTCTTATTCAGGGTCACGAATGCCACTTTTAGTCTCTACTATAGGCTTAACTATTGATTTAATTGGGGTTACCCTGAATAGAAAATCTGCTCAAAACACTTAGGATATATCCATCTGTGCTGATTTTCTTATTCAGGGTTACGAATGCCACTTTTAGCCTTTATTACAGGCGTTGCTATTGATTTAATTGGGGTTACCCTAAATAGATAATCTGCTCACATGTAACGGGTAATTACCGCTATTGCCCATTTGCTTGTTCAGGCAACAACAGATTTTATTTATACCTTTCGCTTCAAAAGGTTTAACCATGAACATCGACGTGAATAATTTACTTGAGATTGTGCTGCGGGTTGGCGTAATATATATTATTGTACTATTTGGACTTCGCTTAATGGGTAAGCGCGAAATTGCTCAATTGAGTGTTGTAGACTTCGTATTGATATTACTAATAAGCAATGCTGTTCAAAATGCTATGCTGGGGCCCGACACAACACTTCTTGGCGGGATAGTTGCTGCTATGGTTTTGTTTGGAATCAATTTTTTGTTAAAAATGCTGGAAACCTATTCTTCAAACGCCAAAAAGTTTTTAGAAGGAAATCCGGTTGTTTTAATTTACAAAGGCAAAGTAAATGACTTAAATCTGCGTAGGGCGCGGATTTCAACTGATGAACTGGTTACTGCTGTAAGGGAACACGGCGTTAAAAGTATTGCTGATGTAGATTTAAGCATGCTTGAGGTAAATGGCAATATCAGTATACTTTCAGGCAATTTTACTTCAAAAAGTGAAAAAGATAGACCTAATAAGAAACATAACCATAAATAAATTGTCGTTATAAGGCTGTATCAATAATGAAGAACATAATATTAATTAGCATATTTAGTTTGACTACCTACTCGATGTTTGGTCAATGCATAGTTGGCGATTGCAATGATGGATATGGCGTTTTTAGGTTAGAAAATGGTGATTATTACACCGGAAATTGGGTAGCGGGTGCCCGAGATGGTTATGGCAGATACGACTGGGCGACCGGGGCTTTTTATGTGGGAGGATTTAAATTTAATGGTCTGCACGGCACAGGCTCCTTTTACACAGCTACCGGAGAGGTAATTTCTGGTGTTTTTGAAGATAATATTTATAAAGGTGCTGATTCAACAGCCCTGGGTAAAACTAATAACCTAAATGCCGATGAAAAATTTTGGCAATCGTACCTTGAAGCAGACTCCTTAGCCGAGCAAAATACGCGAAAGACTGCACCTGAGCTCTCGTTTACGCAAATGGCAGCCAAAATAGTAATGGATTTTCCTAATAATTTCGACAACTATAAAGGAATTGCCAGGCCTGAACTTATTAATCGCTCAAGTGGCTGGCATAGCACTATAATGGCAAAAAATGCAGGTTATGCTCGTATTTATACCGCCACAGCTGAGCGCAAAGCCGTATATTATTCAATGCTATTTGTTGGGACCGACTCGCTTGAAGCAAGAAAAAAATATGATGAATTAGTCAACGCTTTCAACTCAATTAAATTAACGTGTTGCAATACCATTTCTGACACCTACAATTTTACGGGACCGGTTTATAGCAGTTTTACAACCAGCTGGCTTACTTTAAATACAAACCCCGGCTTTGAAGAAGCACAGTTTGCCGACATGGTAGTTGAAATAGAATTGAGTACGGGATTGGAGAACAACAGTTGGAGAATTACTTTTCACGTTTACCACCTTAAGCAACAATAATTTAAACTACAAGTGCCGTTAATTAATTTTATTGCTTCGACCAAATTCGAGTATTTAATTGCAACTCATCTACAATTGCCACACAAAAAAGTAATTGCTCGTAATAATCTTTAACATCATCAAAATTCATTACAGAACGTCTAATTGAAGGTTCAAAGAAATTCTTTTTTAGCGGAACTGCCATATAAATATTATTATCAGCAAACGATAATTGAATATTTGCCTTTGTTTTTTCTTTAAATGCAAGAATTCTTTCCATCATTGCCGTTGATAAAATATATCTTGCCTCTGTTTCATCAGAACTGTAAACTACAAATTGTTTTTCAAAAATCGGGTTTTCCATTCTTACAACTTCGGGTCTTCCTATACTTAAACCTTGCATCATTTTTCCAAAGGCACCAAGAAATCTTTCTCCGAAATCGCTGAGCACATAGGTTTGACCTGTAAAGTGCTTGTTGAAATCTGCTATAAAAAACAACCCTTTAAAAATGGTGACATAAGTGGTTCTCCCTTTGTGATCTGTTTGCCTGTCTTGTGTATGTAATTCACAAAATTCTACTTGTGTTTTATCAATTTTGCCGGCAACCAGATCTTCTCCTTTATAAATGTCGGGATTAGATAAAAATATTTTGCTGGAATTATATTTTGATTGCGGAATAAATAAGTTTGGTGTAAAAACTAATTCAGGTGTAATAAACTGCGTAAGTTTACCAATTACCACTTTTTTATATTCAGATTTAAAATCGGGGCGATTGCGTTTTACACCAAAAAAATAAAAATATAATAATAATGATATCAACAAAAACACAAGAATAAGTGGCGGCATCATAGTAATAAAACCAAGAAACAGTGAAATTACGGTTGCAATCCACATAAACCGAACCCTGCGCAATTGAGCTTTACGCATGGCTTCGAGGGTGCTTAACCCCGGTACGATTTCCTGCTGGTAAAACTGCTGTAAAGATTCGATATTATTCATCTGATTATTTAAAATTAACCTCAAGGAAAAAGTATATCGTAGCCGATAAATTTATTTGGGCCTACGATTTATGCTCGTTAATATTATCGTCGTCTGTAATTGTAATAGTTGAAGAATTTGTTTTTTGTTCATCAGCCGGCTGAACAAATATGCTGCGCTGAAATAATAAAATTGAAATCACACCAATGCTTATTGCTGCATCTGCAACATTAAAAACAGGCCTAAAAAATAAATAAAATTTTCCTCCAATTAATGGCATCCATTCCGGATATCGCCCTTGTGACATTGGAAAATAAAACATGTCGACAACATGCCCATGTAATATGGTTGTATATCCTCCTTCAGCCGGCATATATTGCGCAATTTGAGAAAATGTAGATTCAGAAAAAATTACACCATAAAAAACACTATCAATAATATTGCCCATTGCGCCGGCAAAAACTAAAGCTATGCTTGCAATTAATCCCCAGGAAGTTTTTGTTTTAATTAGTGTATATAAATAATAGCCAATAAAGAATACGGCAATTAACCTAAAAACAGAAAGTATTAATTTTCCGTAATTACCGCCGAGTTCCATACCAAATGCCATACCTTCATTTTCAACGAAATGAATTTTTGCCCACTCCAAACCTAAAATATCAAAACCACCTCCCAATGGATAGGTGGTTTTAATCCAAAACTTTATTACCTGATCTATCAGTAAAACAAAAAATATTATTGCAATTGCAAGGTAGGATCTTTTCACTTATTACCCTTTGCCTGTTTTAGCTTCAATACTCAACGTAGCATGTGGCACTGCGCGTAAACGCTCTTTAGAAATTAATTTTCCGGTTTCGCGACAAATACCATACGTTTTGTTTTCAATACGGATTAATGCTTTTTCAAGATGTCCGATATATTGAATTTGACGTGATGCCATTTGGCTCAAATATTCGCGTTCAGAAGTTGAAGTGCCATCCTCTAACCCTTTAAAACGGGCATCAGAATCGTCGCCCATTTCGCTGCTCCTACTTATTTGTTCTTGCAAATATTTAAGTTCGCTGCGCGATGTTTCTAATTTACCGACAATCAGCTCCCTAAATTCCGCTAATTCGTCATCATTGTAACGGCTTCTTTTATCCGTATTTATTTGAATAACAGGTTTCGGTGCCTGTGGTTTTAATATTCTTCTAGGTTCCAACTTTGGAAGTGGAGCCATTATTCTTTTCGACGGTTTTGAAGTCCCCGGTTTTGTTACTGCCTTTTTCACTACTTTTTCTTTTACTTCCGCTTTGGTAACGTTTTTTACTTCCGGTGCGTTCACCGCTTTCTTAACAATTGGTTCTATAACCGGTTTTTTTACAACCGGTGCTTTAGCAACTTTTTTAACAGGTACCGCTTTGGCAACAGGTTTTGCCGCTTTTTTTACCGGTTTTACCGGTGCCGCCTTTTTTACTACAACTTTTTTTGCCGGCTTAGGAGCAGGTTTTGCCGCAGCCTTTTTTGCAGGTTTTACAGGAGTTGCCTTTTTTGCAACAGCCTTCTTAGGCGCTTTGGGCGATGCTTTAGCTACCACTTTTTTTGCTGCCTTTTTGGCCGGTGCCTTTGCTACTGCTTTCTTTTGGGGTGCAACTTTTGCCTTTGGCTTTGCTGCTTTTACCACCTTTTTAGCTGGTTTTTTTGCCATGATGCTAATTTTTTTGAATTAGAACCTTTATTTGAAGGTCGTTAATTGAAATTTCTTCGGTTGCTTTAAGGGTATTATCTTGGGTGATTGAATCTGCCAAAATTTCGGCGCAAATATAATGTTTATAATTCACCAAGGCTGCCGAAAGTTCCTCAGAATTTGTTACATACACAACTGAAATGCGATCGGTAATTTCTAAAAGCATGTCTTTGCGCATACGCTGGAGCTGACTAACAAACTCTCTGGCATGACCTTCGGCCTGCAATTCAGGGGTTATTGTTACATCTAACGCTACTGTAACATGACCCGCATTGGCCACTAACCAGCCGGGAATATCTTCACTTCCAATTTCAACATCCTCTAACGCAATCTCGAAATTTTTATTGGATTCTGTAATGGTAAAACTACCTTTTTGCTCCAATTCTGCAATTTCTTGTTGGGTAAATGCAGTAATTTTTGAAGCAATTGTCTTCATATCGGCACCCAACTTAGGTCCTAATGCCTTAAAGTTTGGTTTAATTTTCTTGGTGATTACCCCACTGTCTTCCGAAATAAACTCAATTGCTTTGATATTAACCTCAGAACGAATCAAATCGCTAACATGCTCAATTTGTTTCACGATTGATTGGTTTAACACAGGAATCATTATTTTAGAAAGCGGTTGACGCACTTTTATATTCTCTTTCTTTCTTAGCGATAATACTGTAGATGAAATTTCTTGAGCCAATTGCATGCTTTCTTCTAATTCATGGTCAATTAATGCATTATTATAATTTGGAAATAATGACAAATGAACCGAATCTGCAGCAATTTTTCCGGTAACCTGATTTAAATTACGATATAACCACTCGCCCATAAATGGTGCAATTGGTGCCATTAATTGTGCAATGGTTTGCAAGCAAGTATACAATGTTTGATAAGCAGCAGACTTGTCGTTACTGTCGTCACTTTTCCAAAAACGTCGGCGACTTAAACGAACATACCAGTTACTTAAATGATCATTTACAAAATCTTGAATTGCGCGACCGGCTCGAGTGGGCTCATAATCATTGAAACTAGTTTCACATTCTTTAATGAGCGAGTTTAATAAAGAAATTACCCAACGGTCCAATTCTGAACGCTGCTCCATTGGTATTTCCTGCTGCGAAAAATCAAAGTCGTCGATATTCGCATACAATGCAAAAAATGAATAGGTATTGTAAAGTGTACCGAAAAATTTTCGCTGCACTTCAATGATGCCTTCGTTGTCGAATTTTAAATTATCCCATGGCTGTGCATTCGTTAGCATATACCAACGAGTGGCGTCTGCTCCATAGGCATAAATTGTTTTAAATGGATCAACGCCGTTGCCTAAACGCTTCGACATTTTATTTCCATTTTTATCTAAAACCAATCCATTGCTAATTACATTTTTATAAGCAACGCTATCATTCATTAATGTTGCTATAACATGTAAAGTAAAAAACCAACCTCTTGTTTGATCAACACCTTCTGCAATTAAATCTGCAGGGAAGTTGTTTTTAAATTGTTCCTTATTTTCGAATGGGAAATGCAATTGTGCAAATGGCATTGCTCCTGAATCAAACCAAACATCAATTAAATCGGCCTCGCGTTGCATCGGTTTTCCCGAAGCGCTGCGCAAAACAATTGCATCTACATATGGGCGATGCGGATCTAAAGCAACACGTGCATCATAATCGGCCGGCAAATGCAGATTTAAATCTTTTGCTTTAACTATCTCTTCCTGCAATTGCTCAAACGAACCAATACAAATTTCTTCTGTTCCATCTGCTGTTCTCCAAATTGGCAATGGCGTACCCCAATAGCGGGAACGCGATAAATTCCAGTCAACTAAGTTTTCTAACCACTGGCCGAAACGCCCTTCTCCGGTGCTTTGTGGCTTCCAGTTAATGGTTTTATTTAGTGCAATTAAACGTTCTTTTGCAGCCGTTGTTTTAATAAACCAACTGTCTAAAGGATAATAAATAATCGGTTTATCTGTTCTCCAGCAATGCGGATAATTGTGTTCGTATTTTTCAACTTTAAATGCGCGATTCTGTTCCTTTAATTGAATGGCAATTAATACGTCGGGGTTTTCCCACTTTTCATCATCCTTGTAATTTTTAACAAACATGCCACTAAATGGACCAACGCCATCAACAAATTTTCCTTCCCTATCAACTAATGTTAATGTACCAATATTATTTTGTTTAGCTACCCGAAAGTCATCTGCTCCAAAACTTGGTGCAATGTGAACAATACCTGTTCCATCTTCTGTTGTAACAAAATCACCAATTATTACTTTAAATGCATCGCCGGTTTCAGGTTGCCGGTAAGGTAATAATTGTTCGTATTTAATACCTGTTAAATCTTTACCTTTAAACTCCGAAACAATTTTCCAACTCAATTTATTTTCGGCATCAAGTAAATGCGTTTTATTTTCTTCCTTAAAATAAGCCGCAACTCTATCTTGTGCCAATATCACCGAAATGTGTTTACCGGTGTATTGATTAAACGTTTCAATTTGCTGATAGGTAATTTCTTTTCCTACAGCTAACGCGCAGTTACTTGGCAGAGTCCAAGGTGTGGTTGTCCATGCAAGAAAAAACACGTCGTCGTGACCTGCAAATAATTTTGGATGCACAACGTGATCATCTTTAATCACTTTAAATTGTGCAACAATGGTGGTATCTTTTAATGATTTGTATGTTCCGGGCTGATTTAATTCATGTGAACTTAAACCGGTACCTGCCGCCGGTGAATATGGCTGAATGGTATATCCTTTATACAGCAAATTTTTATCATATAGCTGCTTCAAAATATACCAAAGCGATTCAATATAATTTTTATCATAAGTGATATACGGTTTTTCCATATCCACCCAATAGCCCATAATGTCGGTTAGCTCCTCCCATTGATTTTTAAATTGCATTACCTGACTCTTGCAACGCTCATTATATTCTTCAACGCTGATTTTTTTGCCAATGTCCTCCTTTGTAATGCCTAATAGTTTTTCAACGCTAAGCTCCACCGGCAAACCATGCGTATCCCAACCGCTTTTACGTTCAACACGAAACCCTTGCATGGTTTTATATCTGCAAAACAAGTCTTTTAATGCACGCGACAATACGTGGTGAATGCCGGGAGTACCGTTGGCACTTGGAGGGCCTTCGTAAAATACAAATGGCCGCTCTGTGCTGCGTTCTGCAACACTTTTGCGGAATACATCATTATCTTTCCAATACTGCAGTATTTCCTTCTCGAATACGGGCAGATTGAGTTGTTTAAATTCAGGATATTTATTGTTAGACATATATAAATAATCATCAACTATTAATGCCTGATGATTAAGCGTGCAAATTTAATAGATTCGGGGCAAAGGAAGGATGCTTAAGTCGGTTTTAAGCACGGTATTCGATAAAATGAGGGAAGATGGCGATAAACCGCCATATTTAACCATAATGCAGCAAGAATTACTTACTGTCCTTTTCGTTGTTGTTAATTAAGTCGGTAAATGGTCGTTGAGCCTTTACATTGGCACGAGCCTTCAGCTTGCTATTTGATTTGTTCAACCCTTTTTCAAATAACAAAATAAGCGCCGGCAATAATAACAAGTTGTTAAACAAGGCAACTAACAAGGTGATTGAAGTTAACAATCCCATGTTCACCGTACCACCAAACTTACTGAATACAAAAATGAAAAACCCACAGAACAAAATCAATGAGGTGTAAATCATACTCACACCTGCTTCTTGTAAACTGCTCATTACTGTTTTTGGAATATTAAAACTGTTGCGAATTAAATCGTGTTTATATTTAGCAATAAAATAGCAGGTAAAGTCGACACACATACCATAAGCAATACTAAAAATTAAAACCGTTGACGGCTTAATAGCAATATTCATAAAGCCCATTATGGCACCTGTAATAAACAGCGGAATTAAATTTGGTAAAAACGAAATGGCAAGCATGCGTAAGCTGCGGAATTGATATAATAATATCAATGAAATAACAATTAATGCAATTAATAAACTTTCAAATAAACCATCAATTAAATATTGATATCCCGACAATGCAACAATACTTGTTCCTGTTATTTTAACATCATAATTTTCTTTGTCGAATATAGCATCAATTTTTGGCTGCAAATCCGCTATTAATTTCGGCATACTATCGCTTCCAATGTCGGCAACCTGAACGCTAATGCGCGCAATTTCCCCTTTTGAATCAACAAACCTATTCTCCAAAACCCCTTTCTGGCCTGAGTTTTCAAGGTAATCAATTACTTTAAGGTCGTTGCTGGTTAAGGTATTAAAATCGGGTAACGCATAGTAGCGCGGGCTACCATTGTAATATGCTTGTCGTGCAAATTTTAATCCATCCAATACCGAAAGTGAAGTGGATAATTGAGGATAAGTGGCTAACGTATCTTGCAGTTGGCCGATTTTTTTTATGGTAGCCATTCCCATCACATTAGTGCCTGAAGTATCCGGTCGTTTTACTACTAAAGTGTCATAATGTATAATAGTATCTGCTTCAATAATTTCAAGCGATTCGTTTACAATTGTATCTTGCACAAACGTTACCACTTGTTTCTTGGTAACCATTACTTCAAAAGGCATTACACCATGAAATACGCGCTCAAAAAATTTCATGTCCTGGTAAACTTCGGTGGTTTGTTTCACCTCATCCAGAATGTAACCTTTTGATTCTAATCTGGCAGCACCAAAACCGGAAACGATTATAATAATTATTGCTGAAATAAATATTTGCTTTCTGTGATTGCTCGTCCAAGATTCTAATTTAGTTAGAATAAACTTGAGCTGCTTGCTCTCTAAATAATCTGTTTGTTTAGCTTTAGGAGGTGGTAAAAAACTATAAACCACAGGAATACCAACCAATGAAATAATAAAAGTTGCTAAAACACCGATTGTTGCAATTAAACCAAACTCCTCCAAAATGCGCACATTGGTAAAACAGAAAACCACAAAACCAACCGCTTTGGTCATGTTTGTAATGAATGTGGCAAAACCAAGTTTCTCGATAGTAAGGCTTAGTGATTTAATTTTATTCCCGTTTCGGCGAACTTCCTGATGATACTTATTGAGTAAATACACACAATTAGGAATACCCATAACAATGAGCAAGCTCGGAACCAAGCTGGTTAAAACGGTGAATTCGTATCCCAACATTGCCATAAAACCGGTTGAAATAACCACTCCGGATCCAATAATTAACAATGGAAACACAACGGCATCCCAGCTTCTAAACAAAATATATAAAACAATAATGGTGATGAGTACCGCTAAAATAAGAAACAATTTTACCTCACGGGTAATGGTTGAAAGCTGATAATATCTTATATATGGCAGCCCCGAATATTTGATATCTGTATTATATTCTGCACCAAAAGCTTCTGTTTTTGCCTTGATTTCGTTAATCATTGAAATCCTTCTGGCAGAATTCAATACTTCTCGGTCGATTGCAATCAACATCACGAAAGTATTAGAATCGAGACTATAAATGCGGTTGTTGTAAAATGGTAGCCTTAAAAAGTCGTGCTTTATCGAATCAAGTTCAGCCTGTGTCTTAGGATGGTCCACCACCAGCGATTGAATATCAAAACGCTTTTCAGCAGTGTTTTTAACCAGGTTGTAGGTAGTTGGAACAGATAAGGTGCTTTCAATATCAGGTGTATTGCGGATAGACTCCTCCATTTCACACCAATCATTGAAAAAATCTAACTCGAAAAATTGGTCAGTTTGTACGCCGAGAAACAAAACATTGCCCTCTTCGCCAAAAATCCCCTTAAAATCTTCGTAATCTTTATAGGCTTTATTGTTCTCCGGAACTGTCTTATAAAACTCATAACTGAGCTTCACCTTTGTGGTCTGGTAGGTCATGAAAGCCGTAATTACCAACCATCCGGCCAAAAATGCCCAGCGATTGCGTAAAATTATCCTACCAAGTGCCCTCCAAATCATAGTCAAAAAGGACGGCAAAGATAAGCAATTAAAGACCTTAATTGACCGAATAATGACTGTTTTTAATGAAATATTTGCCGCTTTGATGCGTTATACCGTTCTATTTCGGAAATTTGTCCCGCCATGATGAAGCAATTTTTTTCAATTTTTACCTGTTTACTGTCTGTTTTAACCGCGCACAGCCAAAATGTGGCAATCGGACAATGGACATCACACCTGCCTTATGGGGGCGTTGCTTTAGTTGCCGATGCAGGAAACAAAGTTTATGCAGCAAATGCAAATTCCGTTTTTGCCTTTAATAAGGACGACAACTCATACGACAAGCTCAGCACGGCTGCGGGGTTTTCTGATATCGGTATTCGCAATATTAATTATAATGAGGTAAACCAAACTTTAGTTATAGCTTATACTAATAGCAATTTAGATTTTTTGTTTGGAAATGAAATTTTTAATTATCCCTTTATCAAAACAAGCAATATTAATGGCGATAAAAACATTTACAATGCCACATTTGTAGGCGATACCGTAATTCTAAGTTGCGGTTTTGGTGTAGTTTTATTCGATACCGAGAAACGCGAGAGCCCCGCTACGTGTTTTTTTACCGACACCAATGAAGCAACCATGAAAGTGAACCAAACTACCGTGTTTGACAATGCTTTTTATGCCGCAACTGTTAATGGTATTTATCGTGGTGAACTGTCTGAACCAAATTTACAGGACTTTGGCAAATGGGAATTAATTAGTGGATTAAATGGCTTACCCGAAGGAGATGCCAATTTTATTTGCGTATTTAATAATATACTTTACACACAAATTGCAGAAACATTATATCAATTTAATGGCACAAGCTGGGAAGCGTATTTTTTTGAACCTGTATGGACAACAAAAGAAGTGCGCACAACAAATAATTATTTGCTGATTACACAGGTATTGGGCGCTGCAATTCCGGCCGATTCTTGTCGTGTCGTAAAAATTGATTTAGATGGCAATGTAACTGAATTAGTTTCAGATACACACTTTTCATATATTACCCAAAGTGATGCCGATGCAGCAGGAACATTATGGATAGCTGATGCCTATACCGGAATTGTTAAATATGATGGCAATTTCAATTTCTTTATTCCAAATGGCCCCGCTTCTGATAAAGTATTCGACATGAAAAGTATTGGCAATACGCTTTATGTTGCACCCGGTGAAATTACCGCAGCATGGAGTTATAATTACAATCAAGACGGCATTTTTATTTATGATTATTTTTCATGGAATAATATATCAAAATATGCTTTTCCAATATTAGATTCTACTTTCGATATTATAACTGTTGAAGTTGATCCAATAAGCAACACCGCATGGTTTGGCTCATTTGGCGGAGGATTATTAGAAATGAACAGAAATACAAACACCATTCAATTATTTAAACAAGGATATTTAAATGTAGTACCTGCAGATATTAATTCTTATAGAGTTGGAGGTCTTGCTTTAGATGTTAATAATAATTTATGGATATCAAATTTCGGTGCAACAAATTGTGTAGCCGTTAAAAAATCGGATGGAACTTGGAAAAGTTTTAACCCCGGTATGCCTGCAGATATTGAAAATCAAGTTGCACAAATTGCAATTGACCAACTGCAAACAAAATGGTTCCAATTAGTTCGCGGAAATGGCATTTTAGTATTCAACGATAATGGAACCATTGATGATGAAAGCGACGATTTAATTAAAGTACTTGCTGCAGGAGCAGGCAACGGAAATTTACACACCAGTTATATTAATTGCATTGCCGTTGATAAACAAAATGAAGTTTGGGTTGGTACAAGCGAAGGTATTACCATATTTTACAATCCGTCGGAAGTGTTTTCCGGAACAACAGCCGGCGATGCAACACAACCATTGGTTAATCTTGGAGGATACTACGAACAATTGTTGCGTAACGATATCGTTAATACAATTGCCGTTGACGGCGCAAATAGAAAATGGGTTGGAACAAACAGCGGTGCATTTTTAATTAGCGAAGACGGTACCGAACAATTAATTTATTTTAATACCGATAATTCACCTTTAATTTCTAATGCCGTTATTAATATTGAAATTGACCCCGTTACCGGAGATGTTTATTTTGGTACCGATAAGGGCATAATTTCATTCCGATACACCGCAACCGAAGGTGTTGAAGAAATAAGCACTGTTAATGTTTTTCCTAACCCCGTTCGCGAAGATTATATCGGAACGATAGCCATAAACGGATTAACCGAAAATGCCGAAGTACGCATAACCGACATGGCAGGAAGGATAATTTATAAAACCACTGCACTAGGTGGCCAAGCTGTTTGGGACGGAAATGGCTACGATGGTAACAGGGCAAAAACAGGTGTTTATATGGTATATAGTTCAAATGAAGACGGCTCACAAACTGTTGTTACAAAAGTTCTGATAATTGGAAATAAATAATTAATTGTTTATGTCATGTTCAACTGCATTATTAATACATTTGCAGTATGACAATTCAGGAAGCTCAAGACACAGTTGATCGCTGGATAACAACTACCGGCGTGCGTTATTTTAACGAACTCACCAATATGGCTATGCTTACCGAGGAAGTCGGGGAAGTGGCCAGAATTATTGCCAGAAAATATGGCGAACAATCTTTTAAAGAAAGTGATAAGGATAAACAATTATCTGATGAATTGGCAGATGTTCTTTTTGTATTAATTTGCATTGCTAATCAAACCGGAATAAACTTAACAGATGCACTACAGCTAAATCTCGATAAAAAAAACAACCGTGACAAAACAAGACATCTCGACAACGAGAAATTAAAATAATTATTCGGGATCAATATAATATAGCAACGCTGAAATTGTTGAATCACTTAATTCGGGAAAAGCGGGCATTAAAGAATTATATTCTTTATACAATTCGTTTGCATATCTATCTCCGGTTGCCAAAAATGCTTGTGAATTTTTTATCCAACTATATAAATTTGTCGTATCGGACCATCTATCCTTAACATTCATTAATGCGGGGCCTGTCATTTTTCTTTCAATTAAATGACATCTTTGGCATTTAGATTGAAAAACGGTTCTGCCTTCAATTGTTTCTCCTGTTTTATAACTAATAATATAATATACACCACAATTCAAATTAGCTTCCGATTCGCTTTGATTAAGTTTACTAGCATTCACAAATTCACCCCAAATAAATCCGGACCCAAGAATTAATAACATAAATAACATCATTAAAGCGAAGCGCTGAATAGCTTTCAGTTTTTGTTGATTTATTTCCATGGCATGTGTAGTTTGGTAAATTTGCCTTCCCAATAAAAACAGTAACAAAATTACAGTGTTCGACAATAGCACGTTACTTTTGTGTTATATTTATTTGTGAACTACCAAACTCCTATTCGCAACCTCGAGTTCCGCTACTTCTTAAGCATGCGTGTGTTTATTACGTTTGCGTTTCTTATTCAGTATGTTGTAGCAGGTTGGGAAATTTATTCCATAACAAAAGACCCGTTTTCATTAGGTTTAATAGGCCTTGCAGAAGCTATTCCGGCAATTAGCATTGCACTTTATGCCGGTCACTTAGCCGATATCAGCAACAAGCGGAATTTGCTTTTGGCCTCATTAGTCGGAATGTTCATTTCTTCGCTCGGGCTTACCATTTTCACCACCGAATATATGCGCAGTATTAATAGCGACAGTGTAACAGTTATGCTAATGTATGCCTTTATTTTTACCACCGGCTTGGCGCGAGGTTTTTACGGCCCCACTGCAACTTCCATTATTCCACAAATTGTACTAACAAACGATGCTACAATTCAAAAAAACCCCCTTCCCGATACGGCTTTAGATGCAATTGAAGATATTGCCGAACAAAAAACTGAAGACAAATCATCCCAAAACGAACAACTCATAAAAGCCTCCACTATGAATTCAACGGTTTGGCAAATGAGCGCAATTATTGGTCCCGCGTTAGGCGGATTTATTTACGCAGGACTGGGTATGACCATCTCAATGATTATCGTTTTATTTTGCATTGTAACAGGCATTATTTTATTTACAAGAGTTGCTTCTAAACCGCCGGTGCAGTTAAACAACACCGAACCGGTAATTGAAAGATTAAAACAAGGCATTCGTTTTGTATTTCAAAACAAAGTAATTCTTACCGCACTCAGCCTAGATATGTTTTCAGTTTTATTCGGTGGTGCCGTTGCATTGTTACCTGTTTTTGCTGAAGATATTTTAGAATGCGGCCCACAAGGATTAGGTATTTTGCGTGCCATGCCATCATTAGGTGCCGTGATAACCATAAGTTATATTTCTTGGAAAAAAATACCAGGTCGCATAGGCTATACGCTCCTTTGGGCGGTTGCCGGATTCGGTGTTACCATCATTTTATTCGGGCTTTCTACTAATTTTTATTTATCGATGGTATTACTTTTTTTAAATGGTGCTTTTGATAGTGTTAGTGTAGTTATAAGAAGTAATATCATTCAATTACTTACTCCTGATGAAATGCGCGGTCGGGTTGCTGCAGTAAACACCATGTTTATTGGGAGCAGCAACGAACTGGGAGCCTTTGAAAGCGGCACGGCAGCAAGACTTATGGGCACCGTGCCTTCTGTTGTTTTTGGAGGAACAGTTACACTGTTGATTGTTGGATTTACTGCTTTAAAATCAAAAGCGATTAAGACGTTTAATTATTGATTTATTAACCGGCTATAATAAAGATAGCCGTTTGATAAATGGGTTGCAAATGTCAAGAATTGCGCAATTTGGTATAATTTTAGCCACAATCTATCTTATGAAAAATTTAATTACACTTTTCTTAGCATTGGTTTGCGTTTTTGGCGTTTCAGCACAAACAATAGATTTCGACTCCATTGGCGTTAAAAGCATGGAAATTGGCACCGTTGTAATTAAAAACGATACCTGGGTAATTAAAGTTGACAAAGGGGGTTTCACTGAATATTACCTACCTGTAAATCTGCCGGAAAAATATTGCGTAAATAATCAAGACATCGTGTTTGAGGGTGCGTTAGGTCGAATTCCTATGAATGTAAAACTTGCCGGAACACCACTTAAATTAAGTATGATTAGAATACTTTATCGCACAAAACCCAATCCGGGCGCCGGCGAGGCAATTAGCGAGGAAACAACGGTTGTTTCAAAATCGAATTCAGACTCGATAGGATCTTTGGTAAATTGTAAGGCAAAAATAATTTTGATTGGCGATGTTTATCTTATTGAGCAAACAGCTAATAACGAAACTAAAAGGTACATCCCCGATTTTTTACCTGATGATTTTAAAATTGCGAATACTGAAATTACATTTAGTGCTACTATACTTAAACACGACCCCAATGTGCGCATGATGGGGACTCCAATTAAAATAAAAGAAATAACAGCTGAATCTACTACACCTTTTGATGAAAACTTATTACAAGATGCCGTAAAAGATTTATTTCCATTCGACTCAGTGGGTTATTTACCTGAAACAAAAGGCGTAATTAAATTAATTGCAGATACCTATATTATTGAAGTAGATAACGGCAACAATGGCATTACCCGATATTTACCGGTTTTATTGCCTGAGGCGTTTAAAAAAGAAGGAATAAAAGTTATAATTTCCGGAACAATAGGAAAAATTCCTGCCAACGTTAGAATGATTGGTACACCCTTTACCTTAGCAACAATTGGCCTGGTAGAATAATACAAACAATATGTAATTCGGCACTTAATTATTATTCATTTTAATTGTAATATGATTATTATTGTAGCTTGAAATATTTACTAGCTATATTACTGTTGCTTACAATAAAGCTCAATGCCCAAACTACTATACATGATGCTTTTAATGATGTTACTGATGTAATTGTTCACGATGTGTTTTCAGCACCTGCTGCGTCCAGGATTTATGCCTACTCGGCAATTGCGGCCTATGAAGCCATGGAACAAGGATATAACAAATATAATTCCTTACACGGCAAATTAAATGAAATGCCAACTATTCCGGTGGTGAAAAAATTAAATAAAATTGATTTTGATGTTGCCGGAATTCTTGCTTGCTATTATACTGCTCAACATTTTGTTTACAGTGAACAAATTTTAAATGAAAAAATAGAATCTTATCTTAAGTATTGTCAAACTAACAATAAAAAAAACCTTAATTCAACTATTGATTTTGCGCATGCGGTAAGTGACAGCATTATTAAATGGTCGCAATTTGATAATTATAATAACACGCGTTCAAAAGCCCGCTATTCCTTAATTAATGAACCATATGCCTGGCAGCCAACCGGTCCCGATTATGAAGATGCGGTTGAACCATATTGGGGCGAATTACGCTCATTTGTAATCGACGAAACAACAAGCAAAAACATTTTCCCAGCACCAACATTTAGTACCGATTCCAATGCGTTATTTTATAAACAAGCATTAGAAGTATATTATGTTAGCAATAATTTAACCATCGAACAAAAAGCAATTGCCGATTTTTGGGATGATAATCCCTATTCCGTTACTTATGTGGGCCACCTACAGCTTGGAAAGAAAAAGATATCTCCTGCAGGGCATTGGCTAAGCATAGCAAGCGCCGCAATGATGGAGAAGGAAACACCTGCCATAAAAGCGGCCTACGTTTATGCGCTTGCATCTATATCAATGGCTGATGCTTTTATTGCTTGTTGGCATATTAAATACGCAACAAATTTATTGAGGCCCGAAACCTATATTAAAAAATATATTAATCCTGCCTGGCAACCATATATAGCAACACCGGCGTTTCCTGAATACAGCTCAGGGCATAGTACAATTTCTGCCGCATGTGCAACAATCCTTACTCATTGTTTAGGTGACAATTTGGTGTTTACCGATTCAATTTTAACTGCCAATAATTTGCCTGCACGCATATTTAATTCATTCAATGCTGCAGCTAACGAAGCGAGTATCAGCCGCTTATATGCGGGCATTCATTTCCGAGCAGCATTAGAAAATGGTTCAAGTCACGGCTATGCAATCGGGAATTATATTTTAGATAAAATAGCTGAGCGATAGAATGTATATAATTGAATTCATTTAAGATAATCTTGTTAAAAAATCAGCCCGTTTTAATGAAATAATCTTTAACTTTAGGCTGAAATTTTATTTTTAAGCTTAAAAAACTAATTAGTTATGAGAAAAATTTACTCTTTACTTTCAATTTTGTTTGTAGCTGGTGCAGTTAATGCTCAGGTAAATGTTACCTATATGGTAGACATTACAAACTATCTAGCTGCAGGCAACACTTTGGGTGCAGGTGGAATCAGAGTTGGTGGCGATTTCGCTGCTACAGGTGCAATGAACGGAGCTGCTGCAATGGCCGCTTGGACTCCATCAGATCCTACATGCGCTTTAACTGACATGGGTAGCAACGTTTGGGCTATCACTGTTACTTATCCTACACCTTCAATTGGTATGACCCAGCCTTACAAATTCGTTAACAACGACTGGGGAACTAACGAAGGAACAGATGCAGCTACTACAATTGCAACTGATGGTTGCGGTACTGATGATGGCGGTGGAAACATCAACCGTTCATTATTAATTCCTGATGCAGATGTAATGTTACAATACTGCTGGGATGCTTGTTTCAGATGTGATGGCAGCGACCCTATCGTTTTAGGCGTTGAGAATGTAAATCCTATTTCTGCTATTGCAGTATCTCCAAACCCTGTAACAACTAACGCTACTATCAGCTTTAGCTTACAAAATGCTAGCGAAGTTGCTATAAGCATCGTTAACTTAATGGGTCAGGAAGTATTAACAATTAACAACAGCAACGAAGCTGCAGGTATCCACTCTTACAATGTAGATGTAACTGCAATTCCTGCAGGTAACTATATCTACCGCGTTGTAGCCGGTGATGCAGTAACTTCAGGTAATATCGTTAAATTGTAATTACTACATTATTATAAAAGCCCCGTTTCTAATTGTAACGGGGCTTTTTATTTTTTATGAACTGATTTCAAATTTGTTGAAAACGCTTTTCTTTTTCAACTACCATCGTTTCACTTTCCCTGAAGTACAAGTTTATAAGCTTTTTCGTAATTAGCAGCTAGATTGCTCCAGTCGAAATTTTCTGCATAGCTTTCTACCGTATTTCTAAGTATGATGCGTTCGCGGCGACTGAGTTGAACAAAATTGTACATCATTTCACATAATTCATCTGCGCTCTCATCAAAGGTTTTTGTTTTGCGCTTAACAATGTAAATTCCTTTTTCGTCGAGATTTCTAAATTTGGTTTGACAATAATTTCCAAATCCACTCAAGTCGCTGGTTACCGCCGGAACTCCCCGCGCTACGCACTCTAATGGCGTGTATCCCCAAGGCTCATAATAACTTGGAAAAACACCCAGGTGACATCCCCTTACAAATTGAGGATATTCCATTCCAAATAATGGAGAGGTTGCAGCAACAAAATCAGGATGATAAACCATTTTTACTTTATCGCCCGGTTTGTTAATTAAATCGTGACTGCGCAAATAATTTAAAATTTCATCGCCGGCATCATCTTTTAAATTATGCGTAACAACAATTGGCCAAAAATCACTTTTCCAACTTTGAATTTGTTTGCGATAACGGAACTTCCAATAATCATCGATAAAATTATTTAACTCAGGAACATTAGGGTCTACATTTGACGCTGCAGCTTTAAACAGTTTTTCTCTAATCTGTTTTAACATCTCTTCGCATGTTCCCTGAATATCATCCATTGCTGCACGCGACTGCAATACAAGTGGATTAATGGTATCGAACGGTCTTTTTGTAATAAAAAACATAACAACCGTTTTATCGGTGTTTTCCTTTTTCATTCTGTCGTTCAATCGCTTAAGTGCTTCAAGCGTAACATCATATCCTTTGTTATGGTATTCATATCTTCCCGAAGTGAAGAAATAAACCGTTTTATCTAAATCGAATGTGTAAGAATGAAAAAAGTGCGACATCACAAATTCATCAATCTTGTTGCGAAACTGCCCGTGCAAGTTTTGCAACTCATGTGTAGCCAAAAACCTTGGTAAACTAATACCATTCGGTAATATCATATCCGGTTTTCTGCCTAATAAAAATTCGCATTCTTTACCGGTAATTTCACTAACAGTTGTAAACACATCACAATCGTTGGCCGCTAACCGCTCTAGGCGGGTTTGTGGTTCGATATAAAATTTTTGTGCCATTTGCAGCCAATCGTAATTGCTCAAATTGCGATAAAAATTATCGTCGCTACCCGCAATATACCTGCCTAATAAAGTTGCATGTGTGGTAAATACCGTTTTAATCCGCAAATTATCTTTCTTTATTGCACCAATAGGCATGCCGGTCATCCACTCATGAAAGTGCGCAATAATCGGATTACCCTTTTGCTGCGACTCAAGCGTAACAAAAAATTGAGTAACTAAATAACCAAATGCTATTACTTGCTGCAAAAGGTCATCAGGATTAAAAATATTTATTTTATGATCGTGCAGCAGGGATGTTCTAATTTCCTTCACTTTGTCGTAAACCTGCATCGGGGAAATCAACACTACCTTTGGTTTTCCATCGGTTAACCAACGTCCGTAATGCACTTCATAACCTTGCTTTCTCATTTCTAAAACCGCCTGTCCGAAATCGTCATCAAAGTCAAAAACCTCTTCAAATTCCGCCGGCAATTTTGCTTGCAGTAATGGACCTACCATGCAATAGTTGCCTGTCCATTTATCAACTATTTCAGGAGCCTTACTCCTTACAACGGTATAAATTCCACCCACCTGATTGCACACCTCCCAAGCTGTTTCAACTAACAACGGTGCATATAAACTAGTTTTTTCCGGCATAAAGTCGCTAAATAATGGTTTACTGAAGACACTAAGATACGCATTGATTAAAATTTTGGGTAACACTTCGAAAAAAATTCATTGAACTAAATAAAGCTGAGATTTGTAGTAAATGATTAAATCAATAGATATGCAAAATCTTCAATACCCAATAGGAAAATTTACTGCCCCTGAAGAAATTTCAGAAAATCAATTAGCCGATTTTATAAAAACGATTGAATTATTTCCGGAAAAAATAAAAGCAGCTACGGCAAATTTATCCGATAGCGAATTAAATACTCCGTATCGTCCCGATGGTTGGACTATCCGCCAAGTGGTTCACCACTGTGCCGACAGCCATATGAACAGTATAATACGATTGAAATTAGCGCTCACAGAAGAAAAACCGACTGTTAAAGTATATAAAGAAGCAGAATGGGCAAACTTAAACGACAGCAAAAATTTCAATATTCATTCATCAATAATAATTATTGAAGGTGTTCACGCTCGTTGGGTAGCTCTATTAAAATCAATGAGTGCTAACGATTTTAACAAAACATTTATACACCCTGCTAGTGGTAAAGAAATTTCTCTTTATACTAATACCGCTCTATACGCTTGGCACTGCGAACATCATTTAGCTCACATTAACCTTGCATTAAACAACAGTCGCCAAGCATAAATATCCAAGCAATTAATTACACGTTCCTATCACTCGGAGAAAGTAAGTAACAAAGTTGTAAAGTAAATTTGCATCAACCCTGCAATTTGCACATCAGCACATTGCCTTTGGCTGTTCCATCTGCACATTTGCACATCGGTACATTGGCACATTGGCTGCTCGGCTGTTTCATCTGCACATTTGCACATCGGTACATTTGCACATTGGCTGCTCCGGCTGTTTAATTTGCACATCGGTACATTTGCACATCAGCACATTGGTACATTATTTACTCTTTAATTAAATTAAAGTAATCCTCCATCGAAGCCTTTATTATTTCCTGTGCTTCTTGTTTATTATAAAGATGTGTTATCTCAGCTTTGTTAGGCGCTCCGGGCATAGCCTTATAGGTAAGAAAATAATGTTTTAACCTTTCTACCAACGAAAGTGGGAGATGATCAATATCGTCCCAACCCGAATATATTTCATCGTGATACATTACTGCAATTATTTTATCATCGGCTTGTCCACCATCAATCATTCTAAAACCACCAATTGGAATTGCAGGAACAATAATATTTCCATGGGTAATATTTCTTTCCGTAAATACACAAATATCTAATGGGTCGCCATCGCCATAAATTCCTTTCCTACCGGTTTTTTCAGAACAATAATCGCCAATTTTTTGACCACAATATGTTTGAGGAATAAATCCATACAAACAAGGTAACACGTTGGAATATTTTTGCGGCCTATCCACTTTTAAAAACCCGCTGGATTTATCAATTTCATATTTAACCGTATCGGTTGGTACTATTTCAATAAAAGCAGTAACGGATTCAGGCGCATTTACTCCCGGACTAATTCCATGCCATGGATGCACGGTATAATTTTGTTTCATCATTATTTATAAAATTCTTTATTTCTTATTGCTGTTCAAGCTCTATTACAAAATTACACCATTTACACTCCGCTTTGCCACAGCCTGTTGTAAATTCTAAATTTTTAATGCGTTGGTAAACATCTTTAATTTGCGCTTTTACTATATCCACCTCTGATTGAATTATTTCAAAACGATACTTTACTAATTCGCCTTTCTCGTTTTTTTCTAAGAAATCAATTTCTCCACTAATCATTTTCCAAGGCTTGAGTTTTTGGTTGTCAAGTAAAATTTTATAAAACATTATTTGTCGCCAATAATCTCCGCCATCAGCATGTTTTTCATTTGGTGGGTATAATTTCTCTTTGCTTCTATCTGAATTCCCCGTTTTATAATCAACAACATTTACATCTTTACCCCAAAACTCTACCTTATCAAATACACCTGTAAGCGGCACATTTTCCATTATCACATTGCGAATCGGATACTCGGTTACTACCACTTTATTAAAGTGATTAATATATTTATCATAATATGTTGTTAGCACCTGTTTACCTAAATCCATTCTATTTTGAAATTGTTTCTCCGTAAACGAGTCTTCATTTCTGCGCATATCATATTGGAAATCATGTAATACAATATCAATTGTGGGGAACAATTGTTTGTCTGATTCTTTCATGCGTTCAAACATTCTGCGCAAAGCATAATGCACCGCGGTTCCAAACGACATGCTGTCGTTTTTTGCAGCAGGAACGCCAACAATCCGCTCGAAATAATATTTAATCGGACAATCAAGGTAATTGTTCAACGCCGAAGCACTCATAACAAAATGTTCAACACGTTGTGCAATATAATCTTTGTCGAATAATGCAATCTGCACCTTTGGCGATTCCGTTAATGCAGTAATTTTATATTCACTGAGAACTTCCTCCGGAATTGATTTGATATGTTGCACTAATCCGGTTCCATCTTTTAATTCTGCAATAAACGACGAAGGTTCAGAAACCTTTCCTTCATTAGAAGCCGATGCATATGATATTACAAGATGTTGTTTCGCCCTCGTCATAGCAACATAAAATAATCGTCGCTGCCCTTCAATTTTATTGCTGCCTTCAGTAAAAGTTAATGTATCGGGCAATGCAAATTTTTGACTATTACCTCTTGCCTTTTCCCATTTATCACTATTACAACCAATTAAAAAAACATGTTCAAATTCTAACCCTTTACTTGAGTGAGTGGTAATAAAATTAACACCCCCTTTTTTTGAAATTGATTTTTGAATTTCTATTTTAATTCCATGTAGTTCCATTTGTTCTAATGTATCTAAATATTGATACATATTGAGTCTTGGCAAACGAAGTCCTTCTGATTTAATATGGTCAAACAGAGTAGTAATTACTTCTAAGTTAAACACTCTGTTTTCTCCCTTTAACAAGTG
The DNA here is from genome assembly GCA_031372705.1 of Bacteroidota bacterium. Classification (GTDB taxonomy): domain Bacteria; phylum Bacteroidota; class Bacteroidia; order Chitinophagales; family BACL12; genus UBA7236. The sequence goes on along the minus strand of JANMLV010000034.1, from coordinate 34,429 downwards.
TTGCAGCATACCGCTTTCATTCAGCACTTTTTCAAATAACATTTGTAGCGTTAAATTAAATGACTCGCGCAACCATGTTGTAATGCTTTTTTCAAATTTTATTATTGCATCGTAGCTGCGCAATTTTATTGTGCTTAAAACCGCGTTATCCGAAAGTACAGAACGCCAGGTAATAGTTCTGTCGCGCTTAGAACTAATCCATGCCGATATTGCTGCAATATCATGTGGATGAATTCCGAAAAACGGATAATGCATTATCTCAAATAAAATATATTCTCCGCTATGCGCCTTTCTGCTTTCATCATTAATATATTTCAACAAATTAATCATTTGGTTAACCAATGGTATTTCCAAAATGTTAATTTTTCTTTTAACCTGATAGGGAAGGCCTCTTTTTTCAAATACATTAATTAAATCTTCTGCCTGTGCATGTTTGTGATATAGCACGGCTATTTCTTCTGCCGGCACTCCCTTTGCTAACAATTGCTCAATTTCGAGCAACACGCCTGCATGCTCTTGAGCCGGATTTTGGTATTCAACAATTAAAGGCTCTGTAATTAATTGTCGCCCGGGATGCGATGCCGATAACACCTTACTTAATCCATCTAATTTATTGATGAGTCGCTCCTGATTTTGCTCAATCATTATTCTGGATGCATCCAAAATAGCTTGGTGTGAGCGATAATTTTCAGTTAACACCACAACATTAATATCGTGTTGATACGATTGGTAAAAATCCATAATGTTTTTTACCCTTGCCCCTTGAAATTCATAAATACTTTGGTCGTCGTCGCCTACCGCAAAAACGTTAGGCACATCCCAAAAACTTATAAGTAAATTTAGTATCTCATTTTGTGCTCCATTGGTATCTTGAAACTCATCTACTAAAAAATATAAATAGCGTTCTTGATAATTACGCAGCATATTTTCTCCTGCCGGCGACGGGTCGCGGAAAGCTCTAATTACCCACAAAATCATATCGCTATAATCATACCGGCCAATTGCGCGCATGCGTTCCACGTAAATTGGATACAAATTTGCCGCAGCACGCGTTTTTTCCATTTTATCTATTTCGGCCTGAACATCTTTAACTTTTACATCACCAACTTTAACGCCTGTTTTTGAATTTGCACGCTTATAAATATATTCTTCTCTATTAGGTAAATCATTGATATAAGCATCTATAGCATTATTTATTTTTGCTTCATCCCAATCTTCATCCTTCATCATTTTGAAGAAATTATTTAATCGCCCAACTTCATAACTGTTATCGCCACGCAGTTTTTTCAAAGGATGGTCAACCGGTAATTCTTGTAAAATTGCTTCAATTAAATTCACATTTTCCAGCTCCGATATCGGCTCCAGCTCGCGCTTTCCAAAATAGTCGAGATTGGCCTGAATTACATCATTACAAAAAGCATGAAATGTATAAATATGCACCCGATAAGCATCAGGACCAATAAAATCGAGCAATCGCTTGCGCATGGCTATAGTACCTGCATCTGTATAAGTTAAACACAAGATGTTCTCAGGCATGGTATCGGTTTCCATTAATATTTTCCCGATGCGCACGGCTAAAATTTGTGTTTTCCCGGTACCCGGACCGGCCACTACCAGCACAGGGCCTTCTATATTATCTACTGCTGACCGCTGTTGGTCATTAAGTGTTTGATACGCTGCTTCGAACGATTTTTTATGGTTGGTTGAAATTTGCATGGTAATTCACGTAATTTTGCATCGTCGGTACACCGTTTTTCGTTGAAAACAGGCTGACAAATCAGTCATGCGCTGAACAACAAATGTAATAACCACAAATGCTTAAAAATAAAATTTTACTACTCGTTATTTTAATTTCAGGAACCGTTTTTTTTGGATGTAAAAAAAATGTTTCCGATGATAAAGATAAGACTTTAAACGACAGCGATACGCTTGCGCAAAACGATACTGCTGTTACCATAAACTTAGACAATCCTGTCGCCAATGAAGAAATATTGCTCCGTTTTCAACCCGAAATTGGTAAAACATACAATATTGAAAATACGAGTAATTATACGATTAATGAAGCACAAGATAGTGTTAAAATGACTTTAAAGTCGAACAAATATGCCAAAGTAAATTTGCGCATTTTAAGTCGTGAAAACAACAGCTTCAAAATGGAATTTATTTTGACCGATGCCGGTGAAACTATTAAAACCGATACCTCCACAATCGTTTACAAATATGGCAAACCACTAACCGACCCTCAGGCCGACATGGGCAGAAAGGTTGAAGATTGTTTAGTTAATAGCCCGCTTACTATTATTATGAACACTTCCGGCGAAGGCACCGATGTTCAAGGTTATGATGCTATTATCAAAAAAGTTAAAGCTGTTATTGGCCAAGACATTCCTGATCAATACATTGCTGCTCAAATAGGTACTCCTACCGACAACTTGGAAAACTACTTTATTACTTATCCGGATACTGCTGTAAAAATTGGTGAAATGTGGGACTATACAACAGCTTCGCAGCTGCAAGGCGTGCCAATTAAGTTAAAAAACAGCTATACGCTAGCCGACAGAAGAGATGGGGTTGCCTATATCAATTTTAATACTGTTATTGAAATCGACAAAAGTCAAATTCCCGCAGAATTATTATCGCAAATGGCAAATATTAATTTTACAGCATATATAAAAGGCACCGGTGAAGTGGAGGAAAAAACAGGTTGGCCAATTCTTATGAAAATTACACAGGGTATGAGCCTCACCGATTCTTATGAAGGACATATAACTACTTCAAAACAAGTGAGTAACTCCACCATAAAATGGACTCGCTAAAGGCCTCGAAAAAACATGTCCTAATTGCAGGATTAGTTACACTTATTGGTATTGGAGGCATTGGGCTTGTGCTAATTTATTTTTTTCACCATCAGCTTATATCAAAATATCTTATTGTTTCATTTGCTGCTTTTGGAAAACAATTCCTTATTGGTTCCGGATATGCATTAGTAACCCTGTTTCCACTAACTGTTTTGCTTCAAAGAAAAATGCTTGACGCCACACGCAGTTTTTTTGGAGATTTGCTGCAAAAATTTGATGTTTCAACGTTTGATATCTTCTACTTATCATTTTGCGCCGGCATTGGAGAAGAGCTATTCTTTAGAGGCGCAATTCAACCCTGGATTGGCATTTGGCCTACCGCAATCATTTTCATTGCTTTACACGGATACCTTAATCCCAAAAACCGACCGTTATTTATTTATGGCACGGTTTTGCTAATAGTTAGCGCCGGTTTCGGCTATTTATTGCAAAAAATAGGCATTTATGCTGCTATGGCAGCACACTTCTGGATAGATGTGGTTTTGATGCTGTATTTAAAACGAAGTATTGCGAAGTAAAATGCTGTGTTTTTATGCAATTTGAGCGAATACTGAATCTCAATAGTAATTTAATATTAGAATTAACATTAACTTAGAACAAAACAACCCTGAATATGAAGCAGAAAAGTATCATGCTCGTTGCAATAATGATAATTGCAGGAGCCGTAATTGCAGCAATTTCAATACAAACTATGATTAACACTCAAAAAGAATCGTGGAACGGCTATGAGGCCGAATGGAAAATAGTTGACTCACTCGAGCAACAAGGATTACCGGAATCAGCTTTAAATGCTGTTGAAGTCATTTACAATTATTCAAAAAATGACAAGAACGACGAACAGCTTATAAAGTCCGTTATCTATAAGGCCAAATACATTAACATGGTTCAGGAAGATGCGCAAATAAAAGCCATAAACATGTTTGGTCTCGAAGTGGAGAGCGCTTCCGGCGTTACAAAAAGCATTTTTCAAAATATGCTTGCAGAAATTTACTGGGAATATTATCAAAATAATCGCTGGAAATTTGCAAACCGCACACCAACAGCCGAGTTTGAAAATAATGATATCAGCACCTGGGACGTAAGCATGTTGCATCGTAAAACATATGAACTATATGTTGCATCAATTGCCAATCGCGAAGAACTTAAAAATGTAAAAATTAATAAATACAGCACCATATTAACGAAAGGCGATGCATATGGTCAATTAATGCGCCCAACCGTTTTCGACTTTCTTGCACATCGCACATTAGATTTTTTAATGAACGATGAAGCTTATATTACCGAACCTGCATATGCATTTACAATCGACAATCCCGTTGTTTTCGGCAGCAACAAAGCCTTCGCCGGTTTTGAATTTAGCAGCCCTGATGTTGATGCAAAAAAGTTACTGGCTCTTAGAATATTGCAAGACCTTACACGTGCACATTTATATGACCCTTATCCGGCTGCTTTAATTGATGTTGATATTAAACGACTTGCATTTGCAAAAAACAATACAGTTTTGGCTAATAAAGATAGTTTATACCTAGATGCACTAATTGCTGAAGAAAAATTATATGCCAACGATAGCAGTTCAACTCAAGTTAGTTATTTAATAGCCCAACAACATTATGTACTTGGCTCAAATTATGCTCCACTTGCTAGCGATGATTACAAATGGGAATACAAAACAGCAGTAGCAATTTGTGACGCTGCCATTAATAAATTTCCGAAAAGTTTAGGTGCGAAAAATTGTGCCGCGCTTAAACAATCTATTATACAAAAAGAAATATCATTAACAGCCGAAGCCGTTACTATACCTGAAAAACCTTTCAGAGCCGGTGTAAGTTTTCGCAACATCGATACCCTATTTCTGCGAATTGTAAAAGTTACACCAGAACAAATGGACCAAATTGAAGTATTGGGTTATGATGAAAAATTTACTGCGCTTCAAAAATATCCCATAGTAAAATCATGGAACCAGCAATTGCCGGTTGATGGCGATTATCAAACTCATTTTACAGAAATAAAAATTGATGGACTTCCTATTGGCAGTTATTATATCGTTGCAAGCGAAAATAGCGCCTTTACCATGAACGGAAATAAATTAATTGCACAAGAGCTTTGTGTTTCTAATTTATCGTACATCGCCACCGGTTCCGATTACTATAATAATATGAACAAAGATTTTTATGTACTCGACCGCACCTCGGGCAAACCGGTTAAAGGCGCAAGTATACAAACATTTAGAAAAGAATATGATTACGATAAACGCGTTTATAAATACAATGCATTAAAATCATACAAAACAGATGACAACGGTTTGTTTTCTGTTAGCGACCCATTAATTAAAGATTATTATTACTTCACATTTAATATTACAAAGGGCGACGATTTTTTAAGAGCCTTTGATAATTATTATATCTCAAAACAAGAAAAATATGCCGATCGCGCAGCGGTAACTACTTACTTCTTTACTGATAGGTCAATTTATCGCCCCGGACAAACTATTTATTTTAAAGGAATAATGGTTGAAAGCGCCGGCAATGGCAAATCACAAAATGTAATGGCAAATAAAAAATCTACTGTTACTTTTTATGATGTTAATAGTCAAAAAATTGCGTCGCTTGATGTTACCACAAACGAATATGGTTCATTTAACGGCACATTTGCAGCGCCGGCCGGTGTGTTAACCGGTCAAATGCGCATCCAAAGCGAAAGTGGTTCAACATATATCTCTGTTGAAGAATATAAACGTCCAACCTTTTCAGTTAGCACCGACCCAGTTATAGGTAATTTTGTTTTGGGTGATAGCATTACAGTTACAGGTAAAGCATTATCGTACGCCGGAGCAAATATTGATAATGCGCAAGTTGCCTATCGCGTAGTACGCAATACATTTTATCCATATTACTACAGTGATTATAATTGGTGGAGAAAACCAATGCCTTATGCTCCTGATATGGAAATAACAAACGGCATAGCAACTACCGATGGCGAGGGAAAATTTGAAGTAATATTTAAAGCAATTGCTGACTTAACTGCTGATAAAAAATTACTGCCACAATTTTCATATACCGTTTATGTTGATGTAACAGATGTTTCAGGCGAAACCAGAAGTACTCAAGCCGCTGCAACTGTTGGATTTACATCTATTAATTTATTTGCAGATGTCCCTGCAACAACAACTACCGGTAAAAACACGATAATAAAATTAACTACATCCAATTTAAATGGCACTCCTTTAACCGCTAAGGGTAAAGCAACAATTTACGCCATTGATGCACCTAAAAAATTATTCCGCGATAGAACATGGCAACAACCCGATGTGCATACTATAAGTAAAGAAGTATATTATAAATTATTTCCGAACGATTTATATGCTGATGAAAAAAATATGTACACTTGGCCGGTATTGGGAAGCGTATTAAAAACCACCTGGAGTACCGAAAAGAGCGATTCTTTAGTAATAAATACCACAGCATTAAAACAAGGCACTTACAAAATTGAAATTGAAACAATAGATAAAAGTGGTGCAGTTATTAAGGTGGTTAAGTATTTTGATATTTTAAATGAAGGCAATTATGCCATTGCTCCCAAATATAGTTTTTCTACTTCCGAAAATAATAGTCGTAAACCGGGTGAAAGTGCCGTAATAAATATTGGCAGTAGTGCAAAAAATGTAATTGCTTTATTACAAATTTCAAGGGCCGATGGCAGCAGTGCCAGAAAATGGATTGAACTTCCCGAAAACATGAATCGCGGAGCCAACACTTCTATGATGGATATTGAAATTCCTGTAACAGAAGCCGATAGAGGCGGCATATCTGCTCAAATATGTTTTATTAAGGATGGCAGATTTTATAATCAGCAATATTTTATCGATGTACCGTGGAATAATAAACAATTGAACATTTCATTAGAAACGCATCGCGATAAATTACAACCCGGAGCAACTGAAACATGGAACATAAAAATCACAGGAGATAATGGTGAAAAGGTTGCTGCTGAATTATTGGCAAACATGTACGACGCCTCACTCGATGCATTTAAAAGTCACTATTGGCCGGGAATTAATTGGCCTAATTACTACAACTATAAATATTGGACAGGTGCTACATTTCAAAATGGTAATAATTTTATTTACACCGACAACAGTTGGTGGTATCATGGAAATTATTCCGGCTTTACCTATAATGAGTTAAACTGGTTTGGTTTATATTGGGGAGGATATTATTTATACGATAGTAATAGGGAATTCAGCTCCGGGATACAAAGTGAATTTATGATGGTGAAAGGTATTGCGGCAAACAAATCGTCCGATACACTTTTCGATAAAAAATCAAAGGAAGAATCTAATGGTTTCATGGGAAATGAATTGAAAGCCAGCGCTCCTGCCGCTGAACCAATATTAAATATAGCACTGCCGAATCCAAGTTTAACACAAGTAACAACTCGTACTAACTTGAACGAAACGGCTTTCTTCTACCCTCATTTAGAAACCGATTCGAACGGCGCAATTGCATTTACGTTTACTATGCCCGAAGCATTAACAACTTGGAACTTCATGGCTTATGCGCATACAAAAGAAATGCAAACAGCACAACTGTTTGACAAGGTAATTACGCAAAAAGAATTAATGATTCAACCAAATGCGCCAAGGTTTTTGCGCGAGGGAGATGAAATTGTATTTACCGCTAAAGTGAGCAATCTCACAGAAAATACCCTAAATGGAAAAGCATCACTGGAGTTATTTGATGCACTCACCATGCAGCCTGTTGATGTGGCTTTTGCAAATAAAAATGCCACTGTCAATTTTACTGCTAATGCTAAAGGCAGTGCTCCTGTTAGTTGGAAAATAAAAATCCCGGAAGGTTATGATGCTATCATTTATAAAGTAAAGGCAGCATCCGGCACATTTACTGATGGTGAAGAAAATGCTTTGCCAATTTTAAGTAATCGCATTTTAGTAACGGAAGCTTTACCATTATGGGTTCGCGGTAATAAATCAAAAGATTTTTCATTCGATCGATTATTAACCTCCGGCAGATCTGAATCTATAAGAAATCAAAGCCTTACTTTAGAATATACAAGTAATCCTGCATGGTATGCTGTTCAGGCCTTACCATATATGATGGAATATCCTTACGAATGTGCAGAACAAGTATTCAGCCGTTATTATGCTAACAGTATTGCTTATCACATTGCGAATTCCGATCCTGAAATTAAACGCGTTTTCGAATCATGGAAAAGCAATGCAACATCATTAACATCTAACCTCGAAAAAAATCAAGAATTAAAGCAATTACTATTAGAGGAAACACCATGGGTGTTGCAAGCACAAAATGAAACAGAACGGAAAAAACGAGTTGCATTACTATTCGATATGAATCGAATGGACAATGAGTTGAAAGCAGCCTTTAATAAATTAGAAAAAATGCAATTGCCTAATGGGGGATGGCCTTGGTTTAAAGGGTATGAAGACGACCGATATATAACTCAATATATTGTTACCGGCTTAGCACATTTACAACAACTTGGCGTAACTAATGCAGCTACCGATGCGCAATTAAACAGGATGTTAGATAGAGCGCTTACTTATTGCAATAACAGAATGTTGGAAGATTATGAAAACCTGGAGAAATATAAAATTGATAAAGCAACATATATACCCGGTAATATCACTATCCAATATTTGTATGCTTCGAGTTACTTTTTAAACACCCGCGTTGGCTTAAGCGGCGCACAAGAAGAAGCTAGAAAATATTATTTAGGTCAGGTTAAAAAATTCTGGACAAGTTACAGCTTGTATGAAAAGGGAATGATTGCATTAATTATGCAACGCAACAACGAAAGTAAAACAGCCCTTGCAATTACAAAATCGCTAAAAGAATTTAGCTTGCGTTCTGATGAAATGGGCATGTATTGGAAAGCGAATACAGCAGGATATTATTGGCATCAAGCACCTATAGAAACTCAAGCATTAATGATTGAAGTATTTGGCGAAGTGGCTAAAGATGAAGTTGCCGTTGAAGATTTAAAAGTTTGGTTATTGCGTCAAAAACAAACAACCGATTGGAAAACAACACGAGCAACTGCAGAAGCATGCTATGCACTGTTGCTTCGCGGAACCGATTTGTTGAGCAACAAAGAAATTGCAACTATTACAGTTGGTAATTTATTGGTTAAGCCCGAAAGTGTAGAAGCCGGTACGGGTTATTTTAAAACAAATTGGTTGGGCAATGCTATTCAACCCGATTTCGGAAAAATAAATGTAAAACCTTCATCCACTAATTCATTGAGTTATGGTGCAATGTATTGGCAGTATTTTGAAGATATTGATAAAGTAACTGCAAGTAATAATAACTTACAAATTAATAAACAGCTATTCCTTCAGCAAAACACGGCAACAGGTCCTGTAATTAAACCGATTGATAAAAACACATCCTTGCAAGTTGGCGATTTAGTTAAAGTGCGCATTGAAATTCGCGTTGACCGCGATATGGAATATGTGCATATAAAAGACATGCGCGCCGCCGGATTTGAACCGGTAAATGTTTTAAGTGGATATAAGTATCAAGATGGATTAGGATACTATGAAGCAACAGGTGATGCAGCAACAAACTTCTTTATTTCTTACTTACGAAAAGGAACGTACGTGTTTGAATATCCTTTACGCATTTCACATAGTGGTAATTTTAGCAATGGTATTACTACTATTCAATGTATGTATGCGCCTGAGTTTACAAGCCATAGCGAAGGTGTGCGGGTAGTGGTAAAGTAAATTTAGGTTAATAAGAAAAGCGCATCAATAGATGTGCTTTTCTTATTAATGCAGCAGTGGATTATGAATTAAATAAATGTTGGTATATCGCCAACTAAAAACCATTCACCGGTTTCATTTTGAACCAGTAGTAAAATAGAAACAACTTTAGCCTTATCGCCAATCAGTTTAACTTTAACACTTGCAGTATTGTTATTAATTGTAATAGTTTCAAATTCTAACCTCCTTTTATCTCCCCCAAAAGTTTTTGATGCGATATTCGCGATGTAATCTGTCTTGTTCATTACCGACACGGTTTTGCTCCCAAATAAGCGATTCATAACAATGCTGTAATTGTCGTCTAATATGCTATCTAATGTCACCACATCATAAGTGTCACCTGCTTTAACAAAAGTGGTTACCAATTCTTTAATTTTAGCTTCTTCACTTTTTTGTGCCAGTGCTGTGCCAATGGTAAGTGTCAATAAAATTGTTGTCATTAATTGTTTCATTTTGTTTGTTTTTAGTTTTATAAAATAATTTTCTGCATGGTGCGCATCATTGAATGATGTTTAAAATCGTCTTCCTCCGAGTAGGCCATAATGAGGTAATACGTTTTTCCGGGTTCAATATTTTTTTGATATTTTGTGTATGGTTTCCTTGGCAGACTAAATGCAATAGTACTGTTTGAAGAAGTTTCTAATCCACTAACATTATCAACTGCATTTGCAATTCCCAGTTCGGATAAGGGAGCATAATTTCCCGGACCGGAGGTCAAATATTCAACGACAACCGTTGTGGCTTTGTTTACTGCGCCCATTACCAGGTAAGTTCCCGTAATATCATCATACTCATTAAATCCTATTGCTACCCATCCTGTATTAGGAGCAGACATTTCAAAAAAACAACTATCTATAGTAAAGTACCAACTCACTACCATATTGTTTTTTTCAATTTTCTTATACGTTGAATCTTCGGTCACGCTTAAGTATTTAATTGAATTGTTTAATTTGATGTCTTGCGCCGTAATTGGAAGTTCTGTTAAGCCTACCAAATAACATCCCTGCCAAATCATTATTAGAAATATAGTTATCATATTCGTTTATATCAATAATTGATATATCAATTTATTGTTAAAAAAATTATTCCATGTTATTCTGCACTTTCTTTAAAAGTATATGTAGGGTTGCTACTTCATGATCTGTTAATCCTTTCGTACTTCTTTTTCTTAGTGCTTCAATTACCGGTAAAAGTTTCCCAACAAATTTACTACCAGACTTTGTGAGCATTAAATGATATTGTCTTCTATTTCCCTCAATTGCAATTCTTTCTATATATCCTTTTTTTTGCAATAAATCCAGTGTTCTGGTGATTGAAGCCGGATCTCTCAAGGACAAGTCGGCTAGTTCTCGTTGTGAAATTTCCTCGTGCTCATCAATAATTTTTAACAAAATCCATTGTTCAACTGTGATGTCTATGCCAAGCTTATCAAATTCTCTTTGAGAATACACCTTGGCAACCTTGCTGGTTTTATCTATTTGGAATAATGTGACGTTGTATAAAGAATCCATTTTAATTGATATATCAACCATTGATGTTGCAAATATATTCCTCTTATTGAAGATTACCAAATATTTTCGGAAATATTTTCTCTCTACGACCTAAGAAGTTGACTTTAGACTGGTATAAAGTGTTTTTTTATGCTGTAAACCGGATACGTTGAAGACTAATTCCCGGCAACCGGAGAGAGCAGCAAGGCGCTATCTTTGCGCAATTAGCACTGGTAAAAGGATTAAAACACTAGAGAAAATTGACGGGACTTTAGCCGTTTTCAGATGAATTAATTAACGAAAGACGAAACTTTCATTAAATCCCCGGCAATCAGAATTAAAAGCATATTCCGTTAAGGCAGTAAATATCGTTTTCCATTACTCAAGAACGCTTTGCGTTGAATAATCCTAAGGACTAAAAATTTTGGCGTTGATGAATTCTCGTTAAGACAAGGCGAAGCAATCCCGGTGCAATTCTGTTCAATACGAAAGCAACCTTTCCAATTGGTGAAAAAAATCTTTTAAAAGTATTTTTTTCAATCATCAGGATGAGTTTTTTCGAAATTTTTTCCGGCGACATCTTGCTTACATTTTTCCTTTCCGGTTGCGGTATTCTTTCGTTGTTTGCACTCAATATTGTTTTTTCCTTACTGTTTTCAATAAAGCCTAGGTAAGCAATTCCAACATGCACATTGGTATTATGCAACTCAATCTTTAATGATTCGGCAAGCCCTGTTAGTGCCATTTTTGAGCTGCTGTATGCTGCATAATTTCCTAGCCCATGAATTCCTGCTACACTGCCAATAAATAAAATATTCCCACCTTGCTTTTTTAAATAAGGCAATGTGGCTTTAGTCATATTAAAAGCGCCAATTAGATTTACGTCAATTACTCGCTTAAACACTTCGTGATGTGATTCACTGATTGAACCCTCTGATGAAATTCCGGCATTATTAATAACTACATCAATTTTACCGTACGAATTAATGGTTTTTTCTACGAGGCTTAAGCAAGAAGCGTAACTGGTAACATCGCAAGCAATTGCCGTTGTTGTGAAGCCCAATGCAGATAACTTAGTATTTGCCTTTTCCAATCGTTGCGGGTTGCTACTATTTAAAATTACTATAGCCCCTTTGTTTGCAATTTCTTTGGCCAGTTCAAAGCCTATTCCAATACTTGAGCCGGTAATTATTACAACTTTATCCTTCCACATTGCGCCGAAAATTAATCAAATTAACAATACCCCTCGCTCTTGAACCATTGGTAGCAATCGGATATTGCAACATCTATTGGTGTTTTCGACATTTTTAACTCTGTAACAGCGTCGCTGCTGTTATAATAATGGTTCTCACATCCAATACAAGCCATTGGGTAACTAAGTGCCGGAGGTCTTTGGGTGAGATTTCCATATACACTGCCAATTGCACCTGCCGATTTTACTACCCAATTCGGCAAACTAAACCAAGGCTCACCAACTCCTACAATCTTAGATACTTTTATAAAAAAATCATGATAAGATAAGTTTTCGTTGCCGGCAATATAATATTTTCCGTTCTCCCCCAACTCAATGGCATTTGTTGCGGCCTCTGCCACATCCTTAACGTGAACAAAGTTTTTGCCACCATTGCTATAAAACTTCAGATTGCCTTTTGCAACCGAAAGTATCAATTTGCCTGATGACGGTTGAGAATCATAAGCGCCAATCATAAATGTGGGTAAAATTGTTGTTGCATTTAATTGTCCTTTAGCAGATGCATCCATAACTAATTCCATTGCCCTTTGCTTAGAATCAATATAATCCAAATCAAATTTATTATAGCTTTCTGAATTGTCTGAGTTTACTACATTCCTAACTGCACTTGCTGATCCAATATAAATAAATCTGCTAACATTATTAGCAATTGAAGCGTCTACCATGTTGCGCGTTCCTTCAATATTAATTGCTCTGATTTTTTTTGAGCGCGCCGGCCAAACACTTGTGCTTGCAGCCGCATGAAAAACAACGTCGCAGTTTTTTAACGCGGGTTGCAGAGAATCTATTTCTAGAATATCTCCTATGAATTTATTTACATTTAAACCATTAAGTGTTTTTGATCTTGAGGAGGGATGAACTAAAACGCGCACTTCAAAATCTTTTGATAGTAGATTGCGCACCAAATTACTACCCAACAAACCGTCCGCTCCTGTTACTAAAACTTTCATCAATTTCAATTTGTGTGTTTAATAATTTTCTTACAAATGGGTAAACATTGCTAACAATTATTAATTGGCATTTTGCTCTGCAATTCTTAGTGTGTTAACCATCATAAAATTTATACATTAAACTTATATGAATAATAAAACGAGTTACAAATTTAATTATTTAGTTAAGAATCCAATGGCAAAGCCTGAAGTAAATGCCAATCCAAGCTCTTGTAATGCAACGAATTCATATCTATTAGCCGGTTCATCATAATCTTCATTACCACCAAAGCAATAACCAAAACCAGCCCATGTATCAATTAAAAACCGGTTGCCAACTACCCGTTGTTTTCCAAAATTAAGTAAAATAGCGGAACTAACGATTTGTTTACTTGTAGATTCATAAAGATAGTTGTAATTGAATACGCTTACCGCCAATTCCGGTTCAAAGTAAGCCCCTTGAAAGTCGCTAAACTTTTTCATGTCGTCGGTATAATAATCAGGTGAAAAATACATTTTTAATCCCGATTTCGCTGTCATTCCGCTGCTGTTTGTGCTTACATTCCCCGTGTTCGGACCAACGATACCTATTCCGAAATCTAATGTCAAATTTTTAACTACAACCTGACTGTAGTTTAATTTTAAAGAGCCTGTTATAGGTGAAAACGGCTGAATCGCAAACGACCGATTAAATGGTTTTGCTGCTGTTACCTCGTTAGTTGTTAGTTGTGACTTCGCTTCAATGGTAAAAACGAAAATCAATACAACTAAAATTAAATTTCTCATAGTTAGTTTCTTTTGTTGCTGCAAAGATTGAATAACAGTCAACCTCAAGGAAACGGTTTTACCCCAGTTGAATCATTAAGTATTAGTATATAATGGTAAACCGGGCGTGGCAACATCTTAAATTTGCAATAATCGCGTCAAAAACGCACAAAACGCTCGTTTTTTTGCGAAAATCCGTAATGTCTTTTAGCGGTGGTAGCGCAGATTAATGTACTCAGAGGTGCCGGAATTGCCCAAGTTCTCTTAAAATGAGCATAATATAAGGCGTGTAATGCTCATTATTGCTTTCTCACCAGCGTGCATTTAATCTTAAACTTGCTGACGTTGCCATTCAAATCGAAAAGCTCGGCATAAACAATATAGATTCCTGAAGCTATTTGCTCATTTTCCTCATTTAAACCATCCCAGGTTAAAAAACCTTCGCGACTAAGGGTTGTGTTATTGCTTAGTAGTTTAACAAGTTTCCCTTGTGCATTAAATATTTTAAAACTTCCGGTAAAGCCTTCCGAAGCTGTTGCATAAGTTACTACAAGTAAATCGTTAAATCCATCGCCATCAGGTGAAAACGTTGCGTATTCCAAACCTATTGAGCCGTTGTTGGATATTGCGCCAAAAACGGAATTCTGATAACCCGGAGTGCCAAAATGAACATCCGCGGCAGCGCTATTCCAATTGTTTTCATCCTGCGTTTGAAAATTAAAATTTACGCGCTCTAATGAAACACCATCGTCATCGCTCAATAACGCATATTGCCAATCGTCATAAAAATGCAATCTGTCAATTTCATTTAATGTTTGGTCAAGCAATGTAACAATACCTTCATTATCGTTAAAACTCGGCATATCATTAACGTCAATAAAATTACCTGTATCAATTGCAAAATATTGCTCGCTAACTTGCAATGAATTTGCCGAAAGGCATAAATAATTTCCCGGAAATAATAATCGGCCCGATGTGCTAACTGAACCATACTCAATAACATTTAACGTATCAAATAAATCCATCTCCGCAATAATCAAAGTAGATAAGTCAATAATTTTTGCAGACCTGTTGTAAATTTCTACAAAATCAAATCCATCGGTTACCGCATTAAAAAGTATTTCATTTATTACTACGTCATTTAATAAAGCCGGTTCCGGTAAACCAAATTGTGCTGAATTAAATAAATTAATTTCATTACCGCTGCAATCGCTAATATTGGTTACTGTTAAAGTATAAATAGTACCGGTTGTAAGAGAAGTTGACAAAACCAAACCAATAATAAAAGGATTCGAATCATCAATTAATAATGTAATTGGTGTAATAACTTCACCTATGTTTGATATAATTGTAAAATCTGTAATTAATACATTTTCCAATTTAATTTTTTCATCGAAATAGACAATAAGGGTATCTATTGATAACGGATAAACATCAGTTAACGCAGGTGGCGTTTCATCGGGATTAGATGCGAATACCGAATTTACAACACCGGGTGTTCCACCATTGGTGTTGTTAGATGCAGTCCAGTTTTGGCTTTCCTGACAAGGGTTATTGGGGTCAATCATTTCAAGGCTCCAGCCGCCATCTTCTTTTACTGCATTGTTGTACCAATCTAAAGTATAAAATGCAGTATGAATTATATTACCTTCCGGGCTAATTAATTTCAAGTCGTCGCCATCATTATTCAGAGATGGAAATGTAGCAACACCAATTACATTTGGATAAGCTGCAAACAAATCTATAACACCATCATCAACCAAAATAACATATCCGCCGGCGGGTAATACATAGGTTGGAAAACCATCGCTTTCGGTAGAGGCATCTGCCATTATAAAATTGGTTAAATCAATATCTACCGGTGAATTATTATACAGTTCAACATATTCACCAAGTGGTAATGCAAGTTGAGGTTCTATGTCTGCAAAAATTTCATTAATTACAATATCATAAAGTTGTGTGGTATAAATAGAAAATTCTGTATTAAGATCTACAGTGGTATTTCCTGCCAAATCGGCAACACCATTAATTGAAAGTGTTAGCGTAACGCCTTCCGAAAAATCTGTTAAAAATGTAAGTAGTACTTTAGAAAAATCTGTTACCCCGCGAGTGGCATCAATTGGATTTCCAATTCCGCCATCAACAGCATAATTACTTGCTGTTTCTGCCGAAGTTTGTTCAACAATTTCATTAAATGTTATTTCAATTTGAGTTGTTGATATAATATCAAGCAATAAAACTTCGGGAGCTGCATTATCAATATAAATAGGGTCGATTGTGATATTATCATAGTAAAATTTATCGCAACGGGTTGAAGAATATTTTGACCAAAAACCAAAATAATTCCCTCCGTTGTAAGTATCGTCAATGTTAGTTCCTTCTAAAACATAATCGGTTCCACCGGTAGGGTCAACATATAATTGCCATTCTGCTTCGGCTGTTCTTATTACTTTTACACCAACTGTTGGAGATAAGGCCATATCGGAAATACCTTCAATTACGATGCTGGCTGTTGCGCCATTGCTTCTCCAAAGTTCAACTTTATCTGTTGTTCCATCTTCACCAATACGTACAAAATATCCATATACATCGCCCAACAAATTTGGCGAATTGCTTTGCAAGAATACACGTGAATGATTGGCGCTTGACGGATCAAAATCCAAATCAACAAAAAAAGTCCAGGTGGCGGCGTCAAGTGTTGCAGCGGGATAGGTTAGATATGCGGTTCCGCCAATAGCACAATCACCATTAAGTTGCAGCTGTGTTGAAGCGTTTACTACATAGTCGGTGTCCATTCCTGACCATCCGGCAAAATCACCGTCGTCGAAATTTTCTATAAACTGGCCATAGCTTGCGGTAATACACAAGATTATTGCAATAATTGTAAGTATGTTCTTCATGCTTTAAAGTGGTGGAAAAATACGGATTTTATGGGAAAAAGTATCCCTTTACGCTTATTGCCACTCTTACCGAAAACAATATCTATTAATAACATTTAGTAAAAAGCTTGATGCGATGCAGATTATTGGTCAATTATTTAACATTTTGTAAAATTTGGTGTATAAATTGCTCGCACATTTAGGTTGGAAAATTTACAAAGAATTAACTTCGGGAGACTCTTGCCTCCAAGTCATTTGAAACTATTTTAGCGGCCATTTCAAAATTATAGTCGTTTTTACCAATTACCTTTGTAAAAATATTTTTTAGTTATGATTATAGCTGTTGTTGGCGCTACCGGTTTAGTAGGACAAACGATGCGCCGCGTACTCGAAGAGCGGAACTTTCCTATAACAACTTTGATTCCGGTTGCCTCAGATCGGTCAGTTGGCAAGTTTGTTAAATTTAACGGTCAAGATGTTGCCGTAGTAAGCATAGAACAAGCGCTAACAATGAAGCCTGATATTGCCTTGTTTTCGGCAGGAGGACAAACCAGTTTAGATTGGGCGCCAAAGTTTGAAGCAGTTGGATGTTGGGTTATTGACAATTCCAGTGCTTGGCGAATGAATGAAAATTGCGCTTTGGTGGTGCCTGAAATTAATGGGGATGCAATAACAAATTACAAGGGAAAAATAATTGCAAATCCAAATTGTTCAACCATACAAATGGTGTTGGCTTTAAATCCGCTTCACCAAAAATATAAAATTAAGCGAATTGTAGTTTCAACTTATCAATCGGTTTCGGGAAGTGGTGCGAAGGGAATTATGCAACTATACAACGAACGAAGCAGCAGCTGTCGCGTGGTTGAAAACCCTGCTTATAAATATCAAATAGATAAAAATGTTATTCCTCAGGTAGATGTGTTTTTAGAAAATGGTTACAGTAAAGAGGAAATGAAAATGCATTTCGAAACACAAAAAATTTTACGCGACAACCAAATTCAAGTTGCAGCAACAGCAGTGCGCGTTCCGGTGAGTGGCGGACATAGCGAAAGTGTAAATGTTGAATTTGAAAATGAATTTGAAATATTGGACGTTTTTAAGGTGTTGATGCAAACAGAAGGACTTGTGGTGCAAGATGATTTAGAAAATGCCATTTATCCAATGCCTATTGATGCAGAAGGAAAAGATGATGTTTTTATTGGCAGAATTCGCAGAGATTACACCCAAGACAAAACCCTTAATTGCTGGATAGTTGCGGATAATTTAAGAAAAGGTGCGGCTACAAATGCGGTACAGATAGCGGAATACCTGGTTGCGAAAGGCTTAGTTGATTAAGACGGTCGCAAATTTAAAATTTCCATAAATAATGTCCTATTTGCAGTAATAACAATTTGGGAGTGAAAGCAAATTGGTGGAATCGGCGTGCCTAAAATATCCACTATTTTTATTAAATTTGTTAAATCAAACTACCGTCTTGAAAAAAATTTTAAAAAAAATATTGCTCCTTGGTTTAATTGGATTTATAACCGGTGCATTAATTATATTATTAATTAATAATTCGGTTAACAAATCGGCAGAAGGAAAAATTTTTAGTGATATCACTAAAATCCCAAAACAAGATGTAGCTGTTGTTTTAGGCACTTCGCGATGGTTAATTAATGGTAATGAAAATAATTATTTTACTTTTCGTATTAATGCCGCTGCGTCGTTATATCTGAGCGGAAAAGTTAAAAAAATATTAGTAAGTGGCGACAATGGAACCACTTCGTATAATGAGCCATACGAAATGTTTGATGCGTTGGTTGGCAAAGGTGTAAAACCGGAAGACATTGTGCTGGATTATGCAGGTTTCCGAACATTCGACAGTATGATTCGCGCAAACAAAGTGTTCGGATTAGATAATTTTATAGTTGTATCGCAAGACTGGCATTGCGCACGTGCAATTTACATCGGCAGCGCCAAAAATATTAATATAACCGGTTTTGCTGCTCAAGACCCTTACAGCTCAAATAAAACGCAAATGCGAGAATATCCGGCGCGTGTTAGTGCGTTTTTAGACTGCTACATCCTCAACACCGATCCTAAGTTTTTAGGTGAAAAAGTGGATGTAATGGCAAGCAATTAAATAAATTTGTTGTTGTATTTCCTATTGAAATACCAATTCGTCGCCAAAGTAATTAGCATCCAAGTTCACGTGTTAACGTGTGGTTTAGTTTAAAAAATTTATTGCCGTTTCTTAATCCAAGGAAAAAATGGACTAGTAGTTTGTTTGTAAATTGAATAAGCATCGTTTCCTTCATATCGTTTTTCTAACATGGTAATGCCGGAAACTTTAAGCAACATATAGGTAATTAAAATTGGTGATAAAACAGAAAGGTACCACAAACCCGAACCCAGGCTAATAATAAAAATTCCCCACCAAACACAAACTTCACCAAAGTAATTAGGATGTCTGCTATAATACCATAATCCTTTATCCATTACCTTTCCTTTGTTTGCCGGGTTTTGTTTAAATCGGAGCATTTGCAAATCGGCAGCCGTTTCAAAAATAAATCCAAATGTCCATATTAAAATGCCGACAAGGTCAGCTGTGCCCGGTGTGGTTCCGGCATCGTGCATTACAACCAATATCGGTAAAACAATAACCATTTGTAATGCGCCTTGTAATAAAAACACTTTAAAGTAACTAATATACCATGTTTTCTCTTTCCAATCATCGCGGAACGCAACATAACGAGGGTCCTCGGCTTTGCCGCGACTTCTATAAAATATATAAATGGCTAAACGCATTCCCCAAAGCACTATTAAATATGTAATTATAAACTGACGGGGTTCAATATCTTCTAAACGTGTAAACCAATGGAGTGTAACAGCAATAAAGCCCAAACCCCAAAAGCCATCAACAACACTCATATCCTTTTTATACAAACTAAAAAGCCAAGCACCGGTCATAAATGCAACGATAATGCCTAATGAAATGAGTAAAATAGTAACCATGTGTTTTGAGTTTTTAAAGAAACAGTAGTTTAATGAAAGTGTTTAAAAGTAATTATTTTAACGCAAAACGTGGCAATTTAAATTTCAAAACTTCCTTTTTATTGACATTGCCTATTCTTTTTTGATGCTTTCGGCTATAATGTAAACCAACTATTGGAAGCGGACTTAAAACTTTAACATTTGTTGTAAAGTCCAAAAAGCGCTGTTTTAGGGTGTTCTAAACTGTTGATTGACAATTTCTTTGGATTTTTTCGCTTTTATGAAACATTTTTGAATTCTGCGTGTTCTAAGATAATGTGTGTATATACATATAAATTTAAAAAACAATGAAAAAGACGACAATTCTAACGATCCTGGGTGCAGCGGTGCTGTCATTCACAGCTTGTAAACAAGCTCCAAAAAGCGACGAGGCCTTAACAGGCGACGCAAAAGCAGTTTCTATAACAGAAGGTGCGGCATCTATTAACATCAACACCACTGAAAGCAAATTAGAGTGGGTTGGTACAAAGGTTTCCGCCTATCACAACGGCACCATTAACATTAAAAGCGGTGATTTACAATTAAAAGACGGAAGTTTAACCGGTGGTAAGTTTATTATCGACATGCCTAGTTTGGTTTCGTTAAAAGATGACAATGAAAGCAACACCAAATTAACCGGTCACTTAACTTCGCCGGACTTTTTTGATGTAGCAACCTATCCTGAGGCATCTTTCGAAATTACAGGTGTTAAGCCTTTTGCCGGAACAAAATCAGCCGGTGGAGAGCAAACTGAAATTAGCGAATACACGGTTGCAGACCCTAACTTTTTAGTTAGTGGTAACCTTAAAATAAAAGATGTAACAAAAAATATTGAGTTCCCTGCAAAAATTACTGTGAACAATAATGGTGTTGATGCTGTTGCTAAGTTTAACATTGACAGGAAACTTTGGAATATTACTTATCCGGGTATGCCTGATGATTTAATCCAAGACATGATTTGGTTTGGAATTTCACTAAAAGCAAATGCTGTTGAACCAACAGCTTTAAAATAAACAGAGTAGTGGTTGTTTTTCAAAATGCCGGGGAGCCAATAGCTTTCCGGCATTATTCTTTTACAAGCGTTATTTGCACATGTGCTTGTGCATCAGGAATATCTTGAAACAATACAATTTTTTTCTTGGTGAGATCTTTAATAGTATAAATTTCAACTCCCTTTACTGAATCCATTTCGTAAAACATCGAAATTTCATTTGCTTCCACATTTAATTCCCAATGACCAAATGCGCCCTGCTGGAAATAATTACTTCTTAATTCAAAAGAATTGTCGGGATTTAATGTATAGGTTGACGATAAAAACTCTTGCACACCGGCTTCAGCATAATCTGCCGGCACATCGGGAATAGTACTTTCAAAATCACTTGCTTTCCAGTTTCCTGCAACATTTGTCTCGTTAACTTCAACCGAACAGGCAGAAAATAAAACGGCAATAAACAATCCTATCAAATAAATATTTCTCATTTTTTAATAATTTGTTGTGTAGCAACTAAATTGCCATTATATAATAAAGATATAAAATAAGTTCCTGCAGCAATCTCTTTTAAATCTGCAGCTACCGTGTTTGCTCCATTTAAAGCAGATAAACTTTTTTCCATAATTTTCTGACCGTTGATATCAGAAACAGACAGTAAATAATTATCGCTTACCGATGATGTGAATTCAATATTCGCAATATCGCTTACGGGATTTGGTGCAACATTAAAATCGGAATTATTCATTACTGAAGTATTTATCCCTACAAAATCGCCTGTTTTATAAATAACTTGGGTTGTTGCTTCAACGCCTAAAATTGTTTGCGAATTAATCTGTAAAATAGGCATTCCATTTAATTTTGCCATCCACCTGTATTCTGTTGTAGTATATGCAAAAGGAATAACAAATACATCATAAGAAAAAGTATCAACAATGTCAATTGTTGAGCGGGTACGCAATACATTATAATTCGTTGCATCGTCAGGCAGGGTAAGGGTTCCCCATCCATCGTTTTCGTTTGTGCGGTTGCGCTTTTCGCTCCAACCGCCGTAACCGGGAATAGAAATATCAAACCCCGAAACCGTTGTTGTTACATCATTATATGCTGATGGAAAGGCATAAATAATTTCCGGTTCATCGTAGGTAATCGGGAGTGGAATTCCTGAAATAGTTCCGGCAAAACCGGTTATTGAAAATTCTTCATTATCTTTTTTGTAGAAATTATAAATATCTTCAATGGTAATAAAATCATTTACAATATTTTCGCTTGTTTGTTGTGCAATATCAGATACGAGCCAAAGGAAAAAATACAAAGGATCGGTATCAGCAACATCAACAAAATTTGTAACACCTTCGCTAAGCGTTGTTAGGTCGGTAAAATCCCAATTATAATCGGCTCCTGTTGCCTCACCATCAAATAAAATTGCGGGGTTTGCATTAACGGTTGTATACGAATCGCCTTCGCCGGCAAAATCATCTTCATCTAAAATTATTGGTGTTTGTGACTTTGCTATTATTACAAAAAACATTGTAATACCTAAAAGCATAATTTTTTTCATGCCTCAAAGATAGCCATTTAAGGCAGATTGAGCATATCGGCACCATTAAAGCCTTTGCCATGCCGGTTGAATTAATGATTACCTGTTTTGTTAAAAACACAGGCACTGCTTATCTTGCAGGATGCTTTACAGAATTCTACTTTTGTTTATGGTTTTAACAATTATCGGTTGTAAGCAGCCTCACGAAAACAAGAACGCGACTGAGGCCGACAACTTTGGTCTTCAAAAACTTGTGGTAACCACAATAAATTGGGGCGATACAAAAGGGGTTATGCGGTTAATGGAACGAAATGAAAAAGGTGCCCCGTGGGCCGTTATTGATTCTTTTCAAATATTAGTCGGCAGAAGCGGAATGGCCCCTGATGGCGCATCACAAATTGCAGTAAATGCAGCTCCTGTTCCTAAACGCGAAGGTGATGGCTGCTCTCCTGCAGGGATTTTCACCTTAGGCAAGGTTTTTAGCTATCATGCTTTACCAGATTTAAAAATGCCGTTTCAACAAGTTGATTCAACCGATCTTTGTGTTGATGATATAAATTCAAAATATTACAATACATTAATTAACGATAGTTTAATTTCTGATAAAGATTACAAAAGTTTCGAGCGCATGCGCCGCAACGATTTACAATATGAATATGGCGTTTGGGTAAATTACAATACCAATCCGCAAGTTTCCGGTAATGGATCTTGTATATTTTTGCACATATACCTAGACCCGGAAACGCCTACCAGTGGCTGTACCGCAATGAGCAAGGCAAACATGATTAAGCTTATTTATTGGCTAGATGAATCGAAACAACCGCTGCTGGTGCAAGAAGTTCGGTCTAACTAAAAAATAAACCTATTTGTAACCCCTATTCTAAAACAACCGGGATTTCATAGTGCAATTCCCTTTTTAAAGATGTGAAAACCGTTTCTCCGAAATTTTCACTAATTTTATATCCAATCACAGCGCCCTTAAAGATGTTTTCAGGTAAATTAAATTATAAACCACATTTCTGGACAATAATTTTGTCGCTGCTGCTGCCTGTAACAGTATTTTCGCAAACTATTACTATAACCGGCCATGTTTACAATATAAAAACCAACGAGCCAATTGTATATGCTTCCATTTTTATTAAGCACACACAAAATGGAACAAATACAGATGAAGATGGACGCTTTTTTATACAAACAAAAGCTGAAAACGATACTTTATTAGTTTCTTATGTTGGTTTTAAAACAGAGGTAATATTGCTTACCGATGCGGCCAATCAAAACTATAATGTATATCTTGAATCTGAAGATTTTAGTTTAGACGAGGTGGTTATTAAACCAAAAGAAGATCCTGCTCGCGTATTAATGAAAAAGGTAATCGAACACAAAAAACAAAACGATTACCATAGCATACCGGCATATAAAGTGCGCGCATACACTAAAATAGAACTTGATTTAGGTAATATAACGACCTCTGTTGATACCGGAAAAAAATCTTCGCCTTTTGATGTCATTCTTGATCATATCGACACTACCGGCGACGAAACAAATTACCTCCCTTTCTTTTTTACGGAAACGCTTTCCAACTTATATTATCGCGAAGCGCCAAAAGCACGTAAAGAAGTAATTATAGCAAGTAGAACATCGGGTATTAATAACGCAAGTGCTACACAAGTATTGGGCAATTATTACGAGCAATATAATATTTATGAAAATTATTGGTTTATCATAAACAAAAATTTTGTGCCCCCGGTTACAGATGCTTGGAATTTTTTCTATCGTGTTGAGTTAACTGATTCGGCATTTATTGATAATTATTGGTGTTATAAAATAGTATTTGAACCGCGACAAAAACAGGAGAATGTTTTTGAAGGATATATGTGGATTGCAGATGAAGATTTTGCTGTTAAAGAGGTTTACATGACATTAGACAGTGCTGCAAATATTAATTATTATAAAAGAGCTGTTTTTTATCAATCGTACGAAAAAGTGAATGATACGCATTGGGTAATGAAACGCGATAAAATTCTTGGGGAATTTTTGCCTTTGCAATCTTCCGCCAGTGTTATTGTTCGCAAATCGACCAGTTACATGGAGTATGCTTTTGATAAAGATATTTACGACGAGGTAGTTAAATTGCGTGATGATATTGTATATACCGACAGTGTAATTAACAACGATGAAAACTATTGGAAATCAGTTCGCCCCGAACAACTGAATAGGAATGAAACAGGTGTTTATCAAATGGTTGACAGCCTTCAACAAATAAAAAGCTTTAATACTGTTGTTGATGTTTATAATACATTAATGTATGGCTATTGGAATTTAGGATACGTGCGCATTGGGCCGTTCGCGAATATGGTTAGTTCAGATGAGGTTGAAGGCCTGCGATTGAGACTAGGTGTAAAAACCGGCGACTTAATAAGCAAACGAATGTCGATAGGTGGATATGCGGCATATGGCATAAAAGATAACGCCTTTAAATACGGTGGTGAATTTAATTTAGTAGTAAATAAAAAACCATGGCAGCAATTTAAATTCACTTACGAAAACGATTTAGATGTTAGCAGTAATGAAGGTGTAACATTTGGTGAAGACAATCTGTTGTCCGGCTTTTATCGCAGAAGAGATACACCTCAAAAAATTATTGACCATGAAAAAATAAGACTGCATTATGAAAAAGATTGGATTTGGGGTATTTCTAATTCCATGACTTTTACAAGTGAAAAAATGAATCCGTTGTTTGATATTTATTATTACAACTCACATGATTCATTGGTGAGTAATATCAATAATGCGGAATTAGATTTCGGTGTTCGCTTTGCTTATCGTGAGAAATTTTTATTTGATAATTATAGACGCTACAGTCTTGGAACAAATTATCCTGTGCTATCACTTCATTATAAAACAGGTGTTCCCGATTTCAGTGGTAGCGATTTTAATTATAGCTCGTTAGAGTTTAGTATTGAAGACTATTTCTTATTAGGCAGTTTTGGCGGTACCACTTATTCAATTAAAGCGGGAAAGGTATTTGGCACCTTGCCTACTTTATTATTGGAAAGTCCGCCGGGAAACGAAACTTATTTCATGAATCACGGTAATTTTAATTTGATGAATGAGTATGAGTTTGTGATGGATGCTTATGCTGAATTATTTTTAACACATAGCTTCCATGGTTTCTTCTTGAATAAAATACCGTTAATTCAAAAATTGAAATTGCGGGAAGTGGCAACCTTTAAATTGGTTTATGGCGAACTGAGTAAAAGCAATACTACTGCTAATAACTATTTAAAAAATACAGAGCCGTTTTTTATTGGGAATACTGCTCCAACATCAGTTCCTTACATGGAAGCCGGAATTGGTGTAGAAAATATATTTAAATTATTGCGCATAGATGCCATTTGGCGCTTAACCTACCGGAATAATCCGTTGGCGCCGAACTTTGGTGTGAGGGCGGGGGTGAGTTTGGATATATAGTGGGGAGGAGGATTGCGAAATTGAACAAAATTGAGCAAGATTGAACAAAATTTTGGTGGGGAGATGGAATGAGGTGGGGAGATTCATTGATTGTTTTTTTATATGATGTGTTTGTTCCCGCAATTCCGATTGCATCGGAACGCAAAAGGAATGCACGCGGAGGTCGCAAAGTTTATACGATGTGTTTGTGGTTAAATGGATACAACAAATTTCATCCTCTCCGGGGTGGTAGAAAATTTAGGTTTTTATTTTGTCTTAATTAGTTTTGCGAGGTAAGTGCCGTTGTCGGTATTTATTTTACAAAGATAAACTCCTGTTTGTGCGGGTTCTCCTTTTAAAGTGTTGCCTGACCAAGTGTAATTAAAATTACCTGACGGAACTTGAGATAAGTTATCGGAATAAATTAATTCTCCGGTTAGGCTGTAAACGGATATATTTACCTCGGTTGCTATTTCAAATTGCGTTGATAAATTAAATGAGGAAGCTGATGGATTTGGTGCAACGTGTAATTCATTTTGCATGGCCGATTCCAACTCTTCGATGCTAATAATTATTTCAGGCGTATTTAATTTTACATCTGTATATAATCTGTATTCACCGGGTTGTAAGGCAATTACGGCATTAACATCTGCAACATTTATTGTATCTCCAGAAAAATATTCATACCAAAATCCGGTGTGTTGGAAATTAGGTGCAACACTTCCGCTAAACACATCGAAATTACCAATAACGGTAACATTCATTTCGGCATTATTTAAATTAATACGCTTGCCGAACCCGCCAACGTTTAAACTAAATGTTGGAGAACTAAATGCGGGATAAGTAGTTTTGAGATGAATTAATTCGCTCCAAATTTGATATACACGCAATCTGGAAGCAACATCATAATAATCCCATAAAATAGGTTTATTACAAACGCGACAACCAAAATCAATACTGATATCGTAGCCTAATTCGCCAAATTGCCATACCATTTTTGGACCGGGTATTGTGAAGAAAAATGCGCCGGCAAGTTCCATTCTTGACAATGCAATGCCAAGATTTTTTACATTGTGATCGGGGTTGGCAGTGTTACCAAAACTGAGATTCTTAAACATTAATCTTTCTTCATCGTGGCTTTCCATATATCCCATAACGTGTGGATCGGCCCATCCGCGTGTAATATAGCTCATCCAACCAATGTCGGAACCGGAGTAACCCATTGTTCCTTGCGCATAGTTGTAATTAGAATTTCCCCAAAGTAAAAATCCATAATCGCTTAATTCCTCTTCTTCAGTGTTTGCTGCAAAATGTTCAAGAATTAATATGGCATCTGCTTCGTGTGTATAAATTTCATCCGCTATATCTTTCCAAATTGCGATGCGCGATGCATCATATTGACCCCATAAACCAACATCGCCCAATGTGTTTGTTTGGGTAAATCCTTTTGATAAATCAAATCGATATCCATCCACATTAAATTCATTTATCCAATAAGCGAAAATAATATTGCGCATATTTCTGGTTGCTGTTGATTCGTGATTAAAATCATAACCAACATTGTAATCGTGTGTTGGAACGGTATTAAAATAAGGCGAATTATCGGCAGGCTGATTTAGTAAAGGATTCCACCACATTTGCACTAACGGGCTTTGTCCGAAAGCGTGATTCATGGCAATATCAAGTAAAACTGCAATGCCATTGGCGTGACAAGAATCTACAAATATTTTAAATGCTTCGCGCGTGCCGTAATATTTATCTAATGCAACAAAAAAACTTGGATTGTAGCCCCAACTTTCGTTGTTTTCAAATTCCATAATTGGCATAAATTCAATTGCATTAACACCAAGTGTTTTTAAGTAAGATAACGTATCAAGTAATGTTTGATAATTTCTTGTAGCCACAAAATCGCGCACCAACAATTCGTATACAACTAAGTCTTCAACTGCAGGTGGTGTAAAATCGGGAATAGCCCATGTGTAAGCAGGTTGCGCTGTTTGGAAAACTGAAACAATACCGGAGGCCTTGCCAACCGGATAATCTAATAAACCGGGATATGTTTCTTCGGGAATATACGTGTCGCTCCAAGGGTCTAATATTTTTTCTGCAAGTGGATCGGCAACCCAGAGTTCGCCATCAATAAAATATTGATAAGGATATTCTTTTCCCGATTCTAATCCCGAAATGGTAACCCACCATGTGGCATTGTCGGGATCTACATTCATGAAACTACTTTCTTCAAGCAACCAATCACTATGTTCGCCAACTGCAAAAACATATTCTTTATACGGCGCATATAAAACAAGTGTAACGGTGTTGTCGTCGATATAATTAATTCCTTGATGCATTCCAACCGGCACTGTAGCAATTGTTGGTGGAGCAATTACATAAAAATAAGTGGAATCTTCTTTTATATCGCCTGCACCTTTTGCCACAACACGAATTTCTGATAAGCCATAAGCAGCTGCAGTTAAATTATAAGTAATGGATGATAAATCTGTTGCAACTGTTTCTATGCCATCAATATATAAATACATGCTATCCACAAAAACAGCCTCTGCTGTAATATACACATTATCACCAAGGTTAACAATTAGCGGATTAATTGAAGGAGAAGAAATGGCAACGTTTAAACCATCTTCGTAAACATTAACAAAAATATCAGACCCATCGGTATCGCGACCAACAATATCGCCGGTTGCTGTACGGAAAACAAAAGCCATTTGCAATACAGTGTCCGTTCCTGTAACACTATAAAAATCGTTGATGCTGGTATATTCAATTTGATATAAATCGTCGCCAATTTCGGTCATAAGTACTTCCGCGTCGGCGGTTCCCCAAACCCCTTGCGTGTATTGCCAATCGGTTGGAGATACACTCTCGGTTGTAATTAGTCCGGTATGGGCATAAATTGGACCCGGAACACCTGCTAATGCTGCATTTCCTTGGGTTGCATCAAAAATAACTGTTACGGGTTCGTCGACAGTCGGGAATAAAGGAATTGTTGTAACAACCTGAGCATAAGCCAGTTGCGCGCAAAATAGCAAGGCTACAATTTGAGTATAACGTCTGAACATAAGGTAAAAATACTATGTACAGACCAAAAACATTGTTAATTAATAAGGTAATTTAACGATACGGCAAATATCCATTCGCATAGCGCAAAAAAAACAATTCGATAATTCGATTTGTGGTATTAAATCTTAAACAAAATAAGCTCGATTTACGCTGTAATTTATTTGCGCAATAATTAGTAATTATTCCGATTCGGGTTCTTTCTGTAAAATTCTTTTATCGAGAATAAACGGGCCGAAGGGAATTATAGAAGCCACAACAGCGAGTGCTGTTTTTTTAATTGGCCAGTCGTGTGCAATTTTTAAATTTAATCCGGTAAACATGTATAAAATAAATAACATACCGTGTATCCATCCCATTACATCAACTGCCAAAGGTATATTGGCCATATATTTTAGTGGCATGGCAATAAATAACAATAATAAAAATGAAATGCCTTCAAAAATTGCTACTGTTCTGAATCTTCCAATTTCGCTTGCGTACCAAGGTTTTTGCATGTAATTATTTTTCTTTAAATATTTCCGCTGCGAAGGTACTTACTTTTTATTCAACATTACCGACCTATAATTTAGCCGCGCATTGCCGAAGCAAACAATTTTTTAAGCTACATTTACATAAATCTTAATAAAAAATGGCAGCAATTGGTAAAATGCAGGTGTTAAAAGCAATCCGTTTCACTCCCGAAGGTGTATATCTTGAGGATGATGGAACCGAGGGTATTTTGCTGCCACGCAAACAAGTACCCACCGGCTTGCGCGAAAATGATGAAGTTGAAGTATTTGTTTTTACCGATGGCGATGGCGTTACTTTGGCTACAACTATGCAGCCCAAAGGCGTTTTGGGCGATATTGTTGAGTTAGAAGTCGTTAACGTAAACCATGCAGGAGCCTACTTACAACTCGGAATTCCCAAAGATGTTTTTTTACATCGCACCCACATGCGCACTATTGCAGAGCCCGGTGATATCCGTTTGGTGCAATTGGTCCTTGACCAACAAGGCAGATTAGCCGCTAGCGAATTTGTTGAAGCCGCGGCCGATAATACCACACTCACCGTCGCCGAAAAAGACACTGTTGAAGTTATCATTCTGCGCGAAACAAATATTGGATACAACGTTTTAGTAAACAATAAACACCTCGGACTTTTGCACTACAGCGACGTATTCCGACACGTGGCTCCCGGCGATAAATTTACCGGACATGTAAAACGAATTCTGCCTGAAAATAAATTAGATATTGCCGAAGGCAAACATGGCTATCAGCGTGTTGAAGATGAACTCGAAAAAATAATGCGCTTGCTCGACGAAAGTAACGGCTTTTTACCCTTCCACGATAAAAGCGACGCCGAAGATATTTATGCGTATTTTGCTATGAGTAAAAAAACGTTTAAGAAGGCTGTGGGGGCGTTATATAAGCAACGGGTTATTCGATTGAGTGAAGAGGGGATACATAAGGTTTAAATTTATCGTAATTGCGATTTAAAGTGCAAAACTTGTTGTTTTTGCTGTTATGATTTGCCATTTGTATTTCCTTGTAAGATGATATTATCGATGCAAATGGACCCTCTCTAATCATATTTAAACAGAAACTTCTCTTGCAACCATTACAGCCCCCAATACGCTCCCTTTATCATCCTTATAAACCGATCCGTTGAATAATACATTGGTTTTATGATTATTAATAAAGGTTAACGGGTAACCGGTAAGAATGCCTTTAGAAAATACTTGTTGGCAACCTTCTCCGGCCTTGTGCTTGTCAGAAAAATAGTCAGAAAAATATGCGCCAATTAAATTGTCGCGTGACATCACTTCGGTTATTTTTATCGATGCATTATTCATATCAGTTATTTTCGCGTCGGGGTTGATTACAAACAATGGATCATGGATTGCCTCGATAATGCTTAATGTATATTGGGAAAGTAATTTTTCGATAGTTACATTTTTATTGAGCGTTTTCATCTCTTCTGCCTGCTCCATCAATTCATGATTTTTTTTGAAAAGATCAACAAAAACAGCCACTTTAGCTTTTAGTATTGCAGGAGAAAATGGTTTAGTTAGGTAATCAACGGCACCGGCTAAATACCCTTTAAAAATCTGAACAGAACTATCCATGCTGGCAGTCAGAAAAATAATCGGAATGCGTTGTAGATTTTTATTTTGTCGGATTAATTCCACTGTTTCAAATCCATCCATCTTAGGCATTTGCACATCCATTAATATGATGGCAAAATCTTGTTCATTAAAAAGAATTTTTAATGCTTCCTCACCTGAACTTGCTCTTACGCACAAATAATTTGCGTCAGAAAGAATTACTTCTAAAGCAAATAAATTTTCTGGTCTATCATCAACCATTAAAATTTTAACCGGGTTATTTGTTTTTATTTCCACAATAGATTTTTCTAATCAATTTTTTATTTACTCAGCCACACACGCATCAATGATAGCAAGCGCTCTACATCAATAGGTTTAGCAATATAATCGTTGGCTCCTGCGTCAATGCATTTTTGTTTATCGTCATTCATGGCTTTTGCGGTGAGCGCAATTATAGGTTTGTTTTTGAATTTTACTTGAGATCGTATCTGCTTCATTGCTTCGTAACCGTCCATTTCCGGCATCATGATATCCATCAATACCATATCAATATCAGGATGCTTATCCAACATTTCTAAAGCAATTTCCCCGTTTTCTGCTTTTATGATTTCCATTCCTCGTTCTTGCAATACTTTAGATAACGCAAATACATTTCGCATATCATCATCTACCAATAATATTTTTTTAGAATGAAATACAGATTCCTTATTGTACAAATTATTTATAATTGCCTGCTTTGATTCCGGTAAATTGCTTACCGTCCTGTGAAGGAAAAGAGCGGTTTCGTCCAACAATCGTTCTTCTGATTTTATCCCTTTTATGATAATAGTCTCAGCATATTTCTGAAGTTCATTGTTTTCTTTTTTTGTAAGCTCCTTGCCGGTATAAATAATAATAGGCGGAATGTTACGACCCTTTATATTCTCTAATTTATGGATAAGATCAAACCCGCTTATGTCGGGCAAACCAATATCAAGTATAATACAATCAATGTTATTCTGCTCATACATAGCCAGTGCTTCTTTGCCTGTTCCGGCTTCTAAACATTTTACATCGCCATTTCCGATGAGAATACGCATTGCCTTTCTCGAATTTTCGCTGTCTTCTATTATGAGGAGGTTTTTTATTTTTCTGTTGACAAAATTTTCAATTCTGATAAATGCTTCTTCCAGATCATTTTTATTTACCGGTTTCACCAAGTATTCTACTGCCCCTTCTTTGATATGTTCCAAGGAACGTTCATCTGCCGAGATAATATGAATTGGTATATGCCTTACGGATGGATTTGCCTTTAATTCGTGCAATACATTATGTCCGCTGATACCGGGCAATTTCATGTCCAGAATAATAGCGTGTGGTTTATATTTTGCGGCAAGTAATAAACCATCCTCTCCGGAAGCGGCAAACAAACATTTGAATCCCTTTTTGTTTGC
This sequence comes from Bacteroidota bacterium, assembly GCA_031372705.1. GTDB lineage: Bacteria > Bacteroidota > Bacteroidia > Chitinophagales > BACL12 > UBA7236. The sequence continues at coordinate 1,861 of JANMLV010000034.1, read as the reverse complement.
TTGGTTTAAAAGGATAGCAGAAAAGTTTAAATCATCTTCGATAATAAGTACTACTTTATCATCCCTGTTTATTGTATCTCTGTCATCTTCAATAGAGGGGTAATTCAAATACTTCGAATCGGTTTCAGCGTGCGGTTTGTACAGCATAGGTGCTGCAGCCTTATTATTAGTAATAGACTCCGGTTCGGGATGTATTTCAAGTGGAATAATGAGAGAAAAAGTAGATCCTTCATTTAATTTACTTTTCAACTTAATTTCACCGCCTAATAATTTTACGAGTTCGCGTGAAATAGAAAGGCCTAAACCCGTACCTCCATATTTTCTGGAAGTGCCGCCATCTGCCTGTTGAAAAGCTTCGAATATGGCTATTTGTTTGTTTTCCTGTATTCCAATACCGGTATCAGTAACGGAAAAAGTCACTGTGCTTTCTGTGTTTCGTTTAATATTTATACTGACATTTCCCTTTTCGGTAAATTTTATAGCGTTGGATAAAAGATTTTTCAATATCTGATTTAATCTTTGTGAATCGGTGCGGATGAATTCGGGCAATTCTTTATCCAACGTACAAGTAAGTGTCAATTCTTTTTGCTCCGCAAGATGTTTAAAATCCCGAATGAGTCCGTCTGAAATGTTTTTCAGTGATACACTTTCAATATTTATTGTCATCATTCCCGCTTCAATCTTGGAGAGGTCAAGAACTTCATTAATTAATATGAGCAGATCATGACCACTCTTATAAATTATTTCTGCACTTTCAACCTGGATACTATCTAGATTATTCTTTTTATTTTCAGATAAATCTTTCGAAAGGATAAGCAAACTATTAAGTGGTGTTCTTAACTCATGCGACATGTTTGCAAGGAATTCGGATTTATACTTGCTGCTTATTTCCAGTTGTTTTGTTTTCTGTTCAATGTCGTATTTTGAAGCTTCAACTTCTTTGTTTTTTTCTTCCAATGACTGGGTCTGTTCTTCCAGTTCTTCGTTTGACATTTGTAATTCTTCTTGTTGGGCTTTCAGATTTTGCGCCTGTTCTTCCAACTCTTCATTCATTTGTTTCAACTCTTCCTGCTGCGTTTGAAGTTCTTCAGCTTGCTGACCGAGTTCTTTATTAGCAATTTTTAAATCTATTGTCCATTGTTGCTCCGTAACATCGCGTGCTGCCGCAAAAACTCCAAGCACATTGCCTTTTTCATCTTTATAAACGGAAGCATTGTAAAGTACATCCGTTAAGTTCCCGTTTTTATGTTTTATCGTTAACGGATAATCCGACACAAAACCTTTTTCAAAAACCTGGAGATAACCTTCCTGTGCTTTTTTAGGTTCTGTAAAATAATTTGAGAAGTCAGTGTCTATAAGTTTTTCGCGGGGAATGCCGGTAACTTTTACTGATGCCTCGTTCACATCTAATATTTTTCCTTCCGCACTGATAGTAACAAGTGGATCTAAACTTGCTTCAATCAAACTACGGGCATAGTTAGCAATGATTAATTCTGCTGCCCGTTTTTCTTTCTCTTCATTTTGAAAAGCCAGTTCTTTGTTAGCTATGCTTAATTCGGCAGCGCGATTTTCTTTTTCTTGGGCTTGATGGACGGCATAGACGCTAATGGAAATACTGTTCATGGAAACATCGATGAATTCTTTTTCGGTTTCACTGAAATCAGTAAACTTGCCTATTTCGATTACGCCTAAAGTTTTGCCATCAAGCAAAAAAGGAGTGATGATCAAATTTTTTGGTTTTGCATCTAATACGGACGAGGTGATTCGCAATTGATTTTCGGTGATATCTGTCAAAAGCATTTGTTTCTGTTCCCATGCGGCCTGACCAATTAATCCCTCGTTTAACGCAAACTTTTCTTTT
>JANMLV010000022.1:0-43499 GCA_031372705.1 Bacteroidota bacterium | reverse complement strand
TATCACCACATCATCAATACGATTTAAGAATTCGGGTGAGAAAGTGCGTTTTAATGCTGTTTCAATAACGCCTTTATTATTTTCTTCTTGTGCAATTTGCTTTGCATTAGTAGAAAACCCAACACCACTTCCGAAATCTTTTAATTGACGTGCGCCAATATTTGAAGTCATGATGATTAAGGTGTTTTTAAAATCAATTTTTCTGCCTAGGCCATCGGTAAGCATACCGTCATCTAATACTTGCACTAAAATATTAAAGATATCCGGATGTGCTTTTTCAATTTCATCTAACAGAATTACGGAGTATGGTTTTCTGCGTACTTTTTCGGTAAGCTGTCCGCCTTCTTCATAACCAACATATCCCGGAGGCGCGCCAATTAAACGGCTTACGCTGAATTTCTCCATGTATTCACTCATATCTATGCGCACTAAAGAATCTTTCGAGTCGAATAAATATTCGCTTAATACTTTTGCCAATTCTGTTTTACCTACACCTGTTGGGCCGAGGAAAATAAATGAACCAATTGGTTTCTTCGGATCTTTTAATCCGACACGATTACGTTGAATAGCGCGTGTAATTTTCAGAATGGCTTCATCCTGACCTATAACACCTTTGCGCAATTCATCACCCATACCCACCAACTTAGTACCTTCACTTTGAGCGATACGTTTTGTTGGTATGCCGGTCATCATTGCTACTACTTCAGCAATATCATCTTCCGTTACCGGATAGCGTTCGCTTTTAACGTGCTCTTCCCATTTATTTTTTTCCTTATCTAAATCTTCGAGTAAGCGTTTTTCGGTGTCGCGCAATTTTGCTGCTTCTTCGTACCGTTGACTTTTTACAACTTTATTTTTCTCGTCTTTAATTGCTTCAATTTCACCTTCCAATTTTACTATTTCATCGGGAACGTGAATATTTTTCAAGTGAACACGTGCGCCAACTTCATCTAAAACGTCGATTGCTTTGTCCGGTAAAAAACGATCTGTAATATATCTTGTACTTAATGAAACGCAAGCTTTAATTGATTCAGGCGAATACGTTACATTATGAAACTCTTCATACTTAGATTTAATATTAGTAAGTATTTCAACAGTTTCTTCAGGTGAAGGCGGATCAATTAATACTTTTTGGAAACGACGGTCCAATGCACCATCTTTCTCAATGTACTGACGATACTCATCTAATGTAGAAGCGCCAATGCATTGCAATTCACCACGTGCTAAAGCCGGTTTAAATATGTTTGAAGCATCTAATGAACCGGTTGCACCACCTGCGCCAATAATAGTATGAATTTCGTCGATAAATAAAATCACATCGCGATTTTTTTCGAGTTCGTTCATAATTGCTTTCATGCGCTCTTCAAATTGACCGCGGTATTTTGTTCCTGCAACTAACGCTGCAAGGTCGAGCATAATAATGCGCTTATCAAACAAAACGCGTGATACCTTGCGTTGAATAATACGCAGTGCTAAACCTTCAACAATGGCGGTTTTACCCACACCCGGCTCACCAATTAAAATTGGGTTGTTCTTTTTACGGCGACTCAAAATCTGAGAAACCCGCTCAATTTCTTCTTGACGGCCAACAATTGGGTCTAAACGACCTTCTTCGGCAGCTCTGGTTACATCTCTACCGAAATTATCCAAAACAGGCGTTTTCGATTTGGCAGCACCCGGCTTTCGTGGAACATTAAAGCCACGGTCGCTTTTATCCTCTTCCTCAAAACTATCGTCTTCTTGCTGATTTGTTGGAGGTGTATCTTTTAGACCTTTGTCTTGACGAACATAATCGAGTTCCTGACGGAAAACGTCATAATCCACGTCAAATTGTCCTAATATTTGAGTTGCAATGTTGTCTTTGTTCTTCAAAATCGATAACATAAGGTGTTCGGTGCCTATAGTATCACTTTTCAGCACTTTTGCCTCCAGCACAGTAATTTTCAACACTTTTTCAGCTTGTTTTGTAAGCGGCAAACTGCCTGCGTTAAAGGGCTGACGAGAGGTTTTATCCTTAATTGCGTCTTCCACTGTCTTGCGCAGAATGGCAATATCTACCTCAAGGCTGATAAGCACTTTTATGGCAAGTCCATCGCCATCACGAATCAAACCTAGCAGTAAATGCTCTGTTCCGATGTGGTCGTGACCCAATCGCAGCGCCTCTTCACGGCTGTAAGAGATCACTTCTTTTACTTTTGGAGAAAATTTTGCGTCCATTATATCTTTCTTTCAAATTTTGAACCATCCCTGCAGTCCTGACAAAATAACAAGGAAAGTTGTTTAAAAATTCTAAGTGAATTGTCGTAATTGTGTAAACGTTTCAATCCGAATAAAATTCCCTTCCTTGGTGTTTTCTAATTGACTAACAAATTTGAGGAAAATTTTAATTACTTACCTTCGCGGTGTAAAGTATATTTTTACACTAATAACAACATTATGAAGTTTACAGTAGACAAAAAAGAGCGTTATTGCATATTTAAGCTAGATGAGCCCAAATTGGACTCCATTATTTCAGCAAATCTGAAGAGCGAATTAGTTATTTTGAACCAGGAAGGCTTCAGAAACATCATTTGCGACCTTAGCGATGTGAGTTTTATCGATTCTTCTGGATTAAGTGCCCTTTTGATAGGTCATCGCCTTTGCAAAGAGTCGAATGGCACCTTTGTGTTGATTGGCTGCGGCGATTCAACCGTTAAGTTGATTAAAATATCACAATTGGATACCATCTTGAATGTTGTGCCAACCGAAAGCGAGGCTACCGACTTCATTTTGATGGAGGAAATTGAACGCGAAATAGGCGAAGAGTAAGCAATGTCATTTTCCGTTACCGTAATTGGTAGTAATTCGGCTATTCCGGCACATGGGCGACATCCAAGTTGCCAAGTGCTGAATATTAATGACAAGATGTACATGATTGACTGCGGTGAGGGCACGCAAATGCGCTTTCACGAATTTGGGATAAAGTGGATGAAGATTAACCACATTTTTATTTCACATTTGCATGGCGACCATTACTTCGGATTAATCGGATTAGTTTCTACCTATCATTTATTAAAAAGAAATCGTCCTTTATATTTATATGGACCGGCTGCGTTGTTGGATATTTTAAATCAACAATTATTGGCGGGACAAACTACATTAGGTTACGAAATTATTTTCCGTGCACTTGACCCGAATAAATCGGAATGTATTTTTGACGGAGAAGATATTACTGTTGAAACAATTGTATTAAAACATCGCATTGAGTGTTTAGGATTTTTATTTCGTGAAAAACAACGCGACAGAAAAATTAATCGCGAGAAATTTCATGCAATGGATATTCCGGTTGAATTAATTCCCGACATTAAAAAGGGAATGGATGTATTAGATGAAAAAACCGGTGAACGTATTTTAAATAAAGATATTACCTTAGATCCATTGCGCTCGCGCGCCTACGCATATTGCTGCGATACGGCATACAATCCTGATATGGTTGCACAAATAAAAGGTGTAGATTTAATGTATCACGATTGCACCTTTGATGCGGCCGGTGAACAAAGAGCTTTTGACACATTTCATTCCACTACAATTCATGCAGCGCAAATTGCATCGCTGGCTGCAGTTAATCAATTAATGATTGGACATTTTTCTTCTAAGTATGACGATTTACGACCACTTTTGGAAGAAGCGAAAACGGTGTTTGAAAATAGCATATTGGCTATTGAAGGAAGGACATTTATGATTGAAAGATAAAACCGGAAAATACTGCTAAGTAATATGACATAAAAAAATCCCGCTATATTAACAGCGGGATTTTTTATTTAGATTGTTACAATAACGTATTCATCATCCAAATAATAATTAAAGCCATTATACTGACTGCCACAATGCCAATGGCAATATTTAATGCAGCATTCCCGGGGCTTTCTTCTTCCGGTTTTGGTGCAATGGAAGCTTTATTTGGTGATACATTTTTTTGCTTCATAGTTAATCACGCTTCAGGTTATACTTTTCAATTTTATTATATAAGTGACTCCGCTGAATATCAAGCTCTTCGGCAGTTTTAGAAACGTTCCAGGCATTTTTATTTAAGCGATGCAAAATGAATTCCTTTTCGATATGGTCTTTAAAGTCTTGGAATTTTTCAAAGCGTTCATACATATCTTTCGGGCTGCCACCGCTTTTTGGCGATTGTGCATAGTTGATTACATCTTCTTCCGTAATTTTTTGTTCACTTAAAATTACCAAGCGTTCAATAACGTTGCGCAACTCTCGAATATTTCCGGTAAAATTGATGTTCATGATTTCCATCATGGCTTTTGGTGTAATCACCTTTTTAGGCACACCATAATCTTCACAAATTTCTTTTACAAAGCGTTCTGATAATAAAGGAATATCATCGGTTCTGTCGTTGAGCGAAGGAACATGAATTAGAATTACACTTAAGCGATGATATAAATCGAGGCGGAAAGTATTATTTTCTACCTCTTTAATTAAATCTTTATTGGTAGCAGCAACAACACGCACATCAACCGGAATTTCTTTATCGCCACCAACGCGGGTGATTTTATTTTCTTGTAAAGCGCGCAATACTTTTGCTTGCGCACTTTGACTCATGTCGCCAATTTCATCTAAAAACAAAGTACCACCATTTGCAGATTCAAATTTTCCAATACGTTGCTTTATGGCAGATGTAAAGGCACCTTTTTCGTGACCGAATAATTCGCTTTCAATTAATTCGCTTGGAATTGCAGCGCAGTTTACTTCAATTAAAGGGCCGTTTGCACGGTTACTTTTTTCGTGAATCCAACGCGCAACGAGTTCTTTTCCGGTTCCGTTATCGCCTGTAATTAACACGCGTGCATCGGTTGGTGCAACACGTTCAATTGTTTCTTTTATTTTTTGAATGGCAGGTGAATCGCCAATTATTTCGCGTGTTTTAGTAACCTTGCGTTTTAATACTTTAGTTTCAGTAATTAAATTCGATTTATCGAGGGCATTGCGAATGGTAATTAATAATCTATTTAAATCAGGTGGTTTTGCCACATAATCGAAAGCACCCTTTTTTACGGCTTCAACAGCAGTTTCTAAAGTGCCGTGACCGGAAATCATGATAAAAGGAACATCGGCATTACTTGCCTGTGCTTTTTCTAGCACTTCCATACCGTCCATTTTAGGCATTTTAATGTCGCAAAGAGCGATGTCGTAATCACCTTCCTGAATCATGCGGAGGCCTTCGGCACCATCGCCGGCTTCATCTACTATGTAGCCTTCATATTCCAGAATTTCTTTGAGTGTTTTGCGGATACTTTTTTCGTCGTCGATTAATAAGATGTTAGCCATTATGTTTGTTTAAGTGTTCACTATTCAACCGAAAGGTGCGTGAAACCTGACTGTTGCGTTTTTTTATGTTTTAGATAAAAGTTTAGGTTAGTATACAGTTCACGTATACAAAACTAAACGATTGTAAATATAGTTTATTGGACAGAAACGCAAAAATTTTTGTATATTTTTTTAGAAAGTTTCCGTTTTTGTGATGCTACCGGTTTCGTCATAATAATTCCAAACGCCGGTTTTTTTATCGGCAAGGTAGCTGCCTTTTGATTTCATTTTGCCGCTATCGAAATATTCTGTCCAAATACCTGATTTTTGATTCTTAAGATAATCTCCTTCGCCTGTTAAAATACCTTGTTGGTTGTATAATTCTTGCGGACCGTTGAGCATATCATTTTGATAGGTTTGAAACATGGCTAATTTGCCGTTGGTATAATACCATTTTGTGGTGCCGTCCTTTTTCCCTTCTTTATACTGCACTTGTGAACGCATAGTTCCGGTTTCAGTAAATTCGGTGCAAGTGCCATGATATAATCCATTCTTATAGCTGGAACTACTTCTTAAAATACGACTGTTTGGCCCTGCTGCATATTTTTTTTGCTCGCCGTCAAGTTTTCCGTTTAAATAGGTTTCCTGAACAACTAAAGCACCAAAATTGTCGAACTCAAGATAAAGACCTGATTTAATCCCATTGTCGTATTCGGCAAGATTAATTAATGTTCCGGTTGGCGAATAATTATACCATTTTCCCGTTTTATTATTACCAATTAAATATCCATCTTGAACAGTAACATCATTTTGAACTATTACTATGCGTCGATAATTTTTAGCCACATCAATGGTTGTTAAAATAGTGTCGATCTTTAGTTGTTGGCCGGGTGTTTTTGCTTTATTGGGGTCGGGAGGAATAAATGTAACTAAGTTTTGGGCGATAGCGTTGCTCGAAATACAAGCAATAAATAGCAACAAATAAATATTAATCTTTTTCATCGCGGTTTTTTTTATCGTCAGATTGAATTTGTTTTGCTTCATCTTTATCGGGTTGTTCAATGGGTTGATTGCTATCATCCATACTTTCTCCCCTGCAACATTCATCGAAATTAGTTTTACAAAACATACATTGCCCGTGACCATGCACCCAAACTACTTTAGTAAGTTGGCCACAATACGGGCAAATTAATATATCGTTTCCGATTTGCACTTAAAATTAATTAAATGAACTTTAAAAAAATCCCTGTAAACTCATAAGCCGGATTCTGTTTGAGTTTCTATCATTTATCTGGACCTGACGTCGCCATCAGGTTCTTGCTGCCTACCCGCCGAAGATTAAAACGAGCCGTTTTTCTTTTACTCCGACATATTTGGCATTGTAACCCGCAGGGTTTACCCGATAATTATGTTGCCATAACTACCCGTGAGCTCTTACCTCACGTTTTCACCTTTTCTCCTATAGTGATGGAGCCTAAGCGACATCTACTATAGGGGTAGTAATTTTCTGTGGCACTGTTCCGTTACTCGCCGAGGCGAATACACACCTGTTAGGTGTTGCGGTGCTCTGTGTTATCCGGACTTTCCTCTCTGCATTGCTGCCGAGCGATAGAACGGCTTACAGGAATTTCTTTAAAGAACGTTGATATAATTGATGTTAATTTATTCAATCTTAATCTATTGCAAAATTAGCTATTCGCGCACAATTCATCTCGTCAAAGCATTACTACAAATTAATTGCTTTGCAGCGATGTTTATAGAATTTGTTACAGCAAATTTCAATCCAAAAATATTTCAGTGGCGCCAAAACCGAATCGGGAATGATAATCGTTGTTATAGGAGCTAATTTCAGGATATTTTTTAAGCACTTTTTCAATTTCAGATTTTAGCACACCTTTACCAATTCCATGCACAACATAAATTTTATGTAAATTATATTTAATTGCTTTTTCGAGAAAGTTTTTAAAGTGACTTATCTGACGATGTAAAATATCGGTAGGATCCATATTGCGATAACCCGGCAATAAATTTTCAGCATGCAAATCAATAAAATCAGGCATTTCGGCTTTAATTATTAATTCGTGCTGAGCCGGTACTTTTTTCTTCTCTCTAAAAAATTCATCATTTTCAATGGCAACCATTGGTTCCTTTTTAACCTTTGGTTCAATTTCTCTTGCCACTTCAATTACAAAACGGTCTGTCTTTTTAAACTCAGGTGTATCAATTTTTGCGAAGTATTGTTTTGCTTTTAATTTAATCTCTTTTGATATTGCCGGTTTGGTTCCACCTTCGGCAGTTTTTAACCAGCAATTTACAACAAACATAGGTGCATCATTTAACTGGTCAGTTTTAAATTCGTGCAATTTAATTATAGCTGCACTGTTCAATTCTTTTCTGATGGTAATGGGTGATGCATCAAATAAATGAAATTGATATTCAAATAAAATATTTGTTGAGGTATTGTTAACTAACACCAAATCAAATCGTGTTAATTCGCCTGCCATGGAACGCACGGCATTAAATTGAATGAGTAAACCCTCTTCAATGGTATCCATTAATTTAGGTTTTTCCGGATTTTCAATTTTTGCAGGTGCTTTGCCAAAACTTGCAACCGGCTCAATGTCTTTAGCGTGTGCTTGCACTGTTTCACCATCAACATCAATAAACGCAGTACTGCCGTCGTACCAAGCAATTATGCCTGTTTCGCCACTTTCGAGGATTACTACAGCTGTTCCGACAGGTATTTTCATTGTTTGTGTAATTTTGTGCTTTAAGCTTACAAAGTTACGAATGAAAAAAACGATAAAGTGGAGTCTCGCTCAAAAGGCTGAATTAAAATGGTGGGGAAACTACCTAAAGGGGAAAGATGTAGATGGCTACCACACCTGGAAACGCAATTATTGGCAAAAATTATTGGACATGATTGAAACTACTTGTCCGCCCCAACCCGGCATGGATGTGTTAGACGCCGGCTGCGGACCTGCAGGTATATTCATGAATTTATCGCAATGTAATGTAGATGCTGTTGACCCGTTGGTAAATGAATATGAAAAAAATCTGCCTCACTTTAAAAGGAGTAATTATCCTTATGCCCGATTTTTTAGTTTACCAATTGAAAAATATGTTGCAGATAAACAATATGATATTATTTATTGTATGAACGCCATTAACCATGTGGCAGATATTAATTTCAGCTATGATTTATTAGCAAAAATGGTAAAACCCGGAGGGAAATTAGTTGTAACCATAGATGCACATAATCATAACTTTTTTAAGCATTTATTCAGAACAGTTCCCGGCGATATTCTACATCCGCATCAATATGATTTGAAAGAATATGAACAATTTATAACCGCGAGAGGGTTTACCATGTTGCAAACGGAAAAATTGAAACATGAATTCTTTTTCGACCACTACATGCAGGTGGGTGAACTAATGTGCAGATGTGCAAATGTGCAGATGTGCAAATTAAACAGCCAATGAACAGCCGGGCAGCCTGCCACCAAGCAAATTTTTTCTCCGCGGCTCCGCTTCTCCCTTTCTCCGCGTGAACCAAAAATATTTTGATTATTAAAAATAAATCGGCCTGAATTTGACTCCCTGCCCTTGATTAAATTCGAGGGCGGGTGCAGGAAATTTTACGATATTGAGGACTTCGAAGAGCATTTTTAAGTATGGCGAATTGGTTGGAATTTGCGTGAGGTCAACATCGAATGATAAATTATATTGACGATAACGATCAATATTACTATAATCGGTAAGATCTTCCGGTGGGCAATCTTCGGGGCGTATGAGTGGGTCGTCGCACCATTTATTTTCGAAGCCGCCTAATAATCCTTCAACACTATATCCTGCCGAAATCATTAACCATTTCGGGAAACGCGTTTCATCCTGCATAAACATGGAAGGATTAACACTTAACCAAGTTGTTTGACCATTGTAATCTTTTAAAACTTTTTCAGGACCGGTAGTGCCGAACAAACTAGCAGTGCGATTTTGTACAGAATCATCATACCCTGAATAATCGGTAAAATGCGAAGAAAATTTTACCCTAATTCGCTGCTCATCCCATAAATAATTTTGTCCGGCACTAAATGTTGCACCTAAAGTATTCGCTGCAAAATCGCCGATAGAAAATCCCCATTTATCGGAAAAACCATCAAATACTTCAATAGTTAATTGTAACACTGATGATGTAACTGCGCCGGCTAAGTATGCTTTATTATCTTCCATACCGGTCCATTTATAAAAACCGGTGGTGATATTTGTTTCGAAATAGGTGGTATAAAAATGACCCATCTTATCGTATTGCAACCACTCACCGTTATCGTTAAATAAATGAAAATCGGAAAGCGGATAATCTTTATACCAATATTGATACAATGCCAATGTTGCACCGGTGTATAATGCTGTTTCGGTGCCTAATATTAATCCTAAACGTTTACCATTAAATGTATCGGCCGGCGTTACGAAATTTTTGAGTGAAAATTTATCATCATTTACAGATTGCCCTTGCATTAAAGTGCTATTCAGGTTGGCAACAAATAACATCCCCCCAAGCAAAAATAATTTGCATTTTAATTTGCCTGAAAAAAAATTACCCGACTTGAACATCTTAAAACATTACAATGATGTAATTACATCAACAATTAACCTAACAATACTGCTTTAACTGTTGCAAGTATTTTTTCAGTTTCCGTTTGATTTGGCGATTCGGCATACACACGCAATAATGGCTCGGTGCCGCTTGCTCTAATCATTACCCAGCTATTATCGTTGAGGTGGAATTTAAATCCGTCAACATCTTCAACTTTTTGAACTGTATATTCGCCAAACGATGTATAAGTATTGTTTTTGCAATTATCCATGATTTGCGTTTTTAATCCTTCAGTTAAATGCAAATCATTTCTATCGAAGAAGAAGCTGCCTGTGATAGCATACACTTCATCTATTAACTGACTTAAATTTTTTCCAGTTTTTGCCATAAACTCGAGTAAAAGCAATCCGCACCAAATACCATCGCGCTCAGGCACGTGACCTTTAACAGCAATGCCACCACTCTCCTCTCCGCCAACTAAAACATCTTCCACAACCATTTTTCCGCAGATATATTTAAATCCGATTTGGGTTACTTCGTAATCTAATTTATAATGCTCGCAAAGACGTTTTACTTTTTCGCTAACGCTGAAGGCAATAACTACTTTACCTGTATATCCTTTGTATTTATGTAAATAGTGAATTAACAATAAAATAATATGATGTGAATCGACAAAATTGCCATTGCCATCGTACATCCCGATTCTATCAGCATCGCCATCATTTGCTAAACCGCACTGCAATGAAGGATCATTTTTAATTAAATTACTTAACTCCAATAAATTGCGGTGGATAGGCTCAGGTGCTTGTCCTTTAAATCCGGGATTATCATCACAATGCAAAACACTCATATTTGTAAGAATGCGTTGTGCAATACGCTGACCTGCGCCGTACATTGCATCAAATCCTAATCGAATGCCGGAATTATTTATGGTATTTAAATCGAAACTTTTTGATACATGGTCGAAATACATTTGTTCTAAATCGACCCAATGTAATTTACCTTGTTTTTCGTAATCGCCTAATGAAGTAGCAGGAATTGCATGCACTTGTGGAATCATGCTTTCAACACGTGCAATTTCTTCAGGAACTGTTGGTCCGCCGTAACCACTTTTTAATTTAAATCCGTTATAAGATGGTGGATTATGACTCGCAGTAATTACTACGCCCGCAGTAGTTTTTAATAAAAAAGAACCGTAGCTCACCATTGGTGTTGACACAAAACCTTTTGCGATGTAAACGGTGAGTCCTTCTTCACAGCAAACTTTAGCCGTAACTTCTGCAAACAGTTCACCTGCAAATCGGCAATCGTGACCAATTACAACTGATGGATTATCGGAAATTTGTTTTATCCAATCGGCGGTGGCTTTGGCTACACGAGCAACGTTATCGGTTGTGAATTCTTGTGCAATAATGGCTCTCCAGCCGTCGGTTCCAAATTTAATATTTATCATACCTTATCAGTGTTGTTTTTTAAGTGTGCATCAAAGATAAGGTACTTCGCTGTACCTTCCTCTTTGTCGCAAAAAAACCGTCCCTTTGCTTAAAATGATGCTAGTGAAATCCATCACCTTTCACCCCTTTTTCTTCGTGCAACTTTGAGCCGCTTGGTGCCTTTGTGGTTTACATTCCTTCAGTAACTTTTTACAATATAGTAATGATAATTACCCTCCCGCAACTTCCCTTCTTCCCGCCATCCCGGCATCCCCGCATCCCCACACCCCTGCATAAAAAAAGCCGATTGAAATAACTCAACCGGCCTATAAAATGAATTTACGATTAATTAATCCGCAGTCTTTTCATAAAACGCCTTAATTTGTTTAAAGTATTCATCGCGATTGCTGCTGAAATTTTTATCGTTATCAACGCCTTTCACAGTGTAAATAGTTGTAACTTTTTTCTTCATTGCTTGCAGCTCGAGCATATCTGCTTGCGTCATAATATTACCTTGCTCACCAATAATTAATAATATCCCACGTAAGTGGTCACCTTTATCAATTAAAGCCATTTTAGGTTCGAGTAATGTTACGTTGTAACCAATAGGCATCATAATTCTGGTGCCTGATTTTTGTTCGTAGCGATTTTGAACTGTTTCAAAAGTAGTGTAAGGATTATCTGCAATTACATTATGTACTTTTAAATTATTAGCACCAACGCCGAGCGACAAACCACCACCGATTCCGAAACCATATAAATCGACAGAAAATAAAGCGTGATATTTTTTCACATATTCAATTACGCCTGTTAAATCGGTTGCAAATTGTTGGTAGATATAAAATTTAGGACTCACATTAAAATCGGAGCTTTTACCAAATCCGCGATAATCGTACATGAATACATGGTAACCTAAACCAAGAAATTTACCGGCTTGCTCTAAGCTGTTTGCCATATTTCCATTACCGTCGTGACTGATAATTACTGATTTTTTTGATGACTTATCTCCTTTTTCACCCGGATATAAATGCCATCCGAAAAGACTGGCATCATCATCAGTAGTAACACGCAATGTGTCGAAAACAAGACCGTAATCAGCAGGAGTTACATCGTAAGTGCGTTGCGCATTGAGGCCAAGTTTTTGTTGTGCTTTGGCAACAGTTGCGATACAAATGATTACCGGTAAAACAAGTTTTTTAAGCAAATTCATAATTGTTAAATAAGGTTTTGAATGTTTTTATAAATTTTAATTACCCCTTTGATTCAAATTTCGTGCCCGGGTTAACCTCCTGTAAAAATAAAAACAGCAGGAGAATTTTTTCGATTAAAAAAGTGATTGTGGATAATTTATAGGTAAAAGTGGAAAGTATACTGCTCAAAGTGTTATTCATTTGCAGATGCAAACACATTCGTCTGCTTCCAGACGCAATGCATCATATAAATTTAACATTTCCGGTGAATCAGACATTTGATAGTTACAGACATAAGGGGATGCGACAAGAATTAGTAGCTCTGTTGCGCACGAAAGGAATAATAGATGAGCGGGTTTTAACGGCTATTAATGCTATACCACGGCATACCTTTATGGATGCTGCTTTTTTGGAACACGCCTACGAAGACAAAGCATTTCAAATTGGTGAAGGCCAAACGATAAGTCAGCCCTACACCGTAGCCTACATGAGCGAATGGCTCGAACTGGAAGCAGGCATGAAAGTGTTGGAAGTTGGCACCGGAAGCGGTTATCAAGCTGCAGTTTTGGCTGAAATGGGTGCAAAAGTTTACAGCATTGAACGGTTTAAAAAATTGCATGAAAAAGCGAAGCAGCAATTGTACATCCTCGGTTATAATGGCGTAAAAATGTATTTCGGCGATGGCTATGAAGGCATACCTGCTTATGCGCCTTACGATAGAATTATTATTACGGCAGCAGCAAAGGAAATCCCCCAACAACTGTTAAAACAGCTCAAAATAGGCGGTATTATTGTATTACCGCTCGGTAACGATGCCGACCAAATGATGATAAAAATGACTAAAACGGGTGAAAATGAGTTTAGAAAAGAAGTTGGCGATAATTTCAAGTTTGTGCCGATGTTGCCTGGAAAAATTTATTGATATATCGACAATTTTATAATAAGTATTACCAAATCGACTGCCCAATGGATAACTTTAGTGGCAAATAGCGTACTAAAATGAGGATTTCTTAAAAGCATAATGTTCATTCTATGTAACCGCCCGCAGGCATTGGTGTCTAACTTTGCCTCAAACAAAACCTATTGTTATGAAAAAATTATCAATCATTTTAGTTTTTGCTGCATTCAGTTGCAGCGTTTATGGGCAAAATATGCCTAATGAAGGTTACTCAGGCTTAGGCTTTAACGTAACCGGATTAGCAAATGTAGCTTTTGGCAATTTTGATCAAACTGTTATTTCAGGCGCAACAATTGGCGACCCACTTGGCATTTTGAATAGTGGATTTGATATCACTCTTGATAATCTAATTCCACAAAATGTATTATTGTATAAAAGGTATTATAGTGATGGATTAGCAAGCCGCTTTTCTTTAGGGTTAAACAGTTTATCGGCAAAAACCTTTATAGGCGATTCAACCGGTGTTCCAACCGAATATGGAACTACAGAGGTAAAAACCTCAGGTTTTTCGTTTGGTGTGGGTGTTGGTTTAGAAAAACACATGGAAACCGAGTCGGCAAAAGTTGACCCATATTTGGGTGTAGATGTATTGTTTGCCATGTTTACCGGTGTAAATTATACGTCTGATGTCAATTTAAATGCAGAAACAACCTCCTCTTCCTTAATCGAAGAAATTAGCTATCCTGGTGGAATAGGATTTGGTTTAAACCTTTTAGGTGGTTTCAACTATTTCTTTGCAGATAATATTTCTTTCGGAGGTGAGGTGGGTATTGGCTTCAACTCAATGAGTATGGGTGGCGAATGGACTTATGATTCAGTATTAACCGATACTCAAGGTCAAACTACAACAACTACTGAATTCAGCAGTGTTGGCGAATATAAAAACAGTGTTTCAGGCCTTAACGTTAACAGTTATGGTGGTGTAAACCTTATTGTATATTGGTAATTACAAGCATTTAATTGGAATTATAGATCCCGGCACTCTAGCCGGGATTTTTTTTACTTGCAACTATTTTACATATCAATCACTCTTTGTTGCTGTTATTCCTTAACTTTGCGCCGCGATATTTTTAAGCATATTATATGAAAAAACTACTTTCGATTGCATTTTTTGCCCTATTAGTGGGCGCTTCTTTTACCTTTTCCGGTTGTGCTAAAGGTGAAGAAGATCCATTTTTTACTATTCACTCACGTGATGCCCGTATGACCCAGCCATGGCTTTTAACGAGCATGACAGGTACAGTGGTTACAACTTTAAACGGTGCAACTACCAATGTTGAATACGAATTTGACGGAACTAATCTTTATGTAACAACCGATGGTGTTACCGAATCATACGCTTACATTTATAAAATGGATGTAAAAGATAATGGTGAAGTATTTTCTGAAGAATTCATCAACAACTTTAACACAGGTAGCGTTATTTCTCAAAGTTCACAAACCAGCTATTGGTTTTGGGGTGATGATGACCAGTCAAAAACAAGCGTAAATTTAGACCTAACGGGAATAATGAATCAGTGGTCAAATTACGACTTACCACGTTTAGCATTTAACGACATGATTATGAATGTTGATTTTTCTGATAATTACACTGTATTTAATCCGATTGATTCAAGTTACGATGCCGGTTCTGAAAGTGTATTAATTGAATTAAAATTTGATGTGAACTTAACTCCTTAATTAAATTAAGTTCTTATTTATAATTTCTAAGGGATCTATCAAGATCCCTTTTTTCGTCTTTAGCCTTTATGGAATTGCGCTTATCATGCGTTTTTTTACCGCGCGCCAAAGCAATTTCTAATTTGGCAAAACTTCTTTCGTTCATAAACATCTTGAGCGGAATAATGGTGTAGCCGCGCTCTTTAACCTTGGCCAATAATTTACTGAGTTCTTTCTTACTCAAAAGTAATTTGCGCATCCGCAAGGGCTCGTGTTGCCAAACCGAAGCCTGTTTATATTCCGAAATGTTCAGGTTCTTAACCCATAGTTCTCCATCTTTAAACATGCAATAAGCTTCGTTTATGCTGACTTTGCCGTCGCGCACACTTTTTATTTCGCTACCACGTAAAACTAATCCTGCCGTATAACGATCAATTATTTCATACTCGAAAGTAGCGCGCTTATTTCTTATATTTAATTCGGCAGGTTTCATTTCAGTTTTAACAAAATTACAATAATTGCAGTTCGTTGCAATTCAATTAATTAATTGCCGACATAATTGCATTCAGCTTTTCCAGTTTCAATATTTTTTGTCCCGTTCTTCCTTCAGCAATAATTCGCTCACCACATTTTGCAATAAATGAACAGATAATTTCATTCCGGTTAACAGCTTCTAATTTGGCATAAAAATCTACTTGAGACCCAACTTTTGCGGGAGAAACATGCTTTACTTCAATAAATGTCCCAATGCCTTCTTCATCCATTTCTTTCATCTCTAACACAAACAACCTCGTGCTCCATTCGGCATCTCTGCTTAAACAAAAGGTACTGTAAACCTGATGCACCACACCGCTCTCAAATGCCGCAATATCGGTTGCTTCCACAGTATGTGTAAACACTTTTACATCGCCGATTTTAAAAGGATTTATCATTTCTGCCGCTAAGTTAAGGATTTAACAGCGTGTTAAATTTTTAAAAGATACTAAATTATTTTTTAGACTAATCTAAATTATTGTATCTTTGTGTCAAATCAGGCTATGAAACCGTTAATTTTAATACTATTTAGTGCCTTGTTACTTGGCGCATGCAAGCCAAAAGAACAGGCTGAACCGGGCAAACTCACCATTGTGACCACCACAGGCATGATAGGTGATGCCGTAAAAATGATTGTAGGCGATAAGGCTGACGTAATTGTGCTCATGGGTCCGGGAGTTGACCCTCACCTGTATAAAGCCACCCAAGGTGATTTAAATGCCCTTCGACAAGCGGATATCATTTTTTACAATGGATTGCACTTAGAAGGTAAAATGCAAGAAGTTTTTGACCGTTTGGCGACAGATAAGCCCGTTTTTCCTGTTGCAGCCGATATTCCAGAAAATAAATTGCGCAGCGTGGCAAAAGTAGCCGGCATAGCCACACATGATCCGCATATTTGGTTTGATGTTGAATTATGGATGATTGCCGTTACCACTATTGGCAATAAAATGGCTGCCATAGATACACAACATGCCGAATTTTATACTACGCAAACAGCGAATTACTTAATCCAATTAAGCGCACTCGACCAATTAGTGAAAGAGAAAATTGCAGCCATACCCGAGGCAAATAGAATACTGGTAACCTCACATGATGCGTTTGGTTATTTTGGCGACCGATACAACATTAAAGTAAAAGGATTACAAGGCATTTCAACAGCAGCCGAATTTGGATTAAAAGATATAACCGATATGGTTGATTTAATAATTGCAGATAATATTAAAGCCGTATTTGTAGAGAGCAGTGTGAGTCAGAAATCGATTCAAGCTGTGGTGGAAGGTTGCAATCAGAAAAAACATCCTGTAAAAACCGGAGGCACATTGTTTAGTGATGCCATGGGCGCGGCTGACACAGCTGAAGGTAATTATATTGGCATGGTAACACATAATGCGACAGTTATTTATGAAGCATTAAAATGAGTGGTGAAATAAATCGAACTTCGATAATTATTTAAAATTTATTTTATTTAGTGTAATGAGTGAAAATAAAAATATCCCTGCAATTGAGGTGCACGACCTAACGGTTTCTTACAACCGAAAGCCTGCATTATGGGGAATAGATTTTGAAATTCCTGAAGGGAAATTGGTTGGTATTATCGGACCAAATGGTGCGGGTAAGTCGACATTGATTAAAGCGATGATGGAATTAAATGACCATGATAGTGGTTATGTGAAACTTTTTGGTGAAAATATTAATGATGTGCGCAATCGCGTTGCCTATGTGCCACAACG
The DNA here is from genome assembly GCA_031372705.1 of Bacteroidota bacterium. Classification (GTDB taxonomy): domain Bacteria; phylum Bacteroidota; class Bacteroidia; order Chitinophagales; family BACL12; genus UBA7236. The sequence continues at coordinate 26,094 of JANMLV010000022.1, read as the reverse complement.
AGGAAGTGTAGACTGGGATTTTCCGGCTAGTGTTTTAGATGTGGTGTTGATGGGCAGGTATGGTAAAAAAGGATTACTGAAACGACTCAATAAACAAGACAAGGAAATTGCATTAGCATGTTTAGAAAAAGTAAATATGCAGCAATATATTAACCGACAAATTTCGCAGTTATCGGGAGGGCAACAACAACGTGTATTTATAGCACGCAGTTTAGCTCAAGAGGCTGATTTGTATTTTATGGACGAACCGTTTGCAGGCATAGACGCAACTACCGAGAAAACAATATTTAATTTATTATTAAGCATGCGCGATGAAGGCAAAACAATTTTGGTAGTGCATCACGATTTGCAAAGTGCTTATGAATATTTTGATTGGATAATATTATTAAACACACAATTAATAGGCAGCGGACCAAAAGAAAAAATATTTGTACCTGAATATTTACAAAGAACCTACGGTGGTAAAATTGATTTATTAGCTAAGGTTGGTGAAATGTTAGGCGAATTGCAAGTGCCACCAAGAGAAAAATAATTGATATGAAAAAAATATTAATTATAAATTGTTTCGTTGTAATAGGCAAAATTGCTATTGCGCAATCAACTGTAATTGTAACCGACAGACCGGATATTACGGAGAGTGCTGAAATAGTGCCAACAGGTTGGTTGCAAGGCGAACACGGTTTTCAATATACATTTGATAATAATCAGCAATTTGATATTGCCTCAAGTTTAATGCGCTTTGGTCTTAATACGCATACAGAACTGCGCCTTGGCGTTGAACCGAGTTTAACGTTTGATGAACCTAATATCATTTACAATCAGCGAATTAGTATTGGTGCGAAATCGGTATTTTTAAATAAAGACAAATTTAAACTGGCATTACTCACTGCAATTGGCACCCATTTAACGCAAATTGAATTAACAGGGATGAGTAGTACGGCCGATATTGTTTTATTAGGGTCGGTAGATGTATTTGATTTTTGGTCGATAGGAATTAATGCAGGCGGCAATTGGCTAAGTGATGAAACGGGAGCTAACGTAAACTATTCTATTTCCAATGCTTTAGCATTAGGCGAAACATGTGGTTACTTTATTGAAATATTCGGGCAACGGAGTCCGCGAGATTATGGTTCCACTGCAATAGATATCGGATTTACCTATTTAATCAACAATAATTTTCAATTAGATATTTCGGGAGGTTATTTTTTTGAATCTGAGATAACATTTCTTTCAACAGGTTTATCCTATCGATTTGAATTATAAAAACAAATGAATTCATTTTTTAACTTTCTTTCGCTTAGTGACCCAAATGTATTATTTGTGGTAGTAGGGATGATACTTTTAGGTATCAGTTCAGCCACCATAGGCACATTTGCATTTTTGCAGAAACGTGCATTAACTGGAGATGCTATTGCACATTCTGTTTTACCCGGCGTTTGTTTAGCCTTTATTTTATTCGACACACGCAATTTATGGGTATTGTTGGGTGGTGCATTTGTTACAGGGTGGTTGTCCATTATTTGTGTTGATTTAATTACGAGGCATAGCAAATTAAAATCGGACACAGCGATAGGACTTGTATTATCTGTTTTTTTTGGCGTTGGGATATTATTACTGACTTTTATTCAACAATCAGGCAATGCAGCACAAAGTGGTTTAAATAATTTTTTATTTGGCAAAGCAGCGGCTATGCATCCTGATGATATTAAAACGATGGGCGCTGTGAGCATCATTATTATTACGGCAGTGGTTATTTTTTATAAAGAATTTAAATTATTGAGTTTCGACCCACAGTATGCGCAGGCGGTTGGGCTACCGGTTAATAAATTGCAATTGTTATTAACCACATTAACAGTAGCAGCTGTGGCGGCAGGCATTCAGGCAGTTGGGGTTGTGTTAATGGCAGCTATGCTGATAACACCTGCTGCGGCTGCGAAATATTGGACCAACAAATTGCGTGTTATGATATTACTCGCCGTTTTATTTGCGGTAATCGGCAGCATTATTGGTGCTTATGTATCTTACATTGATAACAAAATGCCGACAGGACCATGGATAGTGATGATGATTTCGGCAATAGCCGTGCTCAGTATTTTATTTGCACCTAAAAAAGGCGTAGTGCCAAAATATATTACTCGAAAAAAATATTTGCATAAAATGTTGCGTGAAAATATTTTGAAGGAATTATATCATTTAGAAGAAAAAAATCCCGGCAAGCATATTTTTTCCATTTCAGAAATTGTGGAAGAGCGCGAGATGAAAAGTCGCGAGTTTAAGCAAGGCTTTAAAATGTTAGTGCAAAAAGACTTGGTGGTAAAACATCTTTCCGGATATTTATTAACTGAAGCCGGCCAAATAGAAGGCAAACGCATAACGCGCATTCACAGGCTTTGGGAAATGTACTTAACACAACAATTGCAAATTCAAGGCGACCATGTGCATGAAGATGCCGAAGCCATTGAACATATTATTACGCCTGAAATTGAATTAAAATTAATTCAACTATTAGAAAAGCCGGAGAAAGACCCGCACGAAAAAATTATTCCTTATTAAATAATATATCATGTTTACAGATGCCTTTTGGATAATATTAACAGGAAGTTTAGTTGCCGTAACATCGGGATTGTTGGGATGTTATTTGGTATTGCGTAAAATGACTATGGTTGGTGATGCCATTTCGCACGCTGTGTTGCCTGGTATTGCTATTGCATTTTTAATTTCGGGCTCAAGAAGTTCGGTTCCAATGCTAATTGGGGCAGCTGCATTTGGAATGTTATGCACAGTTTTGATAGAATTATTTCACAAGAAAGCTAAATTGCAAGAAGATGCGAGCATAGGCATAAGTTTTACTTGGTTATTCGCATTAGGTGTAATTCTGATAACTTATTTTGCAGATAAAGTTGACTTGGATCAGGACTGTGTCTTATATGGTGATATTACATTTGTAAATTTTGAAACATGGCAAAATGTGCCGACAGCAGTTTGGTTATTAGGTGGCCTATTTATAGTTATAATTGCTTTTATTGTTATTGGCTACAAAGGTTTATACCTAACAACTTTCGATCCCGATTATGCGATTACTTTAGGTGTATCGGTTACATTATGGCATTATTTATTAATGGGAGCAGTATCCATGACAACGGTATTGTCGTTTGAAAGTGTGGGTGCCATTTTAGTAGTTGCATTTTTAATTGTTCCCGGAGCAACTGCTTATTTAATTACCAATAAATTAAAAGTAATGCTGTGGCTTTCGGCAGGCTTAGGCATAACAGCAAGTATAAGTGGCTACTATTTAGCTTTACTGCTAAATGCATCGGTTTCGGGTGCTATGGTAACTATTTTGGGAATTATGTTTGCGTTGGTATTTACTTTCAAGGTTGTGGGCAAAAAAATATTCCCAAAAAAGCAACTTATATTACCTGTTTCTGAATAATTTTTTTAGGTTTGAGTAAAATTAAACCTAATGGAAGACCAAACACCACTCGACAGTATCGGCATGCCTGAAGTACTTGATTATGAATACGCACCTTCATGGAAACGATTTGTAACTTTTTTGATTGATTATGTAGTGATTATAGGAATAGCAATTGCTGCCGTAATTATTGTTGGTGTTCGCGGCAGTGTTGGCATTTATGTTGCTATTTACGGTTCCTTTTTTGTTTATTATTTTATTATGGAATATGCATTTGGCAGAACCGTTGGTAAATTTGTTTTGGGAACATTAGTAGTACGAGAAGATGATTTAGAAAAAATTTCTGTAGGCCAAGCCTTAGGCAGAAGCATAAGCAGATTTGTGCCGTTTGAACCATTTTCGTTTTTAGGTTCTGTTCGCGGTTGGCACGACTCGTGGACCAATACAATTGTGGTAGATGCAAAAAGTATTGTGAAGCGGTGAGGAAATTTTTTGTGTCTTGCAATTGTTAAATGTGTTTGTTTCCCCAGTCTATTCAGCCTGGCAGGCCAGTCTAGTCAGCCTGGCAAGCGCAAAGTTCGCAAAACAAGCCCACGCAATGATCGCAAAATAATTAGAACGTATTTTTTAAATATCTATTCGGACGGAAGATATAATTTCTGCTCCTTGATAACGCAAAATGCATACAATAAATGTAATAAAGTAGATTCAATATGTTATTTATGCATTTAAATATTTTAGATATTAATATGGCTAGGGATGAAATGCTGTGCTACAATTAAATATACAAACAAATTTTATTCCACACAGAGCTTATATTTTACAAATTCCCACTGCAACCGGAGAAAAGTATTTTGAAAAAATAATAGTAATTCATTAAAAATAAAATGCCCTGAAAAACCTATTACTTATTTTGCTCTACTTTTTGTTAATTAGATAGTTTACTACATCAACAATTTGAGATCGGCACTCAGCGAAGCCCGTATTTCTAACAATTTTAATTGTTTTTTCCAATAATTTGAGTAAATTTGAAAAGCAAACCCTCCAAACCCCCACAAATAACTGTTTAAACCTTGCCTTATGTTAAAAATTAAATTTATTGCATTTTATTTAACATTAACGCTTTTAGGGACTAAAAGCTATGCGCAGCCAAGTATTGCGTGGCAACAGTGTTTTGGGGGAACAAGTACCGATTATTTTACAGATGCTAAAGTTACATTCGACAATGGCATTATTACTTGTATAACAACCAGCTCTATTGATGGCGATTTAGAAGGGCTTGACAGTGCTTTTGGGTGGGTAATAAAATTTGACTCACTGTTGGCGATAGAATGGCAACAATTTTATGGCCGACCCGATTTAGCAATTACACCTAAATCTGTGATTCAGTTAAGCGATTCAAGTTTTGTATTTTATGGCTTCGGTGGAGAGGGCACTAATGGTTTTCAGGGACAATTAGATTTTATGTTGATGAAAACTGATAAATTGGGTAATTTGTTATGGCATAAAAGTTATGGAGGACCTGGACTTGAAGACATAGATGGATTAATTACAACATCCGATGGTGGATTTTTATTTACCGGGCAAAGTGCTCAAGAGGGCGGTGATATACCATTTCATTATGGAGATATTTTTAGTCAGGATGCAAATGTAGTTAAAACCGACTCCGAAGGGAATATTGAATGGTTAAAAAATTTAGGCGGAACGGGCATCGATGGTTGTATAGGAACACCTGTAGAAACAGCACCCGGTAAATACCAAATACATATTTATACTACATCGGAAGATTTTGACCTGATAGGAAATGATATACCAACTTTCCAAAAAAGGTGGGTCATAGAGTTAAATAATGCAGGTGAAATTGAAAAACAAGCTTTTTATGAAGCCGAAGAACATTTTTTACGTTCCGACGGCCAAACAGGAATAATAAGTGGGAACAGAACGATTGCCATAGGTTCTAGTTTGGCTTCCTCAACACTTTATCCGGCGCCTGAAGGCCATGCAGGAGAGGAAGGTGCAATTGGAATATTCAATGTAGACTTAGATTTAATCGATGTAAGAATGTTTGGCGGAAGTTCATCAGAAAGATATTATAGATATCATCAAGATGCAAACTTTAATTATTATTTTTTAGGCTATAGTTATTCTTTAGATTATGATTTACCCGGAAACTATGATTCAGGCAAAGCTAATGATTATTGGATATTAAAAACGGACAGCAATTTTAATAAAATTTGGAGTAGAAATTTTGGAGGCACGTATCCAAGTGGTGAATTATCAGGGTTACAATGGGATGGTTCGCTAGTTCTACACAATAATCAGCTAATTTGTTTTATGCCATCAGTGCCTCAAGCACTACCTGATTATGATATTCAATGTGGATTTATACCAGACCCACCACCAGCCTTTAAAAGACGTGATGCATGGATGGTTGTATTTGATTTACCTAACGATGTATCAGAAGTTGAAATTGAACAAAATGTATTTAAAATTTACCCTAACCCAAACTCAGGGTCTTTTCAAATACAATTTAATTCACGCGCACCTGATAAACAACTTACAGTCTACAACATTAATGGTGAAAAAGTTTACTCAACTCAAGTAATTGAAAATGACCAAGCAACTGTTGTATTACCTGATTTACCAAATGGTTTATATTGTATTTTTTTGTCAGGACAAGCTGTCTATTTATCTGCAGAACTATTATTAATCAATAAATAAAAACACATGAAACGCAACATTACTTTAACTATTTTGATGCAATTAATATTGGTATCAAGTAATCTGTTTAGTCAAGACCCTGTAGCTTGTGAACCATCCTTTGTTGAATCGGATTGGAGTTGTTTGGGGCCAATTGAGGAGGATAATAACAATAATATTGGACGCATCGTTGCAGTTTGGGTGTCTGATTTTGATGCGGATTATATTTTGGTTGGAAATTAAAATTTCAAGTTTAATTTATCATTAATTGAGCTAATTTCTACATATTTCATTTCTTTTTTCCAATAACTTGAGTAAATTTGGTAACCAAACCCTCCAAACCCCCACAAATAACAGTTTAAACCTTGCCTTATGTTTAAAATTAAATTTATTGCCTTATGTTTAACATTAGCACTTTTAGGAGCTAAAAGCTATGCACAGCCGAGTATCGCGTGGCAAAGGTGCTATGGAACCACTGATAATGATCATTTTAATGACGCAATTAATACACATGATAATGGAATTTTGGCAGCAATTGACTATGTTGGCACAGATGGTGATGCAGAGGGTTTATATGATTTAGCATTTCCTGCTACGTTAATGAAATTTGATAGTGTTTTAAACCTTGAATGGTATAGTTCTTTTGGAGGATATACTAATGCAAGCGCATTTCTTTCCGTTTACCAAATGTCAAATCATGATTATGTCGCAGGTGGAGCCACATCTTCAATTGACGGAGATTTTGCTGACAACCATGGTAATACAGACCTCATGTTAGTTAGAACAGATTCAATGGGCGATAAAATTTGGAGTCGCAGCTATGGTAGTCCGGGCTACGAAACCTTTGAAAGCTTTATGCCGACTATGGATGGCGGCTATCTAATTTGTGGTCATAGTCCTTCAAGTGGAGGTGACATACCCGGTCATTATGGAAGTGGTTTTAGTAATGATGGTATTGTAATTAAAACCGATTCGATGGGAAATGTGCTTTGGTCAAAAAATTTAGGCACATCGGGAGATGATGGTATGGCAGGAAATCCGTTAGAAATTGATAGGGGATACTATATTTTAAATGTGATTTGTAATGGAGAAGATTTTGATATGACAGGTAGCGGCATAACTGGCCGAAAACGATGGCTAATAAAAATGGACAGTTTAGGTAATATTGTAGATGAAAATATTATTTCAGGCGAAACAGATTTGGGAAGTGAACCAGGTAAGGAAATGATTTATCAAAATGGACAAATATTAATATTAGATAAAGCTAACCCACTTACTAATTATTTCCCTGATGTGCATGGAATTGGAGGCTCAGCTGATGGAGGCATCGGCATTTTTAACACTGATTTAGATTTTGTTGATTTAAAAATATTTGGAGGTACTTTAAACGACTATACACATCGAATAATTGTAGATGAAAATGGAAATTATTATGTATTAGGTCTATCTTTTTCATTTGATGGCGACTTACTAGCAAACTATAATAATGGCAGTGACTTTGATTATTGGTTGTTTAAGTTAGATGCAAACTTTAATGTAATTTGGAGTAGAAATTTTGGAGGGAGTGGTAATTGTGAAACTGGATGTGGTAATTTCTTGGGTAATTTACTGATTAAAAATAACATGCTATATGTTTTTACCCAAAACCAAGTGCCTGATGTATTTCCGGATTACGATATTGAATGCGGGCATGTTGATGTTACAGCTATTGCACCAATGGATGCGTGGTTAGTAGCTTTTGATTTAACAACAGGTATAACAAACAATTTAAATAACGCTGATAAAATTAGTGTGAATCCCAACCCTGTAAATAATAGTTTAATAATTAGCACAACTTTTGAGGAAAAATTTGATCTAGCTATTCAATCTTTGACAGGGGCAATTGTTTTTAAGCAAATAAATAATAATAATCAACAAATAAATATTTCAACCGAACTTATACCAAACGGAACATATATTCTTCTAGTCACAACTGCAAGTGGCATAAAGTATATTGAAAAAATAATTGTAATGCATTAAAATTGAAATACCATGAAAAACCTACTAATTTATTCCATTTTACTTTTAAGTATTACTTACAAGGTAAAAGCACAAATCACTATTTGTGCTGCAAGTGATTTAATTTCTAGTTGGACTAACCTTGGTCCTTTTGATGATAGTCAGAGCCATTTAGCCCGTGTAACAGCATTATATGTTGATCCGGTAAATAACAACAAAATTACTATAGGTACAAGAGGAAGTGGCATGTGGCAAACGCTTGATGGTGGTTCTAATTGGATTAACTTATTTAGCAGTTATTTGCCACCAACAGGTGTCAATGAAATTGTTAATGCGCAAGTATTTGTTGAAGGACCAAGTTACACAACAAGCGCACTTTATGGGTTTGGCTATTTTGCATCAACTTTAAATAGATATGACTTAGGTTTAGTTTATTTTGACCCTTTTAATGCCGTTTGGGAAAGAGAGCCTTTAGGAAATTATCCGGTTGACTTTGATTTGCAATTTGGTAAGCCTGAATTAACAACGTGTTTAGAAGTAAGGCCGGGAACTGATGAATTGTGGGTGTCAAATAAAGATAAAATATTTGTTCGACATACTAATAGCCATTACCTTTCACCAACTGAAAATTATTATGAATGGAATGAAACACCAGTGCTAGATTTAAACACGTTTGCAACCGGCAATGTAAAAGACGATGTTTGGGATATAGATTTTGCTCCCACAAATTCAAATTTTGTTGTGGTTAGCCCTCATGAAGCTAATTTAAATGAATTTTTATTTAGCGCAAATGCAAATGATATTAATCCTGACTGGTATAGCATATCACCAATACCTGAAGTTTTATATGGAGTAGATGAATATCTTACAATTACCTGCAATACTTATTTTGAATCAGAATTATTATTTTATTCAATAATTCAATATAAAACCTTTTTGATTGCAGATAATAGTGAAGTTGATGACGTGTCGTTATTATGCAAATTTACAGTAACCGGTGGTGTGCCAGTTCTAACTAAATCCTTTCCAATAAATGTTGACCCAATAAATGAATGGGTTGATTTTACTTTACTAAAAAGTGACCCATCGAAGATTGTTGTTGGAATGAACCAAGATAAGGTCTACATTGGAACAATACCGATTATGGATGGAGCTACTTGTGATTTGGATTACGTCAGCTACTTCCCTTATTGTACAAAGGGAAGTATAATTAATACACATGGAGATATACGTGTTTTGCGAACTACCTATGACGCATTATTAAATGTTGATAAAATTTATATTGGCACGGATGGTGGTACAAGCCTTTGCACTGATTATAATTTACTGAATACCGCCTCAGCGAATGATGATGTATGGGTTAACTTAAACGGAGAAGGATTAACGATGGCAGATTTTGAAAACATAGAAAGTGTAGAAACAGCACCTTACAGTATTTTAGCAATTGCAGTTGATGGCAATTCTTGGTTTTTTGACGGGGAACCGAGTGACAATGAACCTAACCCATTAGGAACAGTCTGTGATGCATATAAAGGCGCAATTTCTATCATGACGCCAAACTCATCAATTGTAACTTACAATAGTGCCGGTTGGTCTAATACGAGTAGCATGTCATTTAATGAATACAACATGAGCACAGGAGCTAGAGTAGCCGCTAATCCTAAGGTGCCTCGTGGTGATATTGCAGAGCCAGAAAGAGAGAAATGGACTTTTCCTTTGATACCAATTGAATTTTATATCGATAATAATGAAGAATTTATATGGACGGGAACCAATGAATTATATAGAAATGCAGCTGATACTTTCAGGATTACCCCTACTGAATCCGATTGGTTTAAAATGACACGGGTGTTCCAACACAACACACTGCATGCAAGTGAAGTCTATCAAACCAATAGTTTAATTCCAACTTTTGCACGGTTTGAAGATATAGAAAATCCAAACAAAATATACATGTATAATGCAACATACAAAAATAGAACTGGAATTGACCCAACTACACTTGAAAGTGATACAATTAAATTAGTTTATACAATCTTTGATCCAGACGACATAGGGTCTGAATACAAAGTGAATAATATAACTCCCGGTGCAAATTTCGGTGAACCTATTCAAAAGATAACTGGAGAGAGTCCGACTGATTTTAATCAAATAGATAAAGCGTTTATTACAGGCATGGCAGTTGATTTTAATTATGAAAATGTTTCGGAATCAGAAATTTGGGTTTGTTTTGGCTCTAATACACTTAATGAATGGGGATCAGGAACCCATCCTGAGGCACTTTGGTATATAATGGATGAAAATAATATTTCACGACAAGGCAAAGTATATTATTCAGATGATAATGGCGAAACATGGCAAAATAGATCCGCAGGCTTACCTAATTATCCGGTAATGGAATTAGTTTATTGGGAAGGTTCTGATGATGTGATTTTTGCCGCCACCGGAATTGGTGTTTATGTATGGAATAAAAGTGCAAATGTTTGGGAATGCTTTAATGAAAATTTGCCATTAGCAAGTGCAGGTGACATAGAAATTAATTATTGCAGCATGAATTTAAGAACATGTTTATATGGCTATGGCATCTGGGAAACACCACTCCCAAACCTACAAGCCGATGCACCACTCAGCTACAACCCAACTATCATCACCACCGATATTACCTGGACCACCACGCGAGATGCCTACACCGATATTATTATTAAACCAGGTGCCAAGTTAACTATTCAAAATTGCGAAATTAGAATGCCTAAAAATGGTAAAATAATTGTAGAAAATGGAGGCATGTTAGTGGTTGATGGTGCTACCATAATTAATTACTGTGATTTTTGGGATGGCATTCAAGTTTGGGGGAAAGGAAATACCGAAGCCCATCCAATAGCGGGAGATATTTACAGCGGTGCCTACCCGGTTGATGCAGGCGACCATGGTGTAGTGCGTTTGCTAAATGATGCTAAAATTGCCATGGCAAAAACAGCCATTGCAACTTTAAATGCTGCCGAAGGCTCAAACCCGGCATATTATGGTGGAATAATTCTTGCAAATGAAGCCGATTTTTTAAATAATATCATCAGCATAGATATGCGCCCTTTCGATACTGGCGCTTATAATACCGACGATGATAATATTGCCAGTTTTGCCTATTGCAATTTTACCCGTAATAACGATTTACCCGAGGCTACTGATAATTTGGCTGATGTTTATTTAAACGATGTGGATGGTGTAAATTTTGATGTGTGCCATTTTTTAAATACATTCACCAACTGTACATCGGTGAACGACACACCCGAAGGAATTGCAAGCACTAACGCCACTTTTGCCGTAACAAGCGAACTTTGCTTGGTAGCAGTTGGTGAGTGTATTATAGAGCGATCGTCGTTTGAGGGGTATTATAGAGGCATAAATGCAGGTAATTCTGTTCTGTGTCCACTCCTGCTAAAATTAAATGGCGTCGATTTTACCAATAATGAGCGCGGCGTTTTATTTTCAGGTATTCCTAGTGCACAAGTTACACGGTGCAATTTTTATGTGCCCGATTATACCGATAAGGCGAGTTATGGTTTATACCTTGAAACAAGCTTTAATTACCATATTGAAGGGAACTATTTTACGTCGCTAAGCCCTGCAACATCCAGTTCATTTTACAGCTCTGGCATATTTGTTGAAAACAATTCCAATAAAGCAACTGAAATTTATCGCAACACTTTCAAAAACATTGAAATTGGCATTCGTTCGCAAGGCAATAATTCTAAACTGCAGTTAACCTGCAATTCATTTCTACCACCTGATATTGGCGCTGCAGGGTTTATTTATAACATTATTGTTACCAGCGGTGTGCTTGGTAATCAAGGTATATGCAATGCTACTATTACAGCACCGGCAGGAAATAAATTTTCACCCGGTTTTCATCCGGAATCTGAATTTCGAATTGTGCCAGTAGGTGTAACCTTAAACTACCGTCACCACACAGAATCGGTTTGCATACCAACACAATACACCGCATCGCAAATAACATTACAAAATTGTGGCGTCAGTGTAGAAGGTGATTGTCCATCAACCTTACCCGATGAACCAACCGGCGGCGAATTGCGTATTATCAGCGAAGCTGCATTAGCGATTGAAGATGCCGGTAATTTGCTCGAAGTAATTCAAATCGAAACGGCTAAAATTGACGGTGGCAGCACAGCAACATTAATTAGCGACGTATTAACTAATGTGTCGCCCACAACTTTAGTTGAACAATTAAATGAAGCATCGCCTTATATTAGTAATGAAGTATTTTCAACGCTTGTATCAGCAGAACCATTGGCAACAGCCGATATGCTTACAGTATTAAATCTCAACTATCCAATTGCAGATACCGTAGGCGAACTTATAACCACAAGCAATTACGAAGTGCCTGAACCAATTGTAGATTTTTTAACAGACAATATAATAAATGATACGTTAATTGCGTCAGGTTACACCGATTTATTGGCAACTATTGACATATTAAATACAGACAGAACACAATTATTAACAGATGCTACCTACGCCTATATCGCCAGCGAAAAAATTGATTCTGCAACGTTGCTATTAGCATCAGAAAATGACGATTGGGCGAACCAAACATTAATTGAATTGGCATTAATACAAAACGATTTATCTCAAGCCGAAACATTGCTTTCTAATTACATCGCGCAAGCAGACCCCAATTTTGCAACGTTAAATAGTTTACTTGTTGACTTAAAACAAAGTGAACGCACAATAATGGAAATTACTGCACCTGAAGAATCGTTATTGAGGTCAGTAGCTACAAAAGAATATCCATCGGGCGTTGCCGCACAGCATATTTTAAATGAATTATTTAATGAAGCCTATCCTGAAGTGATTGATGATATTCCTGCACCGTTGTATCGCGTTGCCGAATCAACACAATTTACCATAAACGAAAACTTCAAAATATATCCTAATCCGGCAGATGATATTTTATTTCTGCAAATTATGGATAACAATGCTCAAGCAGAAAAAATAATTACTATGTACAGCTTAACGGGTATTAAACAACAATCCATAACCATGCCTGCACTATCATCATGGACATGGATAGATTGCACCACAATGGTATCAGGAATTTATATTATTGAAGTATTGGCAAACGGTAAAACATTGGGAGCACAAAAGGTGGTGATTGAATAATTGACATACAAGCAATTATTGTAATTTAATAATTACTACTTCACCTTTCTCACCAATAAATTAGCAGCAACTTTTTGAGATACAACTAGTTCGTGTTTGTTGTTGATGAGAATTACTTTGCTTTGGTCGTAGTCTTCGTCGTCTTTTACTTTTATGCGGGTGTGAATTATTAATTGTATTTTATTGAGATATTGCAAAAATTGTGTGCTGTGGTCGATTACTCCGGCAATAATACCTTCATCGCCTTTATGCATTTTATCGAGGGTAACATCTTCGTGGTAGGCGATGTTGCCTTCTTTGTCGGGAATTGGGTCGCCGTGCGGATCGAATTTTGGGAAGCCCAGAAAATGATCGATGCGGTCGGTGAGTATTTCGGAATTAATATGTTCGAGTTGTTCGGCGAGTTCATCAACTTCGTCCCAACTGAATTTTAATTTATCTACTAAAAATGTTTCCCAGAGGCGATGTTTGCGAATTAAATCTTTTGCTAATTTTTTTCCTTTTTCTGTGAGGGAAACGCCGTAGTATTTTTCGTAATGCAATAATTTTTTACTCGATAATTTTTTTAGCATATCGGTAACCGATGCTGCCGTGGTGGATAATTTTTCGGCAATAGCATTGGTGCTCACATTTTCGGATTGCATTTCTGACAATTTGAAAATGGCTTTCAAATAATTTTCTTCGGTATGTGAAATAATGATGCTCAAAATAAAATGTTCAATTTAATAACTATTTGTCATGCAAATTGCCAACCCGCGTTAGGGATTGTAGTGGAAAGCCCGCAATCCCTTTAGGGTGAGGACTTGGAACGGAAAGCCCGTAAACGCCCAAATTATACATAACAAGTAATTACAGTGAAATCGTGTTTTAGTAATCGCCTATCGAGAGCAAAACTAAGGTACAGGCTTCAATTGTTTCAATGCCATTTTTTTCGGCGAGGTCGGTCAGTTCATCGTTTTCGGTGCCGGGATTAAAAATGATGCGTTTGGGGTGGAGGCCGATTATATAATCGTAATAATTTTGTTGAATTTGTGGGTTGATGTATAACGTAACGGTATCGATATCGGCATCGGTGGGGCGCACTTTTACAACGGGAATGGCATCGATATGTTCTTCTTTTTTCCCGAGTGCCAATACGGGATGACCATAAGCTGTTAATTTTTTTACGGCTTTGTAGGCATATCTGTCAGGATTATTTGAAGCGCCAATTACCAATGTTTTTTTCGACATACTTATAAAATAAAAATGCCATGAAATAAGTTCATGGCACCGTTATTATTTTATGCGAGCATCCTTACCGGATCTTCGAGATATTGTTTTAATGTTTGCAAGAATTTTGCTCCAACTGCTCCATCTACCGCGCGGTGGTCGCAGCTCATGGTGAGCTTCATTATATTGCCCGGCACTACCTGGCCATTTTTAACAACCGGCACTTGCTGAATGCCTCCTACAGCCAAAATACAGGCATCGGGCGGATTGATTATTGCGGTAAATTCTTCAATTCCCATCATGCCGAGATTGGAAATGGTAAATGTGTTGCCTTCCCAGTCGGCGGGTTGCAATTTTCTATTTTTAGCGCGTTCGGCTAAATCGCCGGTTTCGGCAGAAATTTGAGATAATGATTTATTGTCGGCGAAACGAATTACAGGCACAACTAAGCCATCGTTGATTGCTACTGCTACACCTATATGAATATGTTTATTTGTTCTGATGGTATCGCCCAACCAGCTGGAATTAACGGCAGGATTGCGACGCAATGCCATTGCTGATGCTTTTACAATTAAATCGTTGAAAGATATTTTAATGGGACTAATTTCATTTAATGATTTGCGCGCCGCCATTGCATTATCCATATCCACAGAAATAGTGAGATAAAAATGTGGTGCGCTAAATTTACTTTGCGCTAATCGCGATGCAATTACTTTGCGCATTTGTGAAACAGGCACATCTTCATAACCTTCTTCGCCAACTACTTGCGGAATATTGATAATAGTTTGCTGTATTGCTGCGGCTTCTTTTACTTGCGGCACAAACTCTTCGATATCCTTTTTTATAATTCTACCTTCAGGTCCGCTTCCGGATACTGATTGTAAACTGATGCCTTTGTCTTGTGCTATTTTTTTAGCTAAGGGTGATGCTTTTATGCGACCGTCTGCTGTATTTTCAACAGCTGTAATTGGCGCTGCAATTTCTGCGATTGGCGCTTTTTCTTCTTTTTTTACTTCCGGTGCTTTTTCTTCGGTTTTTGCTTCAGGCGCAGCGGTTGTTGCAGCATCGCTGTCGAGTAATGCCTGGAAATCTTCTCCGGCAGCACCAACAATGGCGATGATTTGATTTACCTGTGCGGCTTTGCCTTTTTCAACGCCTATGTAAAGGAGGGTTCCTTTCACATAGTTTTCTAATTCCATTGTTGCTTTATCGGTTTCTACCTCAGCGAGAATGTCTCCGGATTTTACGGTATCGCCCACCTTTTTGTGCCATTCTACGAAGGTTCCTTCGGTCATGGTGTCGCTCATGCGTGGCATACGTACTACTTCAGCCATATATTCCTAATATTTAGGTGCGAAAATAGGAAGAAAAGAGTTAATGTGATGGCATGGAGTAAGGTGAATTTTAGTTTGGATACTAGTTTTTGGGATTTTATGGGGAGCGAAATTGTAGAATTATGAGAGATGAGTTGTCCGCGGGGCGGACATGAGTGATGAGTGGGTTGGAGTAAAATTCGTGGTTTCGATGGTGTGTGATTAGGTGGTAGAAGCTATCACATTTTGAGATGTTACCATTCTGTCGCCCCTACAGGGCTGGATTTCGTTGCGCGTGGTACCGAGTTACCAATCTGTCGCCCCTACAGGGCTGGGTGTGAGGCAGTGCGGCGAATTTGCTACCATATTGTCGCACGTTCAGGGCTGGATAAGGTTGTGGAATAAAAAAAGCGGTACATTTTTATGTGCACCGCTTTTGAATATTTATTTGAATTCGGAGTTAATATCCGAAAAGCTCTTCGAGGGTTAATTCTTTGAATTCGCCAATAGATTGCAAATAGGCAATGTCGATTTTAGTTTTGTCGCCCATTACGAGGATGGTGTAAGTTTGGTCGGCAATGTATTCATCGAAAAACTTTTGCATATCTGCCATTGACATGCCTCTAACGGCTTGGTAAATGTCGCGGCGATAATCGTAGGTTAAACCTTTGCGTTTTATGTTTTCGTAATTCCAGAAAATGTTGGAACGAATAATACGCTCACTTTCAATTTGTTTAGATACAGATTCAATGCTATTATTAAATTGCTCTTGTGCTTGAGGCATGTTATTCATTATTTCAAGCATTGCTTCAATAGCCATTTGCATTTTATCGGCTTGTGTTCCTACAAATGCGCGCACATAATGTGCTTCATCTTTATTGGCAGGTGTGGTGAAATTTACATAAGCAGAATAGGCTAATGCTTTTGTTTCACGAATTTCTTGAAATACAATACTTGACAAACCGCTGCCAAAATATTCGTTAAATAAACGTGCTTGCGGTAAAACAGCTTTTGAGAAGTTCTGCTCTTTTGCCATAAACATTATTTGCGCTTGCACCATATTATAATTCACAAAATAAACAGTGTTCTTTTTTGTTTCTTGTTCTGCATATTTCTTAGGTGCAGGATAGGCGGCTAACTCAGGTGTTGTTTTGTGATATTTTGCCAATACTGTTTTTACGTTCTCGGCAGGTCGTTGTCCATAATAAAATATACGATGCTGGTAACTCGATAATGATTTTATTTTATCGGTAAGTGTTAATGGCAAGGTGTTATTTAAATCCTTTTCGGTAAGGATATCAGTTACCGGCGAATAGGAGCCGTAACGTGCATAATTAACCATTGCGTTATTGAAAATACTTGTCTTACTTGTTTTTGCATCGCTGCGTTCTTTCAAGATGCCTTGCACTAATTCCTTATATGCTTTGTTGTCGGGTTGCACCGAGCTCAACAAATATTCAAATAGCTCAACGCCTTTTTCTAAGCTGGTTTCCAAGCCTGATAATGAAACATAGAGACGGTCGGCAGATGTGTAAACGCTGAAGCTTAATCCGAGTTTAAAAAACTCCTTTTGCAATTGAGCGGCTGTATATTTATCAGTTCCTAAATACGGTAAATAATTTATTGCCAGTGGTAAATACAGGTCGTTGTTTGTACCCATATCTAAAATATAATACAATTCGAATAACTGATTTTCTTCATTCTTAATATACGAAAACGGAACTGTTGCACCACCCACACTAACTAATGTTTCGTTTTGGATTTTTTTTTCAAAATCGACGAACTCAGGTGATATACGTGCAGATGGTAAATCCATGAATTTTTTAAGAAATTCACTTTGCGCATCACGGTTTGCTTCTAGCGGGGTGATTGCAGGCTTGTCAACTTTCTTGTTATTTTTATCTTCACCTTTGCGTTTATAAATGGCAACATAATTGTTATTACCGAGGTATGTATTAGCAAATTCAACAATATCTTCTTTGGTAAGGCCTTTCATTAATTCGTATTCATTTAAATATGCCCCCCAATCCATTCTTTTAATAAATACATTCACAAATGCACTTGCTCTGCCTGAATTAGATTCAAATGATTTAGTTCTTGCCAATTCAAAATCATTAATTACGGCATCTAACAACCATTCGTCGAATTCGCCTCGTTTTAATTTCTCAATTTCAGCTAATAATAATGTTTCACATTCTTCCAGGGTTTGTCCTTCGCGCGGATCGGCGGCAAGAGTTAACACGCTGTATTCTCTCCATTCAGAAATATACGCTGCGGCATCTAAAACTTTTTGCTCTTGGTTCAAGTCAAGGTCAATTAAACCGGCTTGTTGATTATATAAAATACCTGCAACTAATTTGGCTAAAGTACTTTCTTCGCTGCCCGCACCCGGAAAACGATAGCCCAACATCATGGTTTCTGATTCCTGTCCGAACACCTCACGGCGCTGCACTTCAATAAGTGGTTTTTCGGGCGCAAATTTTTGTTCGCCAATTGGTTTATTTACATAATTGCCAAAATATTTATCTACTAATGCAATTGTTTTATCATAATCGATATCACCACTCAAGCAAATTGCCATATTTCCCGGAACATAATAAGTATAAAAATATCCCATGATATTTACCATAGATGGATTTTTAAGATGTTCGCCCTCTCCTATTGTTGTTTGTGTTCCGTAAGGATGTGTTGGGAATAATGCTTTGTAAAACGCTTCCGACATTTTTCTGCCATCGTTATCTTTTCCAATATTATATTCTTCATATACAGCTTCCAGTTCTGTATGAAATAAACGTAATACACATGTACTGAAACGTTCGCTTTCTACAACCAACCATTTTTCAATTTCATTCGCCGGAATGTCATTTACATAAACTGTTTGTTCTTTACTTGTATACGCGTTGGTTCCTTTTGCACCCAATGAATTAATCATTTTATCATATTCGTTAGGCACAGCAAATTTTGCTGCTTCTTGACTTAACATATCAATTTCATGATAAATTTGTTTCTTCTTTTCCGGGTCTGTTTCTGCGCGATGTTTTTCATATAAGCGAGAAATACCATCTATCACCAATTTTTCACGTTCCCAATTAGTGGTTCCAATATCATTAGTTCCTTTAAACATCATGTGTTCAAGGTAATGTGCTAAACCTGTAGTTTCTTTAGGGTCGTTTTTCGAACCTGCGCGCACTGCTATATAAGTTTGCACACGCGGCTCCGCTTTATTGGCAGATAAATAAACGGTAAGTCCATTTTTTAATTTATAAATCCTGGTTCTGGTTGGGTCACTAGGAATAGTTACAAAATCATATTTCCCCGGCTTTACCGCATTTGGTCCGCCCTGCGAAACATTTGATGTAGTAAAAATGGTAATAGGGTCAGGCGTTCCCGGTTCAACACGAATTGGGCCATTGCTGCCTTGCTGCGCAGATGACGATAAGGAGCCGGCTCCCGATGTAGTTCCTGGCTTATCATTATTACCACTTGTTCCTTGTGAACTTGAAGATGACGATGAAGATGATGAACCTGTTTGCGCCAAAGCAGTTTGACTTATAAAGAGCACTGCCAATAACAAACTAAAAAATCCAAAACGTTTTTTCATAATTACTTTTTTATAATTTACTAAATTAATAATCCAACTCAAAACCTAGTGTTTCTTTTAACTCTTTAATGAGTGGATTCAACTCTTCCATTTTTTTATATTTTTCTTGAGCTGTATATGGTCGCTTAATTTTGTCGTTTTTTGAAACACCAATTACAAACGAAATATCAAACTGATTATTTTCCAGCGCTTCTTTAATAAATTCGCGGAGGTCAGTTTGCATTTCTTTCATAATACTTACTTCAACTGAATTATCCAGTGTCACTAAGATATTATTGGTTTCATTAATAGTTGCTGCCGCATGGTCCATTATTATCGCTACGCGGTGATGTTCTTTTCTGATAAAATCAGCATACTGTTTCCAAACTACAAAAAACATTTCGGGTGAAATAACTTGCATCGGCTCTTCCACCACCTTACTTGATAATATTGTTTGTTTATCTTCCTCTTCTTGTTTAATAGCCTGACGGAGTGCAGTTTTTTTCGGAATCATTACCGTTTCAACCTCTTCCACCTGTGCGGAAATAATGGTATTATTTTCGACTCTTACTTTCTTAACAACCTCATTATTTAAATTATTATTGGAAGTTGTTGTGGTTACCGTATTTTCTACAAAAGCAGATTTTACGGTGGTTTCAGCCGTTTTTTTTTGTGTTAATGCAGGGTATTCGTTACGGTCAGCCGTTTTTTTTTCAGTACTGCCTATTGCCAGTGTAGAAACAGCATTGTGCATATAACACAATTTCATTAGTACCAACTCAACGTGCAATCGCTTGTTTTTGCTTGCGCGATAATTTACGTCAGCAGCATTCAGCAAATTTAATCCGCTTAATAAAAATGATGCGCTGATTAAACTACTTTGATTCTTATATCTTTCTATAACTGTTTCACTTGTATCGAGCAGCTTTAATGTATTTTCATCTTTACACACTAAAATATTACGAAAATGCTCTGCCAATCCATTTATAAAAATATCGCCATCAAAACCCTTATTTATTACTTCATCAAACAATAATAAAGTTCCTGTAATATCTTCAGCTGCAAATGCATCGGTAATTTTGAAAAAGTATTCGTAATCGAGAATATTTAAATTTTCTATTACATCTTTTGCTGAAATTGATTTTCCCGAAAACGAAGTAATCCTATCGAAGATGCTTAATGCATCACGCATAGCGCCATCAGCCTTCTGAGCGATAAGGTGCATAGCCTCATCGGTGCAATCGATACCTTCGTTTTTGCATATAATTTCCAATTGTTGCGTCATGTGTTTGATTTTGATTCTGTTAAAATCAAAAATCTGGCAGCGACTTAAAATGGTTGGAATTATTTTATGTTTTTCGGTAGTAGCTAAAATAAACTTGACAAATGGTGGTGGCTCTTCCAATGTTTTTAAAAAGGCATTAAATGCACTTGAACTGAGCATGTGCACCTCATCCACGATATAAATTTTATATTTTCCTGACGCCGGAGCATATCGCACTTGCTCAACCAAACTCCGAATGTCTTCAACTGAGTTATTGGAGGCAGCATCTATTTCATGAATATTAAACGATGCATTTTCATTAAATGAAGTGCAACTGTTGCATTCATTGCAGGCCTCGCCACTTTCCTGAATATTTTCGCAGTTAATTGTTTTGGCTAAAATTCTGGCACATGTAGTTTTGCCGACTCCTCTAGGTCCGCAAAAAAGAAACGACTGAGCCAAGTGGTTGTTTTTGATGGCATTTTTTAATGTTACCACAACCTGATCTTGCCCAATCACATCTTGCCAAGACGATGGCCTATATTTCCTTGCTGAAACTACAAAACTCTGCACGGGGTAAAGATAGCAAATTTGGGGAGGAAAAAAATCCTGAAAATGACACGATTTTTACGCTGTAAAACACCGGTTATATCAATAACATCAATCTAATGATTACATTTACCCTACTCAATTGCCGCATTCATTATGGACCATTTCTTTGGCTTAAAAATCAGACCTCCCGGGCTTAAATTGGCTTTAACATGGGCGGTTTTATGCCTTTACGCGCTTAGTATTAGTTCACAAAACTTGGTTCCAAACGGCGATTTTGAAGTATATTCCGAGTGTCCGACCGATATTTCACAACTAAATCGTGTTGCCCCTTGGTTTGACCCATCGCTGGCCACAGCCGATTATTTCAATATTTGTGATACTTCAGGCATTGTATCAGTTCCTGCCAATTTTATCGGCGAACAAATGCCGCAATCAGGTGACGCTTATGCTGGTATTTATGTAGCTCAAACGGGAGGTGCCGTTTATCGCGAATATTTAGAAATTGCCTTGAGTGAAACGTTAACCGAAAATTATCCCTATAAACTTACTTGGTATGTGAATCTCTCCGACTTTAGCAGTTGTGCGCCATCTAACGTGTGTGTTTCACTTTTGAATGATCAGATGGTTGATTTTACTACAGCAGGTTTTATTACGCAACCAACACTTGTAGAACACACATTTTGCAACCCCACCGGGTCTATTATTGATGATAAAAATGAATGGTTTGAACTCGAAAGCTATTTTTATGCAAGCGGTAATGAAAAGTATTTAATGATAGGCAATAATCTTACAGATGCATTTGCCGGATGTTCCGGATTTGGCGGTGTTTATAATGCGGCTTATTTATATGTAGATAATGTTGCAATTACACCTTTGGAAGTGCAATCTGTTTCTTATGACACAGCAATTTGCAAAGGTCAAATAGTTAACATAGACATTAACAAATTAATTGACGAACCGGATAATGTAACACCGGAATTTTTATGGCAAGATGGATATATTGGCGGCAACAGAAACATAACAAATGCCGGTTTATATACCATATTAATTCAAAATGGATTTGTTACCGACACCGTGTATATTCAATTAAATTATTTACCTGATTGTCCTGAAGTATTTATTATTCCAAATGCATTTTCTCCTAACAATGATGGTATTAACGACAAGTTCAGAATAATAGAAGAAAATATAAAAATCGAAACCTTCGACATTTACAATAGATGGGGTGATAAAATATTTGAAGTAAGCAACTATAACGAAGGATGGGATGGAACCATAGCGGGTGTTATGGCCGACACAGGTGTTTACCTTTATTACTTAAAATACTACACCTACGAAACAGAAAAACACTATACCAAAACAGGGTATATTACACTTATAAAATAACTATTTTACAAATGCTTTGTGCTGCCAGGTACCGTTAGCATTTAATACACTTATTAAATAAGTTCCGGGTAAAAAAGATGATAACGAAATTGTTTTTTGCACATCGGTTAAAGTTGATAGTACCCTTCCGGAAATATCTCTGATAATTAATTTTTCATAACCGGAAGTATTATATAATAATAAGGTTTGATTTTGATAATCGATTGTAAAATTTAACGCATCAGCAACGTAATTAATATTTTGAATTGGTGTACTGCAGTCAATTATTGTCGCATCAGTTGTAACTTGAAAGCTACCATCTTCCACCCACCAATTTTCCCATACATAATCTCCACCTGCAACTGTTTTCCAATCATTTAAATCAACCGTTCCGGTTCCATCATCATCACCACCAATTTTAATTACTTTTAACGCCATGCTATCGCGATTCCAGGTTAATTTCTCACCATCCTCACACACTTCCGGCCCGGATGGTTCATAGCAATTTGCCTGCAAAAAATAAGCGAAATCATCATAATCAGGATAAGACCCAAACACCCTCGCCATTTTATTTTCATCAATACAAACTGCAGCGTATTCCTCTACACCGATTCCATAAAATGGCACACCATAATCTGTAATTAATCTCGCTAAAAACGCCATATGCCTTCCCCTCCTATCCGGATTATCATAATGCGTATCAGATATAATATTTTCTGTTGCCGTATTGCTTAAAAAATCGTTATATCCTAAGTCCATTAGCGAATGAAAAGGATCATTTAAAGCCTGAGCGGTTGTTATAGTTCCCGTTTCGGCCGAAAAATAAGCTTGTCCTTGAATTGCACATCCGGCGCTAGTTCCACCAATTGGAATTTGTTTCACATTTATCAGTTCATTAAAAGCATCTTCCATAGGTGTATCGCGCCAAAATGATATGTAATCCCATTGGTCGCCACCTGCAAACCAAACAGCATCGGCTTCGGCAACGCGACGTAAAACATATGCATCGTTAGAAGCATCGGCATTCAGACAAACTATAGTTTCAACCGAATTAACATCAACGCCTAAGTCGGTAAAAAAATAATCGTTGTAACCATCATCACCGGTTGTCCGAAGCACTAAAACATCGCCACCATCGGCACGTTCTAAAAACCAGCGTATGGCATTATCATTTTCACCTGCACCACCCATTAGCACAGTTCCTTTTAGCGGATTGGTAACTACATCGGCGGTATCACCAACAAAAAAGCTTGTAAACGATTGACCGTTAACGGTTTGGAGTAAACAAAGGCTTAAAATTGTTTGAAATATCCGCATACATTACATTTTGAGCAAATATAAGCACGAATATCATTTTTACATTTACCACAACCCCGTATATTTGCAAAAACCATTACAACATTGGAACCTTCGCCGAAAATCGATTTTAACGATACCGAAATAGCCTTCTCAGGCAAAAATAACAGAGAATTAAAATGGGAACATTGGTTGTTCAAATTGATGAACAATCCAACCATGACCAACGCGCTGACAGGTTTGGCGAATTTGACTTTAAAATTACACCTGCCATTTAAGTGGGCAATTAAAGGAACAGTTTATCAGCAATTTTGCGGTGGCGAAACATTGGAAGAAACGATTCCGGTTTTAGACAAGCTCGAAAAATTCCACATCGGTGCAATTATTGATTATGGTGTTGAAGGAAAAGAATCGGATGAAGAATTTGAACGCACAAAAAATGAATTAATTCGCATCATCAAATTCGCATCAGGCAAAAAAAATATTCCATTTATAAGTAGTAAAGTTACGGGAGTTACGAGTTTCTCTTTGTTAGAAAAATTAAATTCCAAAGTGCCATTAACAGCAGAAGAAAATACTGAAAAAGAAAAGTTGTATTCACGCATGGACCAAATTGCATCAGCTGCAGCAAGCGGAAACATTGGTTTATTTATCGATGCCGAAGAAAGTTGGATTCAAGATGCTGTTGACGATTTAACATTTGTGCTTATGCGCAAATACAATAAATCGAAAGCAGTAGTTTATTCAACTCCACAAATGTATCGCCACGACCGTTTAGCATTTTCGAAGCATTCGTTAACAGATGCCATTGCACATAATTATATATTAGGATTAAAACCGGTTCGCGGTGCATACATGGACAAGGAGCGGAAACGCGCTGATGAAATGAATTATCCTTCACCTATTCAACCGGATAAAAATGCAACCGATAACGATTATGACGCTGTGCTTTTATTTTGTTTAGACAACTACACAAAAATTGCATTATGCGCCGCTACACATAACGAAAAAAGCAGTTTATTGCTGGCAACAGAAATGCAAAAACGCAATATTCCTGCCAATCATCCACATTTTTGCTTTTCGCAATTGTATGGCATGAGCGATCAAATAACCTACAATCTTGCCAAAGCCGGATTCAATGCAACAAAATATTTACCTTACGGTCCCGTTAAAGATGTAATTCCATATTTAATTCGTCGCGCACAAGAAAACAAATCGGTGAGCGGACAAATGAGCCGGGAGTTAAATTTAACCGACAAAGAAATTAAGCGAAGAGGCTTGTAATCCATTGCGATTTATAAAATTATTGTTTGGGCGTGTTTCGGGCTTTACACTGCAATCTTTTTTCGTTCCTCAAAAAGGATTTCCGCTGCAATCCCGCACGCGGGTTTAGTGCAAGATTGAAATAATATACATACATTTTCATGCTTAGTGCGAGCCTCTTCAAAACACCAAAAGGAAGCAAACTGTAACCAATTTGCATAATAATCTAAACTAGAGCGTCTTCAGTCTAGACTACAAGACATATTAAATGTCTTAACACCGACAAAAATCACCTTTCAAAGAATATTTTCCTTTGTATTTTTGCTAAAGGATATTCAACCAGGGACAAATTATGCCATTTTACAATCACGCGGGGAAAATCCCCGAAAAACGCCATACCCAGTTCCGCAAGCCGGATGGGACACTTTATCACGAAGAATTATTTTCTACCGAAGGGTTCAGCAATACTTATAGTTTGCTGTATCACTTATATCCGCCGACAAAAATTAAGCAAGTTGGCGAGGCATACAGTGTTGAACCAAAAGTGGTGTTATCGAAACAACTCAAGCATCGTTCACTAAAAGGATTTAAAATTAAGCCGGTTGACGATTATTTGGAAAGTCGCAAAGCGGTTTTAGTAAATAGCGATTTGCATATTACGTTAGCAGCGCCGCGCAAAAGCATGACCGATTATTTTTACAAGAATGTTGATGCCGATGAAATGCTGTTTGTTCATGAAGGAACAGGCACATTAAAAACCATGTATGGCGAAATTCCATTTGAATATGGCGATTATGTAATTATTCCAAGAGGAACACTATATCAAATTCATTTTAACGATGAGAACAATCGCTTATTAATAGTAGAATCATTTTCGCCAATTGAATTTCCGAAACGATACATGAATCGCGTTGGACAATTAATGGAGCATTCGCCATTTTGTGAGCGAGATATTAAAACGCCA